>NZ_JBSFNM010000031.1:0-100137 GCF_053587085.1 Kitasatospora sp. NPDC003701
TGCCGACCGGCCGCGAGGAGGACGGGCTGGCGCTCTCCTCCCGCAACCGCTTCCTCTCCGCCGAGGACCGCGAGCACGCGCTCGCCCGGGACAGGCCGGATCGCCCGGCAGCGTGGTTCCACGACCCCGACTGCCAGGTGGGTCGGGGGCCGGCTCAGCCGGTGCCGCCGGACTCGGCGACACGACCGTCCTGGGCCCGCGGCCGGCGGGGGCGAGCGAACGGGATCGCGGACCAGCCCTGCTCCAGGACAGCGTTGTGCTCCAGGAACTCGTACCGGGGGAACAGCTGGCTCAGGTACACGGCATCGGCGTCGTAGGCCGCGCGGAGCAGGTCGGCCAGGCTGGTCCCGGTGATGGTGACCGCGTCCTCCAGTTCGGCGATGGACGTGACCATCACGGGGATCTCCGGGTGGGGCAGGGCCACCCGGTGCGCGGGGGTGTTGATCTGGTGGAACGGCTCCATCGTCACCACCATCCCGAGCATCGGGCGGTCGGTGGGGATGCCGGCGAGCTCCTGGTGGCCGCCGTCGCGCAGGAGGCGGACCGACTTGTTGATCTGCGTGAACGGCGTCTTGAACTGGTTGGCGAGGAGGGTGGTGAAGTCCGGCCCGCCGAGCCGCAGCCGCTCGCTCGGGCGGTACGACTTCACCTCCACCAGCAGGACCAGGTCGGGGAAGACGACGAAGAAGTCGATCGTCTTCCTGCTCTCCTTCTTTGAGATCTTGACCAGGATCTCGGGGTGGATCTCGGCGTCGGGCAGCAGGTCGAGCTGGCGGCCGACGTAGCGCTCGAAGAGCTTGCCGAGGTCGTTGGTGAACGCCTTACCCCACTCCGAGTTGTTGTCGCCCCCGGTGTAGTAGAGGCCGAGCGGGGTGGCCTTGCCCACTACGGCGGCCGGTACCGGGACGAGGTAGCCGCCCGGGACGCCGTTGACCAGCGGGCGGGAGCGCAGCGGGTTGTGGGTGTAGCGGCGCACGAGCGGGTCGCTGTCCGCGGGGAAGGCCGCGCGGAGCTTGTTCTTGGTCGTGACGAAGTGCCGGTTCAGCACCGCCTTGATCTGGGAGGGAGAGCGCAGGCCGTCGAACTGGTCGTAGTCCTCGGCGGGGTACCAGTCCAGAGCGAACCGGCCGCGCCGGCGCGGATTCGGGTGGTCGGTGGCGCAGGCCCAGACAAGCTGGGCGATACCGAGATAGTCCGCCAGGGAACAGCCGAGCAGCTCCTGGTCCCAGCCCGGGAGGATGACCTTCAGCGGGTCGTCCGCGTCGTCGGGGTAGGGGGTCTGTTCCAGCATGGCGATGGAGCGGCTCAGCTGCGCGTAGGGGTCCTCCTGCCACGGGCCCTGGTGGTGGGTGGTTCGCTGCAGGTACCCGGTCCAGCGCTCCATGCCTTCGAGGTCCCGGGTGACCGGGTCGTCCAGGGCCAGGTACAGGTCGAGGACCTCCAGGAGGTCGTCGCTGGTTGCGGGGGGCCGGCCGTCCCGGCCGCGGGCCAGAGAAACCCACGCCGCGTCGAGCAGAGCCCCCGGCGTGTACAGGCCGAGGCCCTTGGAACCCAGGTCACGGACGGGCGGAAGGTCGGCGCTGGTGGCCGCGATCAACTGCGTCAGCGAGTTCGGGTCGTGGCGCAGGATCCGCTCGAAGTACTGGTTCTCCGGAACGGGGTAGGGGGAGAGGGTTTGCCGCATGGCCGATGATTCTGCACCCCGCCGCCTTCGTCGCGCACCGGGTTTCGCTTCGCCGGCACGCCCGCCCGGCCGGGCTGCTACGGGCAAGCCGGCCTGGCGCTGCTGGTTCGAGGGGGCAAGCGCCGTCGGCGCTCTCGCGTCATCGCCGCTGCGGCGGCCGGGGGCCTAGGATCGGCGCGGGAGTCCGCCGGCGACGGCCGTGACGGTCTCGCTCACGGGGTCGGGGTTGGTGTCGCTGAAGCTGTGCACGGTCATGTCGTGTTCGGACGGCCCGGCCGTCGGTCCCAGGCGCCGGCCCTCCTGGCAGCTACCCCCGGCCAGGCCGTTACCAGGGGCGCGGCGCGCGCCACTGATGCCCGGCCGACCCGTGGTGGTACTCGGCCACCGCCCGCAGTAGCACCACCCGCGCCCACTCCAGCCGCTCGTCGAGGCCCTTCCCGGCATCGACCGCGTCCGGGTGGAGCCCAGCCAGGCCAGCCCGCGCGCTCCGCTCGACCAGCGCGGCCGCCAGGCCCGCCAGCTCCTCCTCCCACCGCCCGAGGTCCTCCAGAGCGTTCCGGACCACGGCATCCACGGCGTCGACGGGGCTGCGCCCCTGTCTCCGGGCCTCCGAGGCGATCTCCCGCAGCTCGTCGCAGTCCGCCGACAGGACCTTCTCCTCAAGGGCGGCGACCCGCTGCGTGCAGGCCTCGACCAGGGAGCGGGAGGCCTCGACGACGCCCTGGAGTGCGGAGTTGGGCAGCCACTCCGGCTGCCTGGCCGTAGGGACGGGCGGGGCGGTGAGCTGGTCCAGGGCGCCGCGCAGGGCAGTACCGGGACCGAGGGGGCGGCGACGGGTCATGCCCCCTCCAACGAACCGGCGGCCGCGGTCGATGCGGCCACACGCGGCGGTTGATCTGCGCATTCCTGCCCGGGCGGCGCACCGCGGCGTGGCGGTGTGGTGCGCGGCGTTCCGCCTACCGGCTGGATCTCGTCCCGGGCTGTCCGACGGGCCGGGCGCCGGGGACCGGGCGGGTGTCTGGCTGGGGGCCGGCCTGCGTCTCCCTGGCGCAGACGCTGAACTGTCCGCTGGTGACGACCGGCTCCAAGACCATCCACTGGCCCTCGCACGGCGGCCCCGTCACCACGAGGCGGTTGACCTGCCAGACTGGCGAACATGAGTTCCTCTGATCGGCGCCCGCTGTGGCAGCCATTCTCCGAGCAGGCCACCGACACCGCTGTCCGGCCGTCCAGCGGTGCGAGGCTCCTCGCGGTCGAGCGGGCACCCTTCCTGGAGCCCGCCGCCGCGGCCGCCGTGCCCCAGGTTCCCGCCTCTCGCCGTCCACTGGGCCACGGCGGCCTGGCAGCGGCGGTCGTGCTGGACGACCAGCGCTGACCTCGCCGGTTGTGGATCGGAGCCGCATCCGGCCTGGTCTGCGCGGGCTCGCGGCCGGATCACCAGAGCGTGCCCTGGTGGACTTCGGCAGGGACAGCGAACTGGTGCGCTCGGGGTGCGGGAAGTTCCGGCCGCGGCCCAGCCTGCCGTTCGGCCGTCAGCCGGTCAGCGAGTCGCTGCCCGCGCCGACCCCCGCCCCTGGTGTAGGCCCTGGCGCGGCCCCTGGTCTCCTCTGGCCACTGCAGAAGCGTCATCAGGTGGTCCACGACCAGGCTCGCCGTAGTGAACGGATCGGCCAGCAGAGGCACGGCGACATCGCTGGCGCGGGTGAGCCGCAGCGGATCCTCGCGGACCCGCACCACCGTCCAGCCGGGCCGGAGCTGCTCGATCTCCAAGGCCTTGCGCAGGTCCCGCTCGTGGGAGTTCCGGTGCCAGTAGGACCCGTCGAACTCGACGACCACCCGGCTGTCCCCCACGGTGGGGAACACCATGTCCAGCCGCCACACCCCCGTGGCCGTCCGCAGCCGGTGCTGCTGCACCCCACCGCCCAGGACGTGCTGAAGCTCGGCGAAGAGGTCGGTCTCCTGCCGTGAGATCCCGGTGCGCCGGCAGCCGGGGCAGGCCTGGTGACCGAGGAAGACCATGGCCACCATCGCCTGCCAGGGCTCGTGCTCACGGGGGCAGGTCCACCACACGATCTGGTTGGAGCCCGCCGTCACGTCGGCGGGGGTGAGCGCCTGGTTCAGGGCCGGATGCCAGTGGGCGGCGAGCTCGGGGTTCTCGGTGGCCAGGTCCCGGTAGCGGATCCGGCGCGAGCAGTGCGGACAATGAGTGGTGGCCCGCACCCGAAAGAACACCCGGGCGCGGAACTCCCCCGTGCAGTCGCCGCACTGCCACCAGACGACCCGATGGGACCCGGCGGTGATCGTCGACAGGGGCAGGCCGTCGTTGCGGGTGGGGTGCCACTCAGCGGCCAGCGCGGGGTGCGCCTGCTCCAGCAGGGGCGCCTTCGTCCGCCCTGCGCAGTGCGGGCAGCCGGTGGCGGAGATGGCCCGGTTACGGACCCTGGTCGTCCATCGGTGGCCCCGATCGCACTTCCAGGTGATCTTCAGGGCGGAGTTGGTGAAGACCTCCGCGGGGTCGATGTCCGGGTGGGCGTCCACATCGATCTGCGCGACCAGGTCGGCCAGTTCGCTCAGAGGACGAACCTCGGCCCCATCGCGGCCGCAGCGCCGACATCCGGTGCCCCGAACACGGTTGGCTATTCGCGCCTCGAATTCGTGGCCGCGAGGGCAACGCCACCACACCCTCCGGTTGGAGCCAGGGCCCACGCTGTCGGCGGTGACCGTGTTGCGGGGATGCCACTGCGTTGCCAGCTCAGGCATGTGTTCGGCCAGGGTGACTTTCCCCCGTGTCACGTATCCCGCGCAGCGGGGGCAGCCGGTGCCGGCCACCCGGCTGTGTACGGCGGCCTGCCACACGTGGCCGGCCGGGCACTGCCAGAACACCCGACGATGCGACCCCGGCCCAATGGTCGCCCTGTCGAGGTCGCCGTTCAGGGTGGGGTGCCACTGCGCAGCGATGGCAGGGTGCTCGTTGACGATGAAGCGCGTACGTCGGGTCATGATCACGAACCGTAGGCGAGCGCACTGACAGCTCGACTGGCCCTGACCTGGCCGAACGCCACGGCACCGCCGGACGTCGCCACGTCGCCGAGGTCGTCGGCCAGGACCTCGCGCTCGGCCGCTTAGTGGCCGTCGCGCTCGGCCCGGTCCGGGTGCCCGCATCCCAAGAGGTTCACCACGTCATCGTCGGGCCGCCCCGGGCAGTCGCACGACGACGCGCCCGGGCACCGCGTGTCGGTGGTGGCTCGTAGGGTCCCCGGTATGAACGTTGACGATCTTGCTTGGCAGGCCCACACCCTCCTCGGCGTTCCCCCGCACCTCGCCCGCACCCTCATCGCCCACGGACACCTGGAGGTCGTGATCCAGGCAGCCCGGGAACGGGAGGACTGGCACTGCGCCGAGGCCGCGGCCGAAGCCCTGAGCACGGACGGGCGCTTCGAACGGGCACTGGAGGTCCTGGCCCCCTTCACCGCCACCGGCTGGAACCACTCCCGCTGGGTCACCGCCGACGTCATGACCCGCCAGGGCCACGGCGACGAGGCACTCACGCTGATGCGCCCCGACACCGAGCAACGGACCGATGAGCACTACTGTGCCCGCTACGCCGAGCTGGCCGCCAACGTCGGCCGGGCCGACGACGCCGTCACGGTCCTCACCCCACACCTGGACAAGGCGTGGCTGCTGGACAAGCTCGTCGAGGCGACCAAGAGCGGGGACCGCGACGAGCAGGTGCTCCAACTGCTCTACCGCGCGCTCGAAAGCGCGACCGACTGGCCCGGACCGGCCCGCTGGGAGGTGCTGCTCCACATCGCCGCCGTACTGGAGCGGACCGGGCGCGCGAGCGAGGCCGTCGCGCTGCTGCGCGAGGAGACGGCCGCCAGCCACCACCACCCCCTCAACTTCCCCGAGTACTACGCCGCACTGCTCGCCCGCCAGGGCCTGACCGAGGAACTCGCGGCGCTCGCCGCCGACAACTACCACCTCGTCGGCGCCTACACCGCCGCGCTCACCAGGGCCGGACGGGAGCCGGAGACCGAGGCCCTGCTGCGTGAGCGCATCACTGTCCACGACCATGACCACGACCGTGTGCGGCTGATGACGCTGCTCGGTGCCCAGGGCCGGATCGACGAAGCCGTCGAGGTCGGCCTGCCCGCCTGCGAGGACCACGACCACGGCGGCGTCGTCCACCAGCTGATCGGCCTTCTGGTCGACGACGGCAGGCCCGGCCGGGCACTGGAGGTGCTGGACAACCTCACCGGCTGGTGGGTCAAGGGCCACCCCGAGGACGTCCAGCACATGCGCCTGTGGCTGCTCGGCCAGGCCGGCCGCCACACCGAGGCCATCGCACTCGCCGCCACCCTGCCCCAGGACGAACCCGGACAGTGGGACGAATCCATCGCCGCCCTCCTCCAAGACGACGGCCGCACCGAGGAAGCCGTCACCCTGCTGCGCTCGTCCCCGCACCGGTCGGCCGCCAACCGTCTGGCCGACCTGCTGGCCCGCACCGGCCGCCCCGCCGAGGCGATCGCGGCCATCCCCACCACCGCCGACCAACGCGCGGCCCACGAACAGCAGCAACGCGAGTGGAAGGAGGCGGACCCCTGGGGCATCGCCGCCGCCCTCGCCCAGATGGAACAGGACGAGCAAGGTCCGGAGAAGTCACAGTAGAGCCGGACGGTGGGCTCTCGTCGGTCCCCCAGCTCTGCCCGGGGCCAGTACGACTGGTACCGCCGCGTGATCCGGTACCGACGACCTGCCCCCGCCGGGCCCGACCGGCCTCCCACCGGCCGGGCCCGCTGAGCGTCCCCCGCCGTTCTTGAGCCCGGCCGCGAGCCCCGGTTGTAGACGTGGCGGCCGGGCTGCCGCGAGTCCCGGGGAGGGTGTGCGAGCCGATCCGTGCACGGCAAGCCGGCGGCGCCCGGAGCCGACCAGCAGAACCTGCTCTCTCTCGGGTAACGGCCCGTACCGACAAGTGGGGGACCGAACCAGCCGAGTGGAGCGCCCGGGGCATTGCCTCAGCCCTTCCCCGAGGGCAGGAAGGCGGGCTGCGACCAGTGGGAGGTGGCCCACTTCGGTCCGGCTTAGGCGGCGGCCGTTGCGATGTGCGACGTCCACCAGCAGGAGGTGCCTGAGTACGGATACTCAGGCACCGGCCCATCCTGCCCACCTACGGTGGCTGTACTGAGCGGGACGGGGAGGGGTCGGCGTGTTCGACAAGGGGTTGGCGAAGGGCTGTCTCGGGGCTGTGGTGGGTCTCATCGCCGCGGTTCTCGCCGTGTTCGTGTTCCAAACGGGCGTGTGGTGGTACATCGGGCTTGAAGATCCGGATGCGCCGAAGCCCGGGCCCGAACGCGTCCGCCTCACCGCAGCGGAGTTCCGTGAACGCAGCGAGCAGGCGCTTCGCGACACCGTCGCTGGCCTCAGCCCAGGCTTGGTGCTGAGCGACACCGGCTACACCGTCGAACAGGACCAACGGCACCCGAGCGGGGAGCCGAGCAAGCTCTCCTACGTCGACCGACAGTTCACCGCCCGCACCAGGATCCTCGACACCCACCGCAGGGAGCTGGCGAGCGGAATCGCGACCCAATGGCAGCTGCACGGCTACAAGCAACAGGGCTGGATCTGGACCCCCACCGAGCCGGAGAAGGGCCCGGACTACCACTTCAGTGCCGAATCCCCCGAGGGAATCAGGGTCTACGTCGCCCTCATGCCGAACCCCGACCAGACGCTCATCCTGACCATGTCCATCCGCAGCGACGGCGTTGAGTACGCCCCGGAGTCCGCCAGGCCCACCGCCACTCTCCAGCCGGACGTTGAGGACGCCCACTGGTCGCACTGACCCCTCACAAACCTCCCAGCCAGCTGCTGGCAGTGGTGAGGACCCCGTTCCTGGAGCCAGCCACCATCGGCGCGGTCGCGGTGCCCGTGAGCGACCGACACTTCCGGGCCCGGTTCTCCTCCGAGACCGCCGCCCTGATCCGCACCCTCCCGGAGCAGGACCGCAAGGCCCTCCACGGCGCCGTCGACGAACCTAGCCGGGCCCCCTGGTCACGGCCGCAGGCGGACTGCTACGACCTGGACGACTCCGTCCGTGAGATCACCTGCCGGGGATCATCGCGCACTACGTCATCCTGCCGGATCCGCCGGTTCCCCACCTGTGGATCCTTGTCGTAATCGTTCCCTGACCACCGGTTCGCCCACTTTGCGCCACCGGCCACACGGCCGCAGGCGGGGAGTGGCTGCGGCCCCGCACCCGCGCCCGGCCGCATTTCGCCCAGGCCCTGCGCCGCGAGCGCGCCAAGCGCCGTGGGTTGCCGGAGACGCGGCCGGTTCACCCTGCCGACGACCCGGGCGCGCTGTACTGGATCGGCCCGCAGGACGCGGCGGACGACGGGGAGGGCGAAGCCCGCAACGGCTAGCCCCGCGTCTGGTACGACCCCCGCAAGACGCTGCCCTGGCGGTACGGCCGCCCGGGTCACGGCCCCGGCCGCGGGAACAAGAGCCAGTAGAAACCACAGCATCCGCGGACCAGTCCGGCCGCGTCCCGCCGGGGATGCGGCCGGACGGACAAGGTCGGACCCTGAGCCCAAAGTTCGCCGTGCGGGGGTGCGCGTTGGGCCGGCTGATTCCTCGGGGTACACAGGCCTGCACTGGCCGTGCCCCAGTCCAACTTGACGGCAGCATCCCCACTCCGACGTGCCCGCGAAATCGAGGCATCAACCAGGCCCTCACACGGCGGCCCCGTCATCGCGAGACGGTAGACCTGGCAAACTGGCGATGAGTTCTGACCGGCGCCCGTTGTGGCAGCCCTTCTCCGACCCGGCCACCGACACCACTGTCCGGCCGTCCAGCGCTGCCCGGCTCCTCGCGGTTGAGTGGGCACCCTTCCTGCAGCCCGCCGCCGACGCGGCCGAGGCGCCCGCCTCCCGCCGCTTGCTGGGCCACGGCGGCCTGGCAGAAACGGCCGTGCTGGACGACCAGCACTGACCCCGCCGGCTCCGATCACCCCGCCGCACATGGCGGGAGCCGCTTGGGCTGCCGTCGATGGACTGCGGGCCGCCCTCCAGTCAGGCCATGGCTTCGTCGGCGACGCCGAGCACCTGAACAGCGAGCTCGCCGGCGACGAACTCCCGGCCCCTGGCGCTCCCCTTCTCCGGGCTGGGCCGCTACCAGGGCTGCGGCGTGCGCCGCTGATGCCCGGCCAGCCCCTGGTGGTACTCGGCAACCGCCCGCAGTAGCTCCACCCGCGCCCACTCCAGCCGCTCGTCGAGGCCCTTCCCGGCATCGACCACGTCCGGGTGGAGCCCAGCCAGGCCCGCCAGCTCCTCCTCCCACCGCCCGAGGTCCCCCAGAGCGTTCCGGACCACGGCCTCCACGGCGTCGACGGCGTCAGCGGGGCTGCGCCCCTGTCTCCGGGCCTCCGAGGCGATCTCCCGCAGCTCGTCGCAGTCCGCCGACAGGACCTTCTCCTCCAGGGCGGCGACCCGCTCCGTGCAGGCCTCGACCAGGGAGCGGGAGGCCTCGACGACGCCCTGGAGTGCGGAGTTGGGCAGCCACTCCGGCTGCCTGGCCGTAGGGACGGGCGGGGCGGTGAGCTGGCCCGGTCCAGGGCGCCGCGCAGGGCAGTACCGGGACCGAGGGGGCGTCGGCGGGACATGCCCCCTCCAACGAACCGGCGGCCGCGGTCGATGCGGCCGCACGCGGCGGTTGATCTGCGGATTGCTGCCCGGCCGGTACACCGCGGCCGCTTCCGCCTCCGGTGCGCCGCCGGCCGCCCCGTGCCGGACGGGCGTTCACGTCGCCACCCGCAGGATCGGCGGCCTGCGCCGGCGCTCGGGGGTGCGCCCCCCACCCGGACGCCGACGACGGCGCCGTTGCCCGGCGGTCACGGCTGACCGGGCAACGGCGCGTGGTGGTGTGGTGAGCGGTGTTCCGCCTACCGGCCGAGTCCCGTCCCGGGCTGTCCGAAGGGCCGGGCGCCGGGCACCGAGCGGGCGTCCGGCTGGGGGCCGGCCAGCGGCCGGGCACCGGGGGCCGCCGCGGCGGTGAACCGGCCCCGGACGCCGGCGGTTCGCCGGATCCCGGTGCAGCCCCCGCGGCCGGGCGCCCGGCGGGGCCCGCGGACGCGGTCGCCGTGCCGGACCGTCCCCGCCGGGACGGGCGGGCCGTCCGCCCCCGGGCGACGGCCTCCGGGCGCACCGGTGCCCGCCTGGGCGCGCCGCCCGCCGTCGACGGGCTCCCCCGGCGCCGGAGCCCCGGTGCGGGCCGCCCGCTGCGCCGGGACACCGGCCGCGTTGGCGTCGGAAGCGGTGTGGCCGGCGGCGGCCTCCAGGACCGGCTCGGCGGCGGCGCTCTGAGGCCGGCCCGCGGGCTCGTCGGCCTGGACGGTCTGCTCGACGGTCCCGTCCGCCTCCGGCGCGGCGACGGGGACGGCCGCGGCGGCGGTGCCGGCGGGGCGGCCGTGGCCCTTGATGCCGTGGGCGGGCTTGCGAGCCCCGTTCCAGGCCTCGATGGTGGCGCGGAACCAGAACGAGACACCGTAGAAGACGGCGTCCGCCGGCGGCAGGGCCGTCTTGCTGCCGTTGCAGTACGACTCCATCGTCGACTTCGTCGGCCGGCGTTCCTGAGGCACCGACATCCGGGCCTCCTCCAGCGTCAGGAGCTCGTGTCCGCGGACCCAGTCCCGCAGCTCCCGCTCGGTCAGGGCGTCCAGGGCCTCGACCGTCAGGCCGGCCACGGCGCCGTCCTCGCACTTCTGCAGGAGGACCTCGCGGACCAGGGCCCGCAGCTCCTGCGCGCCGAGCGCGTCGTAGTCCGCCGGCGCCGGGACCGGCACCGGGTCCTCGCCCTTGCCGAGGCGCGCGTTGGCGGCCGCGACGCAGGCCTGCTCCAGGTCGTAGAGCTCCTTGGCGCCGCGGCCGCCGCCGGCCACCGCGTCCAGCTCCCGGAAGACACCGGCGTTGCGCAGCGTCCCGACGGCCCTGCCGGCCTTGACGGCCAGGTCCTCGCGGTCGATGACCTTGCGTCCGAAGCTGATCACGATGGCCTCCTCTGGTAGACGATAGACACCCGTTGTGACAAGACAATGGATACCATGAAGAAGACATCGAAGGCAACCCTGGGCCCGAACCCGCCCCCGAAGCTGGGAGGCCCGGCCATCCGGGCCCCGGGCCGTTCACGCTGGTCAGGCCCCGTACGGCAGTTCGCCACGTACGGCACGCCACCCGGGCGATCCCGGACGTGTTGACTGGAGTCGTGACCTACAGCGCCAGCCCGTAAGCGCCCGCGGCGGGCGAAGGCGCAGACGGAGGCCCTGCGGGCCGGGCTGTACACCCTCGTCCGCGACGCGCAGCCCGGTCGGGGTGTGGCTGAACTACCTCGTGCCGTCGCAGGTCAACTGGTGGGACCCAAGACCCGCGAGGGCGAGCCCTGGCCGGACCCCTGGATCGTGATCGAGATCGTGGCCCGAGGCGTCTCCGGCCACAGCGGGGAGAACGCCAAGGTCCGCGTCATCCCCGCAGGCCCAGCCATATGCCATGACGCACGGGAGTGGAACCTCCATGACGCGGCGTGGTCACCGTCCGACAGCGTCACCTCGTGGCGAAGCTGGAGGCGTGAGCATCAGCAGCGCGTACCCGGTGAGCGCGGATCAGGTCTACCGGGCCCTGGTGGCGATGGGCGCCGAGCCGCTCTTCGACCCGGAGGTTCGGCCCGAGGGCCCCGAGGAGGAGGACCGTCTGCGGCTGCTCGGAGCTCTACTGGCCAAGGCGGAGCTTGAGCTGACTGCCTCGACCCGCATGGCGGACGAACAGATGCAGGACGTCGCCGAGTCCGTGCTCGGCTGGGCGGAGGCGGTGGGGCCAGACTCCGCTCTCTCCGCCAACGTGCTGTCCAACCGGTTGGAGCGAACCGGACTGCAGCTGATGGGCGTGGAGGAGGAGACGCCCCCGGGGCGGCAGGCATCCTTCAGGGCGGTAGTGGCTGCGGCCGACTTGTTCGGCGCCCACCTTCGCCACGAGCGGGGCGACCACGAAGGCGTGCGGCAAGCCCTCGGCCGGGCGGAGGAATCCATCATCGGGATCCTGCAGGGCATCCATGCCCTGCGCATCGCCATCGGCGACGCGCAGGAGGAGCCGGAGGAGTGAGTAGCTGCTTGTAATCCCGGCGGACAGCCATCTCACCCGTGTGTGGAATGACGGCGGTCGCCTCTCCTGCCACACCAGCACCGCTTGATCCGGTTGCCCGAGACGGCGCAGCGGGCTGGGGCGTGGGCCTCCACTCCCACCGAGGCCAGTCGAGCCGACTGCCGCCCCTACCACGGGACGGCCGCACAGCCGGCACGGCAACGCAAACCGACCCGAGCTGTCACACCCCGTGCATACCGTGGGCCCCGACCACCTCCGGGACAAGGAGCGCCATGACCACCGAGCACCCGCCGATCACCCTGCCGGCCCTCGACGGTACCCACCCCCTCGGCTTCCTCGCCGCACTGGGCACCCTCGCCGCCCTCGACCTCTACACCCCCCTCGACCACACCCGGCTGTCCTTCAACGGCGCAGGCCAGGCCGTGCTGAGCGGCCCCGGCCTGACCGGCGTCGAGGACGTCGTGCGCCACCTGGCCGCCGTCGTCGACGGCATCGGACCCCACCAGGTGATCCCCGGCGTCAGCGGCTACCCCATCCGACGCAACGGCCTTGCGGGCGACGACCCGAGCCGGCTCACCCGGGCCGAAGCCGTCGCCCTCCAGCGCACACTGATCACCGAGCAAGGCCACCAGGCCGCCGCCTGGGTGGACAGCATCCTCAGCATCCACTGCGACAGCCTCAAGACGCCCCGCGGCAACCCGGCCGGGGCCAAGCCAGTGAAGCGGGCCCGCCTCACCCCCTTCATCGCCCGCCAGGGCCAGCAGACCGTCCGCTCCTTCTTCGCCGCCCCTCTGGACGCCGTCCGCGCGGACCCGACCCGCCTCCTCACCGAGGCCCTCACCGGCTGGAAGCGCTACGAAGGCATCACCGGCGAAGGCCTCGACCACCAGGCCCCGGTCCCCGCCCACCTCTCCCCCGACGGCAAGCCCAACAACTGGGGCGTGCCCGGCGCCACCTGGCTCGCGACGCTCTCCATCGCCCTGACCCGCCTCGGCGCCCGGGCCGGCATCCAGGGCCCCGAGCTGACCGCCACCCTGTGGCACCGCACCGCCGCCAGCTCCACACCGGTGATGGCCTGGCCGCTGTGGTCACCCCCGCTCGACCGCCACGCCGTCGACGTCATGCTCTCCCTGCCCTACATCGGCCTGCTCGACGAACCGGCCGCCGACGGCTCCCTCCAGACACCCGCCACCGTGCTGGTCCACCTCGACACCGAGCCCCACGAGCAGGACTACGACGACGACCGCCCCCACCCGCTGCACCTCGCCAACTACGGCATCACCAGCCTCCACGCCGCCGCCCGCGAACGCGGCAAGCACAACGACGGCCCGCTGCGCCCGGTGCGCCTGACCGTCACGGACACCCCCGCACCGGCGGCGGCCCTGCTGGCCTGATCCGGGCGCACCACCCGCGTGAAGGCGGCAGCCCGGCGGACCACAGCGCGGCTGTCCCGTCCGCCGGGTCCGGCCGGCCCGACGGCCCGCGGACCCGGCGGCGAGCAGGTAACGGGCTCAAGGCTGGCGGCCTGCCTGCCGATACCGGCGAGCGTGACCTGGTACGACCCCCGCAAGGACCCGGCCTGCCTGGCCTGGCGCGACGAACAGAACGCCGCAGACCTCGCCTGCGGCCCCGCCCTGCCCATCGGCGACGTCCCCGAACTCCTGGAAGGCCGGCGGCAGCTCGAACTCGCCCTCCGGCTGCTGCAGACACCCGAGGAAGCCGGCGCCCTCGCCGGGGCCAGGGCGGCGATCCGCGCAGCACTCGGCCTCGTTCCGCAGCCCCGGCCGGACTCCGAGTGCGCCGTCGAACGCTGGAAGCGGCGCCTGTGGCCGAAGGAGCAACCCGCCGCGCTGTGCACGCGCAGGACCTGCGGACGGTGCGTGCCGCTACGCGCGGCCGAGCGGGTGGCCGACGTCCTGGGTGAACGCGACGTCCGTTCAGTCCCGCGAACTGGTGCCGGATCCGAGCCTTCGCCATGATCCGGCCGGCCCGAAACGTCGGCACGGCCCGGGCCGCGCCCTGACCCGTGCGGCACCGGGCCCGCACCCACCGCTACAGCGCCCGATCCGCGCCCGGTAGCCGCAGGCGAAGCCCGGCTGGTCGCCTCCGCCAGCAGGGAACGTCACCTCTGCGCAGACGCGCCGGCCGGACCGCTACACCAGCCCAAGGCGTCATTGCGCAAGCATTGCGCACGTCTGACCAGCAGAAACGCGACTCTTCCGCCCTGCTGCGCAACGCCCGTGAAGCCCTGCGCAAGAAGCCCTTGCGCATGATCATCTCTGCGCAAGGACGCCGTTGCGCGGACCGTCGATGCTGCGCAATCCTTCCGTCCTTCACCTGCGTCCACGCCGCCGCCGGCGAACGCGGCAAGCACAACGACGGCCCGCTGCGCCCGACCATCCCGGACATCCCCGCCCGGGCGGGGACATCGGGACGCCAGGCGGCGCGGGAGCACCCGCTCCCTCCCTTTCCGGTAGGCCGCCGGGCCCGCGCCGGGACTACTCCAGGCCGGGCCACGCCTCCAGTGCCTCACGCAGGTATCCACTGAGCCAGCGGCACTCGAACTCGTCGTCGCCCGCCCCCTCGGGGCCCCGGCGCAGCCCGGACAAGCGGTCGCCGGCGGCCGCGAGCAGGCCAGTGAGGGACGGTGACGTCCATACCTGGGGGTCGGGGATCTCCTCCTGGCCGTCCTCGGGATCCGGGGAGTCGATCGCGATCCAGCCGCAGCCGGAGGCGTGGAGCACGCCCTGGAAGGACTCCAGCCCGAAGTCCTCGTCGAAGCCGGTCTGCTGGAAGAAGTGCACCGTCACCACCGCGGCGCGCAGCTGCTCCAGGTCGACGTCGCGGGCGGGAGCGGCGAGCAGATGCTGCTGGAGGGCCGAGGCCGCGAACTGGCCGAGGTCGTCGTCGCCCTCGCCGGGCACCGCCAGGCGCCACCGCTCCATGTTCCAGCCTCCCTCTTCCGGGTGGAGGGAGTGGAAGCCCTCCTCGACCACTGCACGCCCCGCGCCCGGGTCGCCGGAAGGGGTGAGGTCGAGGCAGGGCGGCGCGTAGACGCCCTTGTCGTACAGCTCGCGGCGCAACGCGTCCTCATGCTCGGGGGACACCCGGCGCACGGCGCCCAGGACGATGCCGAGGAAGCGGTCCCGGACCGGGCCGGTGAGCTTCACCCCCTCGGGAAGGCGCAGCGGGCCGCCGTTGACGACGGAGGTCATGGTCTCGGCGAGCAGCAGCGCCACCTGCCGGTCGGTCCCGGCCGGCTCGGCCTGCGCGGTGGTCTCCATCAGCGGGTCTCCTCTGCTGCGCCGCCCGCGCCGGTCCGGGTGCGGGCGGGCTGTCACTTTCCGGAATTGGTGACGAACTGTCAGTGCTCATAGATACCGTCTGGGGCGGGGCGGCAGGTGCCGTTTCGGGAGACGGAGGGGCACGGTGGACGGGATTTCCGCACGGTTCGCACAGCTGCAGAGGGACGTCGGTCGGCACCATGCCGCCGCGGCCGCGCTGGAACCCGGCGCCGACGGCCGCCAGAGCGCGTTCGACGCCCTGCTGGCCGCCGCCGACAGCCTCCTCGCCTACGACGCGCAGGTGCCCGGCCTGCGGCAGGAGCCAGCCCGCCGCGCCACGCAGGCGTTCGTGCTGTGGACCTCCCGGGGCGCGGCTGTGGTCGCCGGCCTGACGGCCGCCGCCGTGATCCCCGGCTGGGTGTCCTGGGGCTGGCTGCTCCTCCTGATCCCCTTCTTCTGCGGGACCCTGGCCGGCGGCTGGCAGGCCGTTTCGCTGCCGAAGGGCCGCCCGCACGGGCGCTACCGGGTCAGCGCGGTGGTGCGCGCCGCCGGCGTGCTGCTGCTGAGCGCCGTAGCCACCGGCGTGCTCAGCGCCTGGTGGGTCATCGCCGTCGCCGCCTGCGAGGGCGGCGCCTACCTCACCGGCCTTCCGGACGGCCCGGGCACGAACAGGAGCAGCAAGTGACCAGCCCCTACGACCCCGGCCTGGAGCGCAAGGTCCGCGAGCTCGGCCACTCGGTGGGCAGCGTGGAGTCGGACCTGCGGAGCCTGCGCGAGGAGTTCGACGAGGACAGCTCCCGCGGCAGCGGGCGCCTGGACTCCGTGGAGCGTGACCTGCGGGAGCGGCAGGAGGAGATCGAGGGTCTGGTCGAACGGGCCGACGACCACGACGAGGACGTCGTGTTCCTGCGCCGCGCGGTCGACGACCTCGGCCAGCGGGTCGCCTGGCTGGAGCGCCGGGTGCGCACCGCGGCCGGCGGGAGCGCCGTCGACCTCGACGCCACCGACCACGAGACCGAGCAGCTGGTGAAGAGGATCGCCGCCGGCCGGGCCGCCGAAGCCCAGCTGCTGCCCGCCGCCGACCGCGCCCGCCACGTCCGCAGCCTGACCGCGCACCAGGAAGCAGGCGCCCGCCTGGAGAAGGCCCGCACCGCCGTCCTGGAGGCCGCGTCCACCCTGGCCACCGCCACCCATGGCAGCGACGCCTTCAAACGTGCCGCCGCCGCCTACGGACAGGCCGCCACGAACGCGCGTACCGCGGACACCCACGTCCGCAGCAGCCAGGTGGCCGCCGACGCCGCCCGCAGCGCCCTCGACCGCGACGACTCCCTCGACCGGACCCTCGCGGAGGCCGCGGCCGCCGGTCAGGCCGCCCACGAACACCTCGTCCGCATCGCCCGGGACCGCATCAGCACCGCCCTCGCCGGCACCGACCTCCTCCCGGTGTGGTTCGCCTCCGCCCTGGGCCCGATGCCGCCGCGCGAGGACACCGAGGCCTGGCTCGACACCGCGACCCGGGCCCTGACCTACCGGCTCGCCTACGGAGTGCGGGACGAGGTCCTGGCCCTCGGTTCCATCCCCGCCCAGGCCACCGACCGCCGCCGCTCCGACCACCAGGCCGCCGAGCGGGCTCTGCGCCGGTGACCACTCCCCCGCCGGAACCGGGCTCCGCCCGGCTCCGGCTCGACCCCGTCCTCGCCGACCGGGTGATGGACGCCCTGAATCTGGCCGGCCTGCCCCTCGCACACGGCGGCCACGGCCCCGGCGTCCACCTGCGCCCGGCCCGACCCCTCGACGACGGCGACCACTGCCGCGGCCTGATCGCCCTGCACTGGCTGCCCTCCCGGCGCCTCGCCCACGCGGCTGCCACCGAAGAGCACCAGCAGCCCGCCCACACCGCGCAGCAGCTCGTCGTCAACGCCGTCGAGCACGCCCTGACCGAACTCCTCCCCCTCCTCGGCACCGCCGCGAGCCAGGCCTTCCACCTCTGGGAGATCCGCGTCAGCGACGCAGACCCCCTCCCCCGCGACCTCGCCGACCCGCCCGGCCCCCGCCCCCACCGGCCCGCGCCCATCGCCCCCGGCATCCGGCCCGACGTCATCACCGCCGTCCACCGCAGCGCCCACCTCGCCGGCCTGCCCGTCGCGCTCCGCCCCGGCGACCCCGGCATCACCCTGCGCCCGTGCCCGCCCCTCGGCCCCGACGACGGCACCACCGGGATCGCGGACCTCGGCTGGAACCCCTCACGCCGCCTCACCTCCGCCACCGGCCCCGCTGCCCGGAACCTTCGCGCCGCCGTCGAAGAGGCCATCCGCCGCTCCCTGGCCGTCGCCCTCGGCGCCTGCGGCCTCGACGTGTGGTGGCGTCGGCCCGAAGGCCTCCCCCCGCAGCTGCGCGCCTACGGTCCCAGCGGCTACCCGCCGATCCGCCGCTGAACCCTGCTGCGTACCGCGAGCCGGGCCCGGCGCCCCCGGCCCCGGTCCCCGCGAATCCGCCCCGGCCTGAACCCCGGCCTGGAAGACTGTGCGTCACCGAACAGCCACGTTGAGACACCTTCAGGGGGCGACCACAGGTGACCGAGAGCCAGCACGACCTGACGCTGACGTACGACCCGAACAAGACCTGGGCGCACTTCGTCCTCTACACCGAACCCGAGCGCGGGATCATCGGCGCGAGCATGAACGCCACCGTCGTCATCGAGCGCAGCAGCCCCTACGTCCAGGAATGGGAGCGGCGCCTGCAGCGCTGCGTCCCCAACCCGTTGCACACCACGATGGTCGACAACGACAAGATCCCCGCGCTGTGGCACGCCTGCGTGGACGAGGACACGGCGAGCCCGGCTGCCATCGCGGGATCCGGATGCACCTGCTACCGCACGTTCACCGACCCGGAGACGGGGATGCCCGTCGTCTCCGAGCACTACCGGACCTGCTCGGGCCCCGGCCTGGCGGACATCATGGGCTGGAAGACCCAGGACGGCCCGACCGACCGCTGGACCCACCGCACCTACGCCCCGCTCGGTCTGCGCGAAGGGCAGTCCTGCGCCTCGCTGATCATCGACCGGCGCAGCGGGCTCTTCTGGCTGCGGTCCGACCGCGGCACCCTTTACCCGCTGCCCGAGCTCAACGGGCGCGGCCACAGCCTTGAAGGCGCGAGCGGGCGCGGCGCGCTGGCCGACTACATCCAGCAGCTCGCGGACTCCGACGGCCACGACACCTTCATCGCGGTGCCGCGCCGGCGCACCCCGACAGCTCCGGGGATCGAGGCGTTCCTGGGGAGCCAGGAGGCCAGGCGCACCCAAGAGCTCACCCTCGCCGACCTGAAGGATCTGGCGGCCTGAGTGCGCGGGCCGGAAATGGACGAAGGCGACCTCCGGTGAGGAGGCCGCCTTCGTCCATTTCCGGGGCCGGTACCGGTGCTCGGAGAGCGACCGGGGCCGGTCCCCGGCTACTCGCGGGGCAGGACGTTGGCCACGTTGGCCAGGTGGTCCCGGAGCTGGGAGATCAACCGGCCGGTGGCATCGGGGTCGTGCGCTGCCGCCGTGTGGAGAGCGTCGGGGAACCCTGCCATCTGCTGTGCGAATTTGTGCGCCGCCGCGACGTACTTCGAGAGCTCCCGCACCGGGTCGCTCCGGGAGTCGTCCTGCTCGGCGACGATCACCTCGACGCGCTCGCGCAGCTGCTCTGGCGTGAGCTCCTCGTCCTTCTTGCGCGGGAGCTGCTGCATCACCGCAGTGATGACCTTCCCGCTCAGGACCTGCTTGCCGGTCGCCCGGCTGATCGCCCGGTAGACGCCCGCCGCGGCGGGAGCGCCGTAGTCCTCCCGGACCGGGTTCAGGGCCTCTGCCGCGCGCTGGCTGATGACCAGCGGCTCCTCCTGGCGGTCGGTCTCCACCGTCGCTGTCGGCGCGGTGTGCGGGGCTTGGTGCGGGATGTCGTTGTCCCGCGTGCGGGACAAGTCGTTCGATTCCTGTTCGAATACTGAAGGTACCGAGACTGCTCCGTTGGCTGCGGTGGCCGGAGTCCCGGAAGTTCCGCCGCCATCCGGCGCGGTGTGCGGGGCTTGGTGCGGGATGTCGTTGTCCCGCGTGCGGGACAAGTCGTTCGATTCTTGTTCGACTCCGGTGGGATCGTCCCCGCTCCCGTCCGGAGCAGCCGGCAGCGCGGCCCCGGCCCCCAGCTCGCGTCGTGCGGGGGAGGCCAGGATGGCGGCGACCTCGGAGCCGGCCATCTGCCGGTAGGCGTTCGAGGTGGACATCCCCGTCTCGGCCTGGATGAACTCGGCGGCGGTGTCGTGGTCCGCGCGCCACAGCCGCCCGCGCAGGGCGATGTCCAACGCCCGGGCCGCGACGTACCAGGCCTGCTTGAACTGCCGGAAGCCCTGCCGGCACAGGTCCCAGCGCTCCTGCTCATCGGCGCTCAGCGGCCCCTCGGCATCCGGCGCGTCGACCGGGTCGGGCAAGTCCTCCAGCCGGAGCATCGGCTGGGGACGCCCCTGCGCGAACACCGGCTCCGCCGGCGCTCCCGCCGGAACCAGCCCCTGCTCCTGCTGCCCCTCGCCCTCACCGGCGGCCGCCGGTGCGCCTGAAGCTGCCGCCGCTGCGGCCGCTTCGGCCTGGCGGCGCGCCTCCCGCATGGCCCTGAGCTCCGCCTTGGTGGGCGCCTTGGTCCTGGTGCTCACTTGCTGATCAGCCCCCTGCGCTCCATCTCCGTCACAAGATCGTCGAACGCCGAACCGGTCGGGTCGACCGGCACGCCCTCCGCCGTGCCGGCGTACAGCTGGGTGCCGGGGATCATCGTGTCGAACACATTGAAGCCAAGAGCCTCCAGGTCGGCCCGCACCCCGGCGGGGGCGGTGGTGGTGCCCGGCTGGACCCGCACGATCAGGGCCCAGGTGGCCGGCCGCTTCTTGTCCGCCCGCTTCGGAATGACCTGGTCGATGAAGTGACCCATCGGCAGCTCCTCGATCCGCTCCACATCCCCGGAGGTGGCGGCGCACACCACGATGGCCAGGTCGGCCACGCGCAGGATGCTCCAGCCGATGCCGGCGTGGTTCTCCAGGTGGCCGCAGTCCACAGCGCCGATGCCGCCCTCGGGAATCCGGCCGGGGGCCTCCTCGTGGAATCGCTTGGAGGCCAGCTTCTCCACGGCGAAGTCGAGCCCATCCACCGGCAGGCCGTCCTCGTCCTGCAGCCGGGCCTTCCACCAGCGGTACAGCTGCTCGGACTCGTCGGCGTCGAATCCCTTCACCGGGAAGCCGCGCTTCGCGAGGGCGTGCAACAGCCACCAGATGACGGTGGTTTTGCCGGTCGACCGGGGGGAGACGGCGGCGACGATCATCGGAAACCTACTCTGTTCTGCGGGATGGAGGACTGCCGGGCGTCGGCCCGGCACAGGGCGGCTAGGTCGGCGGGAGCTCGGGTTGCGGGGCCGGATCGGACAGGGTCTCCGGGGCCTGGAGGGCCGCCTGGTTCCTGACCCACTCCTCAACGGCCTGACGGGTGCCTTCGCGCAACTGGATACCCCTGAGCGAGCAGGCGGCCCTGAACGACCGGGCGAGCGGCTCGGGCAGATACGTGCCGAACGGCTCCCAGTCGGACGGCGGAGCCGGCGGCCGTCCGCGGCCACGCCGGGGGGCGGCCGAGGCTTCGGGCGGAGGGGCGGCGTTCATGGGGGGCATTGTTGCCCATCGCACCATCAGCAAGCTAATAAGCCGAAATTCCTCTCGGCGTGTCGTGCAGATGATGGTCCACCTGTCCTACGGGCCCCGCGTACGTCTGACACCCGGTCGGCCAGCCGTCGGGGATCTCGGCCGAATCCCTTCGCCGGCTCATCCGAGGCGAGTAGCGTCGTCCGCGAGACGAAGGAGAGCACCGTGAGCATCGCAGTCCATCACTCCCCACCCCAGCCACCGCCGATGAGCACGCTGTCGGAACTCCGGGCCGCACTGTCCGGACTGGCGGCGCTCCAGGTGCCGATCGAACTGGGCACCTACGAGGCCGAGCTCGCGACCACCCCGCTCGACCAGGTCCCGGCCCTCGCCGAGCGCTACCGCAAGTACGTGCGGCGCAACACGACCGAGCAGGCCGTCGCCGCGCTGCGGATGCCCGTCTCCGACTCCTTCGCCGAACTACGCGAGAAGCAGGCGGCCGCCCGGTGAGCACTCGCATCCGATGCGAGATCTCACGTCGGGTGCGACTAGGTGGTGTGGCGGTGCCTTCCTGCCGCATGGGTTCTTCTACCGCGTCTTCCTGGACTTCCCCACCTTCTTGATCGCCTTGCGCCGTACCTTCTCCGGTACTGGCTTCACAAGCTTCACAACCTCCGCGAGGTCACCCTCCTGCATGGTCACGAAGCGAAGCCCCTTCGCCGGCTCCGCCTTCACGAGCCCGAGGTAGGTGCTGGACTGCTTGACGCGCAACTTCACCGCAAACCCACCCTGCCGACGTACCCGCTCAGCAGGCTCCTTGTTCACGCTCACAGCGCCTCTCCCCAGCACCACCAAGTGGGCCCCCGGGGCCAGCTCGTGCCCGGTGAGCGCAGGGCACCACGTCTGGTGCCCCGGAAGTGCTGTCCCGCACTGCTCACAGGCCTTCACGGGCTTACCTGACGGCGGGGCTCCGGCCGTTCGCGGGCCGTACTGGTTGAGCTTGGCAAGCGCACGTAATCTTCTGGCCATCAGGCTGCCCCACACGACCACTAGGCAGATGATTCAGGGGAGACTGTTCATATGATTTCACTCATGTGAGGACGGCGCCCGTGGACCCACACTGGCGGAGGAAGATCATCAATGCTGTGCGGCCTCCTTCGGAGACCGTGCAGCTTCTCCGGGAGGCTGTGCAACTCCTTCGCGAGAACGCCCAGCTGGAGAGGCACCCCCAAGACGCCCCGCAACCGCCAGTGAAGCTCAACGCCCGCGACCCCAAGCCGCCAGCCGAGCGAGGCCACTGGTGGGGCAACATCACCCCCCTTGGCACCTGGGGGTTCACTGACTCGATCGCGAGCATGGGCAGCGTCGCGGCCCCGTTCCTGGCTGGCTTCTCGCTGACCATCTCCGTGATCATCCTGACCTCGCTGAAGCCAGACACTGCTCGATGGCCTGACCAGGCCCTCTTGCTCTTCGTGCTGGCCGCGTTCATGCTCATCAGCGCCGTGCAAGTCACGTTCCTGGCCCGCTACTACTCCGTCACCCCCAAGGACCTGATGGACTGGTATCCCGACTGGGAACAGGAGTACCGGCGCACGCAGCTCAGTGACATCCTCAAGACTCAAGGCGAGAAGTTTCGCCATCGAGCGAACATTGCCCGCTGGCTTTACAGCGCAGGACTGCTCCTCCTGACCTCCGGCCTAACCATCCTGGCAGTGCCCCCGCACGTCGACTGTGCCTCTAATTGGCGATGGGGCGCCGTCGCGGCAGGATGCGTCATGACGGGCGTGGAATTCGGTTGGGCCGTGTGGGCACTACGCCCCAGGCGCTGAGACATCCCCAGAGCAACCGAGCCACCACGAGGCCAGAGCCCAATCTGCGCCGTCAGAAGCGACCTATGGAGCCGAACAGAAGAAAGGGAACTTGACGCCGACCTGATCTACTGGCTGGTCATCGGGCCCTGACCGACAGCCCGCCAGCCGGCCACCGCCCTGGCGGACGCCCCCTCGCCCTCAGCGACCGCGAGGTGGCGTTGAGTATCCGAATGCTCCAAGCGACGGGCCCGGAAGCCGCCTAGCCGCAATGTCCTGTGACTACCTGGTGGCTCACGTGAAACAGTGACCCCTTGAACATGAGTACGTGAGCAAGCAAGGGGGAGCCAGTGACCCGGCCGGTCCTGAAGCCAATCCACAAATGGTTGATCGGCGGCGTGGCCGTCGGGGCACTGATCATCGCGGCGATCGGCCTCGGAGGTTCCTACCTCGCCGTCCGAGACATCGCCGTCCGCAAGGGCATGGGCGACTTCGCCCGGATCTTCCCGATCGGGGTCGACGCCGGAATCCTCGTCCTCCTGACCCTCGACCTCGTCCTCGCCTGGCTGCGCATCCCGTTCCCGCTGCTGCGCCCGACCGCCTGGCTGCTCACGATCGCCACGATCGCGTTCAACGCGTCGGCGTCGTGGCCGGACCCGCTCGGCGTGGGAATGCACGCCGTCATCCCGATCCTCTTCATCATCGTTTCCGAGGCCGGCCGTCATTCTGTTGCGCGCCTGGCCCGGCTCAGCTCCGACCGGTCGATCGACCGGATCCGCTTGATTCGGTGGGTGCTGGCACCCGGTCAGACCTGGCGCCTCTGGCGCCGGATGCAGCTCTGGGAGATCCGCAGCCTCGGCGACGCGATCCACGGGGAACAGGCCCGGCTCACCTACAGGGTCCTCATCGCGACGACACACCCATCGAGGTTCAGGCGTCTTGTCGCGCGCAGGAAGCCGCAGCTCCCCCCGGCGGCGCGGCTCCCGCTGCAGCTCGCCGACCTCGGCGTGCCGGTGGAGGTCACCTACGAGGCGGGCTTGGCCGCCGTCGGCGTCGACGCCGAACCGTTGAGCCGCCTCCTCGCCCACCAGGAGCGCGCCCGCCAGCTCGGCGCCGCCGCGCGCCAGGACGACCAGGCCATTGCGCATGCGCAGCCGCTGCCGGGCGAGATTGCGCTGCGCAAGGCCCTTGCGCAGCCGAAACCCGAGCCGATTGCGCAGGATGATCATGCGCAGGAGAGTCCCGCGCAGGCGCCGGAACCGGAGGTTGAGCAGCCTGCGCCCGCGCAACCGAATCCGGTGTTTATGCAGGTCAATGGCCATGGCCCAGTGATTGCGCACGGAGAAGCCGAGCAGGCCGAGGCGCCGTTCGGCATTGCGCAGCTCTTTGTGGCGCCGGACGGGGCGATTCCGGAAGACGATCTTCTGCGCATCGGCCATGCGCACGGCGCCCCGGCGGCACCGGCTGCGCAGAGCGGCATTGCGCAGCCGGCCGAGGAGGCCGTCGACGAGGGATGGCAGCAGGCCTCCGCGCAGTCCGTGCCCGCCGCTCGGGTCTCGGCGCTCGGCTCGGCAGCCGGCCCGGTGGTCACCCAGCAGACCGATGACGCCCAGCGGATCCCGTCCGGCTGGGCTGAGGGTTTCTTCACCTTCGTCACCGAGCACCAGCGGCACCCGGAGCAGACGGAGCTCGCCGACTTCCTCCACACGAGGGGCTTCAAGAGCAACAAGGCCGGGGACGGGCCGGTGAGCGCGGACAGCGTCCGGCGCTACTACAACCAGCTGTGCGAGCGGTTCCCGACCCCGGAGGACCCGATCCAGCCCAGTCTCGACCTGCAGGACATGCGGGTGTGAGCCAGTTGCCCGGCCGAACCGGCCGGGCAGCGGCCAGGCCGGGGAGAAGCTGGCTGCGCCTGGACAGCCGGAGGGCGGCCAGTGCCCCGGTCGTGAGCGGCGCCTCGACGCGGCGGGCGGCGAGCCTCAGAGAGCGGTGCGGTAGCGCCAGGCCGGGGCCAGCCACCCGGGGCCGGCCATCCGCGGCAGTTCCGTGGCGGCGGCGACCATCACGTGCCCGGCCAGGGTGCGGAACCCGGCGCGGTTCAGCACCGAGAGGACCTGCCGGGAGCCCTGGGACGCGCGCAGGCAGGATGGGGCGGTGGCCGCGAAGCACGCGCCGGTGACGGCCGCCGCCCGCGCGAGGGCCTCGCCGAGCAGCAGGAGGTCGAGGTCCTGGACGGCCCAGTCCGTGCTGACCGAGAAGTTGTCGACCAGCAGCAGGTCCCCGAGATCCGCTCGCGGCCCCCTGCCCAGGACCTCGCGGACCCCGGGTACGAGGCGGTGCTCTCCACCTCGTCGGGTGAAGACCTGTTCGGCCACGGCTGTGAGTACCGCCTGGTCGAGCGCCGGCTCGCCGACCACGCCCACCAGGTCCTCGAAGACGTCCGGGGCGATCACCCCCCGTAGGAGCGGCACCCGGCGCATGCTCACGATCCCGACGTGAGCCAGGTCGGCGCCGAACGCCGTCCGGCTCGACAGTTGCCCCGGCCTGGGCCGTTCGTAACGTGCCAGCAGCGTCCATTCCTCGGCCGCCCGCCCGGCGAGGCGCGCCGGCCAGGTCTCGACGCTGAGGGACAGTCGCAGTCCGGCCGGGTCGGCAGGCAGCAGTCCGTTGCCGACGTGCTGCTGCTCCGTGGTTTCGGTCATGGACCGATCCTCGCGCTGCCCGGGGCAGGACGGCGGGACTTCGGCGACTTTGGCTGGTTCGCAGGGGCCGGAGCTCGTGTCATCGGCCGTCGGTAGAGTCCCGATCATGACCACCACGGGGGGAGTCCGGGTCGACCACGGGTCGATCGAGCGGGACTTGGAAGAGCGTGGCCACGACGGATGCCACATTGAGTACGTGCCCGAGCAACCGGGGCCCGGGGGAGAGACCGGGCTGCTGGCTGCGGCCCAGGAGGCGGCGAGCGCGGCCAACGGCGACGGCAGCGAGCGAGCCATGTGGGGCCAGGCCCCTGCCCTCACCCTGGCCGGCGTCGACGTCTCGCTGAAGGACTACTGGGGGCCCGACTCCCTGACCGCATGGCTCGCGGCCTTCGCCCGGTCCCTCGAACAGCAGGGCTTCGCCGGCCGGGTCGGCGCCACTCCCGCGGTGATGCCGCCCCACTGGTTCCGCTTCGGCCTGGAACCCAGGGCGACTGCCTTCATCGCCCTGGAGCACCCCCTCACCGAGCAGGCCGCTGTCGACCGCTGGTGCCGGGAAGCGGACGCCTGGGCCGGGCACAGCGGGGGAGAGGCCCACCTCGCCGCCGGAGCCGTCCTTCAACGCGACTCCGCCAGCGACGTCGCACAGCGCTTCGCGAGGTCGCTGGCCAACAGCCGTACCGCGACCCTCGTCTACCTTGACCCCGCAAATCCCCGGGCCGCCCGGGTATGGGTGCAGCAGGACGGCCTAGCCGTGTACCAGGCCTACGACCTGGACGCCCGCCGGGAGACCTTGGTCGAGCGGGCGCGGGACGCCGTCCTAGCCAACGCCGCCCGGACCCGGCTCGCCTTCGTCGACCTGACCCCGAAGTGGTCCTACGGCTGGCAGGACCGCGGCCGGCCGCTGCCGACCCTCCCCGTCCACGCCGTGTACGGCAACGATCCGCTATGGGCCCGGCGCCTACCCGACGTTCACGCCCTCCAGCTTCTCAACAGCGCCCACCTCGACCGGGTACGAGACTTGTCCAGCTGGACCGTCACCGAAGTCCACCCCGGCCGCTACCTCGTCCAGGCCCGCGACCTCGCCGCCTGGTGCGCCCTGGGCGGCCCGTCCGACGCCGTCCTTGCCCGGGCCCGCGCCGACTTCGGCCCCGCACTCGCCACATCGGACGATCTGCCCTAGCTCACCGCCCTCGCCGATGTCCTGCCCCGCCGCAGACGGGGCCCGGGCGCCTGCGGCGAGCCAGTGCCGCCAGATTGCCTCTGCGTCGCCCTGCGGGTCGGGAGCATGCTGGGAGTATGGGCAGGCGGGCCGCCAGGCGCTGGGATCAGTGTGCCGTCGAGCTGCCGGCGGGATGCCGGACGTCGCGGCGCTACTGTTCGGCGGCGTGCCGTACGCGGGCCTGGCGGGCGAAGCGAGAGCGTGAGCTGTGGTGGCGCACGAACGTCGAGTTCGCTCTGGCCGTCCGGGAGGGCCGCGGCTACCGGCGACCGAAAGTCTGGTGCCCGGTGTGCCACGGTTGGTGGGTGACCGGCGAGGCCCCGAAGCCCGTGCTGAAGAGGAAGGACGCCGTGTACTGCTCGCCCAGCGGTCGACGTGGTCTGAGCCCTGACTCGTCCTACTCGCCGACTCGCTGCCCTTCTGGCTGGTCTGATGCCACGGTCTGGGATCGACGGCCCAGGCAACCGAAGGTGAGGCAGCCCCGTCGATCTGCGTCTCAGCGGCAACGAGAAAAGAGACGAGCCCAGCGGCAACGTCTCAACTCCGATTCTAACTACCCAGCTCAGCGCCCACGCCACTGGCAAAGATCGAATGAGACAGGACACCGGCTCGGCGGCGATCGCCCGCACGGCGGCCCGATCCCGCCGCCGATCGGCGATGTGGATCGGCTCGTCCTGCACGTCGTGCGCGCGCTTCATACGATCGCCGAGGGGGTCTCCGTGCCCGTTGAGCGAACGGATTCCCTGACTGCTCATTGGGGCAGTCGTGTCCTGAGCTACCGGGGGTGCGTCACGATCTCCAGCCCGCTCTCTTCCGCCCACCGGTAGAGGCGGCCGCTCGGGAAGAAGGAGTTTCGCTGGTCGCGCACCAGGGCGCCCTCGGCAGTGGTGAACGGAGACTCCGCCTGCCCGAAGCAGTGAGCGATCTTGGTCAGCAGCTTGTGGGCGGTCTGTACAAGGTGGGTTCCCGGGACAGTGAGGCTCTCCACAACAGCGCCGGCGGAAGCGAAGGCGTGGGTCTGAGACCCGTCGAACCCGAGCGCCACAGGCTCGTCCGCAGGCGTCGGGGCGGCCGCCATCGGGGTGCCCGGCATCTCCCCCAGTGACACGACCACCCTCATCTGGATGTCGCATGCGCCGAGTGTCGCAGCGCGGTCGGCGGCGTGCCGGGCCAGCACACCAAGGGCGGTCAGCACCATGCCGCAGAGCTCGCCGGGCGACACCGTGGTCGTCGGGGGAAGCCGACCCGGGAAGGTGACGGTGCTGTTCGGGGAGGTGCGGAGCTGGTAGGCGAGCGCCCCGGTGCCGTCGGTGCCGAGAATCGCGTTGATCTCCCGTTCAGCCTCGGAGTACATCTCCGCGGAGAGGCCGGAGCTGCACGGGGTGACGTCGTCGAAGGTGTGTCCGTCCTCGGCCAACCACAGAGGCTCGGCAAGCAGCTCCCGGGTGAACGTCGCCAGCGACCGGGTATTCAAGTCCATCTCGCCCGGTACTGCCGGCATCAAGGAGAGCAGCAGTCGGGGTGACGGCTCGGGGGTGGTGGCGAAGGCTTCCCGGGCGACTTGGAGCTCAAGGGCGTCGCGGTCCGCCTTCCTGCGGTCGAGCGTGGAAATCCTCTGCATGGCGGCCTCAAGGTTCTGCGATTGGGAGAGGAAGGTCGTTCCGGAATCGGTCCGGACCGGGCACCGGATGTAGCCGTCCTTCCGCTTCCCCTTGATGCCGTGAGCGGCGTGGGGACCCTGGAGACTGCGCGGAACGACCAGTAGGAGGAACCCCTCCGACGTCTTGTCCGGGTTCGGGACGGGGTGCGTCGCGAAGTGCACGCGCGGCTCGGTGCGGGCGGCGACGACGTCCTGGTAGTCGCGTCGGTCCTTGTCCTTCAGCGGGAACGGGTTGATGCACGAGGGCACGCCGTTGACCTCGTGCATGCCCAGGACGATTACTCCGCCTCGTCCGTTGGCGAAGCTCGACACGTCCTTCGCCAGCTCGTCGCCCCAGTCCTTCCTCTCCGCCTCAGGCTTGTTCCTCTCGGCTGGAGAGACGTACTTGTAGTCGAACCCCTTGAAGTCGAGGTCGATGCCCTCGGCCGCGTTCGGGTTGTCGACGAGAGCGGCGATCTGGTGGTACCCGACGTGGTCCAGACGACCACCGAGGAGTTGCTCGATCCGGGGAAACTGTGACATGGCCGGACCCTAGAGCGTCGCCGTGGACCGTTCCACCGATTTGACCTGATCGAGTCCGGCGAGGTTCACCGCCGAACAGCGGCCAGGGGGGCAGTCGCACCCGCGTTCGCGGGGAGAGGGGGCCCTGCGGCCAGGCCAGCGGGCCAGGGCCAGGGCCAGGCCGAGTCGATCCGCGGTGGTGGAGCGGGTGCGGTCGTACACCCGGCTCCGGGCCTTCGGCCGGCCCCCGCCCCCGGCGGACAGGCTTCTCCCCGGCAGGTGCCCCAGGGAGGGGCCGACCGCGAACTCGGTCTTCCTGGTCGCACCGAACGCCACCTTCAGCACGCCCCACTGGACGAAGTCGTGCCGGGTCCCCCGGCAGTACCAGCTCTACGGCCCGCCGAGTTGAGATTTCGGTCATGAAGTCATCCGTCCCCGCAGGGCACGGTCGGCGATCCGATTCGGGGTTCCGCCCAGCGCCTGCATGTGGGCGTCCGGGCCCGATACTCCGGTTGGTATGACCCGACGTGGGCCTACAGCTGAGAGGGCAGCGCCTGGCCACAGACGACGGTCCCCGCCCGTCCCGTCCCGCTATGCACCGGGAGTCGCACCACCAGCGGAGCCCAGACCGGTACGGCGGATCAACCGAGCAGCGAGGATACCGCCAGCGTTCCGACCAGTAGTGCCGGCCCGAGTGCCACCTGCGCTTTGCGTCCTGCGCCGGAGCCGACCGCCACCACCAGCGCGTGCACGGCACCCAGTACCAGTCCCGCGCCGATCCCCCAGAACACAGCTGACCAACTGTGCCAGCCCAGAACAGCGGCCAGGGACGGGGATAGCTTTGCGTCCCCCAGCCCCATGCCCAGCAGAGCCAAGACGACGAACACCACCCCCACGACGACCGCGGACAGCACCATTCTCCCGAAGGCATCCCACAGGCCACCCGTCGCAGCACTGAGAAATAGCAGCACAGCCACGCCCAGCCCCGCCGCCGCTGTGAGGTGGTCCGGGAGCCGCTTCACCGCGATGTCCACTAGCAACAGCGCCGCGCCCACCACCACCAGCCACATCTGCGCGGCCAGCAGCCATCCCGAAGCGCCCGCGCCCGCGACTGCGGCGGCCCCGGCCCCTGTGACCGCTTCCGGAAGTCCGACGGGCGGGCCGATCCGCAGGGCCTCCTCCCGGTTGTCACCTCCGGCCTCGGAGACGGCCGGGCCGTGCGGGCAACGTGGCTGGACAAGAACCCTCCGAACAGTGCCGGCCAGTCCCTGGATCACCAGATGCCCGCAGTGCGGGCACGAGGTTCGCCAGCCCTCGGGGACGGAGTAGACGAAGACAACTGGCCGGACCGCCAGGGCGCCGACGGCGCATCCTGCAGCGGCAACCAGACCGACGGTGACGGGAGCCAGGGACACAGGAACTCCTCAGTGCAGTGCTGCTCTGGGGGAACGCGACAGGAAGAAGGGGGCTCAGCCGGTGATCCGGCCGGCCCCCAGGGTTGGTGCACCGGAGTGCTGCATGCCCGTGGGGTCCGTGAATCCGTGGGTACTAGATCCTGCGGAATCGCCGGAGCCCAGGCCCGAGGAGCACTGCTGGGACGATCACGACCATCTCCGGCTACGGGCCTGGGCTTGCCACAAGCCCTGCGAAGGAAGTGCAGGCTGCGGGGCTCGGTGCTCATCAGAACCCGGATTGGTCCGGACAGTGCTCGTGATCAAGCGGAGCTGCTCACGGATTCGCGGATGGTACAGCGCCGTTGGTGGTCTCCCGGACAGCGGTGAGACGTCGGATCAGAGTGTGGGTCTCGGCCTGAAGACCAGCGAGCCGCCAGTCGGCTTCCATCTTGTGGACCCGGGCGATCACGTCCCGAACCGCCGAAGGGTTCCCAGCCCGATGCTCGGTCCGCATCCACGCCCGGTACAGCTTCTCCGCCGTCGGCTCGACACTGAGACCGGCACTGATCGCCGCGCGGGCGGCGTCGACATCCAGGACCTCGTCACCGGTACGCAGCTCCGCGATCCGCTCGGCTGTGTCGACGATCCGGCTGATCATTGTTTGGCCCAGCGGAGCCGCCCAGGAGTGGTCGGCTGCGCCGGCGAACGGTTTGCCCCGCACCAGGCTCATCGCGGCTTCCAAATCGAGGACACCGGCAGCCCCCTTCGGGATCCCGCGCTCGGCGAGGTGCATGAAGTTGGCCCAGTCGGAGGTGATCTCCGGGCTGAGCGAGAACATCGCCACGCCACGAGGCTTCAGCCGCACGTGAGGCTCGCCCTTGGCGTCCAGTCCTAGCCGGGACCGCAGCCGGGACACCTCCTCATTCACCATCTTCGGGGCCCAGGGCGTCACTGCGTTCATGGCGGTTCCGATGCTGCTCTGGTCCCGTTCGTTGCGGAACATGAGGTAAGCGGCCAGCAGGACCAGCTTTGGCGGGACAACGGAGTTACCGATGCCGACGATCTGTAGCGGCCCGAGGACCTGGACCTCGGGGGAGCTCATCTGCTCGTCATCGGGTACCGGTTCGCGGACGACGTGGATCCGTGCCTGGGCGGGCGCCGCTGTCTGCTCCGTTGTCGGCCCGTCGTTGGACGACGGGGCATCACCGACGGGCGCGATGGCTGCCTCCTGGCCAGCATCCCGCTCCGCCGGCTCCGCCCCGGCAGGGCCGTCCTGGCCCTCTTCCCGGTACTCGACCACGGACAGATGATTGGGTGCTGGCGTAGGTACGCCCCCCGTGTAGACCTGGTCCGGGTCCGGCAGTTGCGCCCACGCACCTTCAGCCGGGCGGGCAGGCTCGGTCGTCAGAGCGATGGCCGCGGTGAGTTGCCGATAGGCCTCATCGGTGACCCGCTGCAGGGCGACCTGCATGCCAAGCGGCTCCAGCAACTGCGGCTCGGCCACGGAGGCGTCCAGGATCTGGGCATTGGGGAAGAAGTCCGCGGCGCCTTCGGCCGGGAGGACTGCGGCGATCCGATGGCCCCGTGCCTTCGCGGCCAGGTCGGCGAAGGCGTACAGCTCCTCGTGGCTCGCCGTGGTGGAGGAGATCACCATCCAGGGCAGGGGCTGTTCGCCGCCTTCGTTCACGGCTTGGTGGGCCTCGATCAGCACCCGGGCCAGATCGGCGGTGGCGTCCGTCAGGCTCGGGGTGTACATCACCCGGCACGCCGGCAGGAGCTGCTGCAGCTCCAACCCGAAGCCACAGGTCCGGACCTCGACGTGGCCACCCCATGCCGACGTGCCCGCCTCCATCGCGATCCCGCGGGCGACCTCGCGGACCTGCTGCTCAGAGCCCTTCAGCAGAAGTACACCAGCCTGCGGGAGGTTGACCAGGACGTGGGTGCCGTCAGTGGTAGCACCGATCGTGGACAGACCTGGATAGGGCGCCGGGATGTCCTGGACTTGCTCGTCGCCCAGCAGATCGGCCCGGGAGCCACGCACGCCCCACCAGCCGTCGGGACGGTCGGTGAACGGCGACAGCGCCTCCTGGGAAGGATCGTCGACCAGAATCTCGACGCGGTCGGCGGACACCTTTGCGCCGTGGACGACGGGCAGGGAAGTCGGGTTCCGCGCGGCGAGGGTGCGCAGCGCGAGGTCCAGGAGTTCGACACTGGCGGGGGAGGACGTGCGGTCGAGCATCTGCTCAGCGGGGCTGGTGGAGTCCGGAAGCGCGATCGTCTCGCCGGTACGGCGGGCGTTCTGCTGTTCGCGCCGCCTCCAGGCGATGACATTGAGCAGGCCCGCGCCGAGCAAGGCGCCGATGCCGCTGGCGACCTCCACGGATACAGCGGCGCGGGAGTGCTCGGGCGACGTCTGGCTTGTCTCGGCCGGCATTGCAGGGACGCCTGCGGGGGCGGGAGCAGGGGTGCTGAGTTGTGGTGCCGGGATGCTCGGTTGTGCTGAGGGAGTACGAGTGGCCGGATCGGATGTGGGCGGCTCATCGGGGACCGGTGGAGTGGCGGAGGGGACGTTCTGGGACTCTTCCACCGCGGCGGATGCCTCGGGAGATGGTGATGCCGTCGGCGACTGCTCAGGCTCGGACGCCGGGACGGTGGGCCCCGCACTGCCTGTCGGCGCGGGGATGACGATCTGCCATCCAGCCGCGATGTGATCGGCGTTCTGCAAGTGCCCCCCGTCGGGCTGCTCGACAGAGCTGGTGGCCTCCACCAGCTCGGGGTAGAGATCGGCGTCGCCGAGCTCGCGTTGCGCGATCGCTGAGAGGGTGTCTCCCTGCTGCACGTTGACGGTACGAAGGCCACCGGATGTGCCAGATGGCCCGGGCGGGGCAGTCCGGTCGACGGCCTCGCCGGGCAGTCGCAGCGTCCAGCCCGGCTGGAGCATCCCCCGCTCGTCGACCTGGGGGTTGAGCGCGGCGATCTCGTGCCAGCGGGTGCCGTCGCCGAGGTGGTGTTCGGCCAGGTCCCACAGGGTGTCGCCAGCGACGACCTGGTGGACCGGGCCGGTCCACGCGTCCGGTGCGGTCGCCGGGGACGCGGACGGCTGGCCGGTGGCGTGCTGGGGTGCGGTCGCCGTGAGCGGTGCGGCCGAAGCGGTGGGGGCCGCGGCGAAGGCCGCCGAGGTCGGCAGCAGCAGCGCGACGCCGGCCACCAGGGACGCCGCGAGTCGCTGGGTGGTGCCGAGGGCCCGCACCCGCGGGGCGCGGCGGTGGCGCAGCAGTGCGCCGACCTCGACCAGGGTGGAGGCGACGAAGGAGAGCCAGCCCAGCCATCCGAGGATGGTGAGGGCGCCGATGAACAGACCGCCGCTGTCGGGGGAGGTCAGTGCGATGCTGACGTCGTCCCAGGACGGCACCTGGTGGGGGAGGGTCCCGGTGTGCCACAGCAGGTAGGGGACGGCGCCGAGCAGTGCGAGGAGCACGGCCAGCGAGAGGAGGCCGCGCAGGGCGGCGGCTAGGCGGGAGACGGTTCGGCGGGGCAAGGGGGTCAGCCTCCCTGGACGATCAGTGTGGCGCTGCCGCGGCCGGTGACGGTGGAGCTGCCCGGCCACAGCAGAGGGTGGTAGGTCTCGCTGACGGAGACGATGATCGATCCGTCGCTTCCCCAGCTCACTGTGCCAGTGGCGCCAGCCGACTTGAGGTAGGCGGTGGCCGCGTTCTGGGCGGCGGCGCGGTCGACGGTGATGCCGTCCCCGGAGATGGCCCGGCCGGCGTTGACGGACTGGGCGCCGGCCCGGGCGGCTTCCTGTGCGGCGGACTCGGCGTGGTTGAGCGCGCTCAGCTTTCCGGCGCCGTCGACGACCAGTGCGACGAGAAGCATGATGACGACGGCGCAGATGGCCACGAACAGGGAGATCGCGCCGTCGTCACCGCGCGGGCGAGTCGGGCGGCGCGGGAGACGGAGGGTCATGCGGCCGGCCTTCCGCGGTAGGCGTCGATCGGAGAGGAGAACTCCCCGCGGACGGTCTGGCTGCCGGGCAGGCCTGGCAGGGCGAGGTCGGACAGTGCCACGGTGCAGCTGACGCTCACGCGCACGGTGGATGGCGTGCCGAGCGGGGCGCGGAAGCCGGCGTCGGGGACGTCGACCTTCAGCTGGTCGCAATGCAGGCCCTGGTCCTGGAAGGTCTGCTGGGCGACGCGGGTGCCGGCCGCCTTCGCGGCGGCGCCGTCGCGTTCCAGGGAGGCCGCCCGTGCGGCGTTGCGTGCGGCCGCTTCCACGGTGTTGTCGGCGATGTGGATGCGGCCGGCGGCGATGACCAGGAGCAGCATCGCGATCAGGACGGGTGCCAGGATCGCGAGTTCCAGGCTGACGCTGCCCCGGTCCCCTCGGTGACTGGACGGGCGGCTGAGGATGTGGATCACGGTGCGGTCACCCGCTCGCGGGCGCCGGAGGCGTGCTGGCGGATGGGCAGGCTCAGTCCTGGGATCCAGGTGTCGATGCGGCCGCTGACCTCGATGCGTACCGTGGCACCGTCGCTTCCGGTGACGACGCGATCGACTATGCCGCCGCCGGCCCGGTCGAGGAAGTCGCCGGCCGCGGTGGTGCCCTGGGCGATGCCGGCGCCCTGGACGCGGGCGCGGTCCACGCCGCGCTGGGCGGCGGACAGGGCGACCGAGCGGGCGTGGTACCAGAGCCCGGTCTGGATGATCATGAAGATGGCGAGCATGACGGCGGGGAAGATGATCGCGAGTTCCAGGGAGACCGCGCCGCGGTCCCCGCGGCCGCGCTCCCGCGGGCGGCGGGCTCGGGGATCCGGGCGTGGTGTGGACAAGAGGTGCTCCTGCAGTCGCTGGGCGGTGGGACGGCTACTTGATCTGGCCTTCCTTCTCGGTGAGCTTGGTGGTGAGGAAGGTGCCCAGGCCGATGGCGAGCAGGACGAGGACGCCGACGAGGATCGCCGCCTCGATGGACATCCCGCCCTTGTCCTTCTCGTTGCGCAGCCGGATCGCGGTGTGGCGGATGTGGAGGGCGAACGCCTGGACGACGGGGTCGGCGCAGGAGGTGAGGGTGCGGATCGTGCGGTTCGTCAGGGCGCGCATGGCGAGGCCTCTCTGGTCGGTCGGGGTTCGGACGGTCAGGCGGCCATGATCCGCGCGATGGCGGGGTAGCCGATGTAGAGGGACATGAGCAGGACCAGCGCCGTCACCGGGATGATCATCTTCTCGGAGGCGACGTTCGCCGCGGTCTGGGCGTCGGTGAGCAGCGCTCCGCGCAGCCCGGACGCCTGTGCCTGCAGGGTGGTGTAGACGGAGGCGCCCTCCTCGCCGGCGACCCTGATGATGTCGGCCGGGGCGCTGAGCTCCGGCACGCCGAGTTCGTCGCTGAGCTGGCGCAGCGCCTCCCACGGCGGAACGCCGGAGAGTTCCGCGCTGGCGAGGGCGGCGCGCAGCTGCGAGAACACCCAGCCCTCGCCGATGGCCGCCGCCTTGTGCAGGGCCTCGCTGGGGCCGGCGTCGGCCGCCCGTTCCAGGCAGACCAGTTCGAGGAAGGAAGCGACACCGTGGCGGAACCCCTGGCGGGCGGCGGCCGCCTCCTCCCGGACGTTCAGATCCGGGACGAGCCACGCGAGCGCCGCCAGCCCGATGCTGAGCAGCGCGGGCACGGTGAATGACAGGTGACCGCCGGCCAGGGTGATGACGGCGGGTACCAGGGCGGGGAACAGCAGTCCGAGGAGCGCGAAGCCGATCTTCTGGCCGACGTGCTGGGCCGGGGTGCGGCCGAGCAGGGCGAGATCGCGGCGCGGCAGCCGGATCACTCCCTCGCCGAACTGGCCGATTAGCCGGGCCCCGAGCCGGTCGAGGACCGAGCCGGCGGAAACGACCGCTGCTGGTCCGGCGTGCTCCAGCCGCCGGGCGTCCATGCGGCGCAGCAGGTCGGTGAGGTCGGGGCGGGTGCGGGTCGCGCCGGCGATGGCGATGGTGGCGCCCAGGCCGACGACGGCCCCGGCGATGATCGCGGGCGCGGCGGGGATCATGAGGGCTCCTGGGTTGTGGTCGAGCCCGTGGTGAGGAAGCGCGGTGCGGGCTTGGACATGGCCATTCGGCGCATCCAGATCAGCGTGCCGACGAAGCCGGCCGCCAGGATGAGCAGGAACAGGTGCCCGAACGGCGTGCTGTAGGGCTCCACGTAGCTGCCGGAGATCACGGAGACGCCGAAGACGCCCAGGCAGAACAGCGAAACCCAGCGCAGGTTGGCGCGGGGCTTCTCCCGGTCGGCTTCGATCTTGCGGCGCATCAGGACCTCCTCGGCGAGCTGGCCGGCGAGGATCTTCAACGCGGTGCTGAGGCCTGCTCCGCGGTCCTGGACGTGGCCGATCATCAGGGCCGCGACGGAGTCCGCCGACGCGTCGTCCATCTCGTCCGCGAACGCCCGGTAGGCGTCCTGGGGACGCCAGCTCGACGCCAGCCGGGAGGCGAGCCGCGAGATCTCGGGCGCGATGCGCCGCGGAACGCTGCGCAGGCTGCTGGCGACGGCCTGCTCCAGGCTGATCCCGGCGGTGTGGATGTCGCTCAGGCGCCGCACCCACTCCTCCAGCGCCTCCAGGCGCTCGATTTGACCCTTGCTGCCCCGTCCGGGCTGCAGGATCCAGGGCATGCCGAGCACGGCCGCCGCCGTTAGCAGGCCGCCCAGCAGCCACGAGGAGACCAGCCACACCAGCAGGCCGACGGCGCCGGCGGCGCCCATGAGCAGGCGCCCGCGCCCGCGCAGCCCGGCGGGCACGGCCTGCATCCGGCGCCGCAGCGCCCCCGGCGGCCGGGCGACGACAGGCCCGGTGGTGCCGACGGCACCGGCCACGGCCAGCAGCACACCGAGAACCGCGACTGTGCCGCTCACGGCGGCGAGCAGCGCGATGGGGGAGAGGTTCACAGCCGGGTCACCGTCCTCAGCGGCTGCTCCCAGCTGCCCCAGGGCTGCTGGAAGATGCGCCGGTCCAGGCCGGCGCGCTCCAGGTCCTCGATGCACTGGGGGAGCATGATCGGTACCGCGCGTGGTTCGCGGTGTGTCCCTTCCTCGCGGGGGCCGAAGATGGTCTGGCGGGAGGGGCGGCCTCCTTCGCCGACGCCGGTGATCTCCATGACCTCGGCGACGAAGCGGTGCCGGCTGCCGCCGACGGCGGTTTCGTCGACGAGCCGGACGTAGATCACGAAGTCGACGGCGTTGGCGATGATCCGGTAGGCGAGGGAGTCGGTCATGCTGCTGCCGGCTTCCATGGCGAGCATGACGAGGCGTTCGATCGTCAGGGCGGCGGAGCGGGCGTGGACGGTGCACATGGAGCCGCCCTCGCCCTCGTTCATCGCGTGCAGCATCGGTAGGATCTCCGCGCCTCGTACCTCGCCGACCATCACCCGGCGCAGGGACATGCGCAGGCTCTGCGCGAAGAGTTCGGTGAGGGTGATCTCGCCGACCGCGCGTCCGGCGGCGTCACGTTCGCCGTTGCCCTCCCTGCCTTCCAGGGCGACGACGCTCGGACCGTTCGCGTCGGTGTGCAGCCACAGCTCGTACTCGCCCTCGATGGTGCCGATCCGTTCGCCGGGCGGGATCTGGCGGGCCATGGCCCGCAGCAGGCTGGTCTTTCCCACGCCTTGGCTGCCGGCGATGATGACGTTCTTGCGGGCCTTGACCAGCGCCTGCAGGAACTGCTCCAGGCAGGTGTCGATGGTGCCCCAGCCGCGTAGGTCGGCCAGGCTCTGGGAGCGGGTGCGGTGGCGGCGGATGACGATCTGCGGGCGTGGGGTGACGTAGGCGGTGGCGGCGAGTCGGGAGCCGTCCCCGAGGCGGGTGTTGAGCATCGGGCTGGCCGGGGTGAGCGCCCGCTCGCCCTGCCCCTGGGCGCGCACGAGCTGGTTGACCAGTTCGATCAGCTCCGCGTCGCTGTCCGCGACGGCGGGGACCCGCCTGCGGGGCCGGTCGCGGTAGTCGACCTCGACCTCGTCACCGTTGATCAGGATGTTCTCGACGTCGGGGTCGTTCAGGAGAGGCTGGAGCCGGCCGGCCTGGAACAGCGCCTCGAACACGGCGGTACGGACCGCCTGCTCGTCCTGCTGGCTCAGGGGGCCGGAGGTGGCGGCGTAGTCGGTGGCCCAGAGGCTGACCTCGGTGGTGACCAGGGACTGGCCGAGCTGCATGCGGTCGTCCTGCGACATGCCGGGCCGGTCGGTGGTGGACTGGAACAGGCGCTGGGCCACCCGGCCGCGCAGCCCCGCGATCTCGTCGTAGGGCACGGGCAGGCTGCCCTGCCCGCCGACGACGACCGGCCCGGGCACCACAGGAGTGCTCGCGGCTGGAGCCGGCGTGGCCGGCGCGGCGGGGACGCTCCAGCCGGGGCCGCTCTGGCCGGCCAGCAGGGCGTCACGGAACCGGTCCCGCCGAGTGGACTCGGCGGCCCCGGGTGCGGCGAGGGTGTCAGACACGGGACGCCTCCATGGTGGGCCGCGGGGCGATCTGCACGCGGCGTCGCGTCGCGGCGACGGTGATCTGCTCGTGGGCCGAGCGGCTGGCGCGGATCAGCGGCGCGAGGGCGAAGCGGCCACGGACCCGGCCGCCGGAACTCAGTGCCCCGGCCGTCGCGGGATCGTCCGGCAGCGTCGCGACCACCGGCACGCCGAGCGCGGCGGCGACCTCGCTCGCCTTGTGGCCGACGTCCTCGATCAGCACCAGGCCCAGCGCGCCGGCTCCCGTGCCCTGCCGGTCGAGGTCCTCGCGCAGGACGCGCACCACCGGCGCCGCGGCCGCCACCGCCGGGGCGTTCGCCCGCACCACCAGAAGCACCAGGTCCGCCAGGCGCAGCAGCGGCGCGGGGGAGTAGAGGGAGCTGAGCCGGTGTGAGGACTCCACCACCGCCCGGCCGGCGTCCACGAGGATGTCGTAGCCGTCCTCCTCCATCACCCGCAGCAGCCGGTGCAGCGGTTCCCAGGTGCCGGCCAGGGCCGGGGCCTGCGCCGGATCGACGAGGCCGGGCAGCAGCAGCCGGTGGCCCTCGGGGTCCAGTGCGACCAGGTGCTGCTCGAAGACCTCCGGCAGGGTGCCGTCACGCTCGGCGGTGGCCAGCCGGTGCAGGCCCACGGCCGCCGTCGTCGTTCCTTGCAGGAAACCGGCCCGCACCGTGCCACCGGACGGATCACATTCGGCGAGCACGGTCCGCTTCGGGCTGGCCAGTGCCAGCGCCAGGGCGGTCGTCGTCACCCCGGAGCTCTTGGCCGACAGCAACGCGACGATCATCAGGGCCTCGCCTTCACGACCAAGGCGATACGGCCGGTGGCCGCCCATGACGCCACGACAGGGCTGTCGACCGGCGTGACGGCCAGGTCGACCACCCGCGCACCGTTCGGGTCCGGATCCCCGACCTGCACCACGACGGCGGCGATCGTCGAAGGCCGCACCGCCGGCGACGCCTTGTCGTCCTGCGGCGCGGGAGTGGAGACCACGAGGACCTCGTCACCGGCCTGGAGCGCCTGTGCCGGGAGCTGTCCAGGTTTGGCGAGCACGCCGACCAGGTCCTTGCCGGCCCGCAGCGGCTGGCCCGAGCGCACCGACGCGTCCGTCACCAGGGACCCGGCGGGCAGGTCGCCTGCGGCGGTCTTGCCCAGGATGTCGTGGCTGCGGCCGACCGGCACCGGGTGCAGCGCCGGGTCGGCGACCATCGTGGCGCTGCGCAGGTCGTCGACCGTGATGACCTTGCCGGCCGGGATGTCGCGGGCCACCGCGATCACCTGGGACCGCTCGCCGGCCTGGTTGACGAGGAAGGCGGAGGCGAGACCGCCGACGGCGGCCAGCGCGACGCCGACGGCCACCAACGCGGGCCGGCGGCTGCGGCGCGGGCCGGTGTCGGCCACGGGCAGTGGCGAGGCCGCATCGCCCTTCGTGGTGTCGGCGGCCGGGGCCCGGCGCGGCCTGCTGAGCGTGGGAGTACGTGCCATCAGAGGAAGTCCTTCAGGAGCGTTCGGAGGCTGCGGGCCGGCCGCAGCGGCGTCGAAGGGGACGTCAGTGGGTGTTGAGGGCCTGGGCCTCGGCGATGGCCACGGAGGTCCCCGCCGTGCGATCGGTCGCGATCCGGCCCGCCGCCCCGGTGTTGGAGGACCAGTCCACGACCCACTTGCTCGTCGCGCCGATCGCGTACTGGCCGGCCTTGTTGTAGGTGTGGCCGCACTCGGGTGCGGTGGTCCCGTAAGACGGCTGGTAGGCCTTGCCGGCGGTGGTACAGGTGACCGTGGCGCCGTCGCCGGTCGTCCAGATGATGCGCTCCACGTGCGCGGTGGCGGTCACGGTGACACCGCCGGCGGCCGCCGTCCCGGTCTTCGGGCCCCAGGTGGTGTCGCTCGGGACGTTCCACAGCCACACCGGCAGACCGACGAGGCTGCTGGAGCCGGGCTTCGGCGCGATGCCGATGTTCGCACCGGTCAGCCGCATCGCCTCCACCGCCTGCTGGGCGAGCTGCGCCGGGTCGATCACCACCCCGCCGCCCTGGCCGGGCGGAGGTGTGGCGCTGTAGGTGGTACCACCCATCAGCTCGGCGCCCTTGGCCAGGCACGTGCGGTTGTACAGGGCGCCCTGTCCGGGCTGCCAGTCGGCCGGGATCCCGTTCGCCAGCTTCCAGCGGTAGCTGTCCGCGGGGGGCTGCGGGTCCATCAGCTGCCAGTAGCAGCGGTCGGTGGGGTTGAACCAGCCGTACCGGTCGACGAAGCAGGGGACCTCGTTGTCGTCGATGACGCAGACAGCTTTCCCGCCACCGCCGCCACCGCCACCACTTCCCGTGCCGCCGGTGCCCGTTCCGCCACTGCCGCCGGTACCGCCCCCGCCTGGCTTTGTCCCGCCGTCGCCCGCATTGATGTCGCAGTTCACCACGAAGGGCGGGCACTCGACACCGCCGTCGGCCCAGGCGGTTGGCCCCAGCAGCACAGCGGTGGGGAGCAGCACGGCGACGGCGCCGGCCGCGCGCGCTGCTCTCAGCACGACTGCTCCCGGTCGTAGGCCGCGTCCGTGACCAGCCATCGGCCGTCGATGTACTGGACGACGGCGTTCATGACCTGTCGGTACCGCCCGTCGGTGGTGGACTGCTTGCCGGTCGTCTTGTTCACCGGCAGGAAATTCGAGCTGTCGACGCAGTCGCGGATGGTGGCCCGCCGCGGCGCGCTCGCCAGGTCGACGGCCTGGACCTGGGGCGTGAGCAGAGGCTGTCCCCTCACGACAAGATCGTTCTTCGCGTAGTAGGCCACCGCGACCTTGAAGCCGGCCAGCGCCTTGTCGGTCATGTAGGTCTCAAGGTCGTCGGCCCCGTCCAGGGAGCCGGCTGCGAACGCCTTGACCGTCACGGTCCACATGCCGCGGTAGGCAACCAGCGCCCCTTCCTTGGCGTCTGCGGTCGGATCCGGAGCGCTTGACGTGGGCACTGCTGACGTTGCCGTCGGCATAGCCGACAGGGGCGGCGTGGAGGCAGGCGCGGCCGACGTGTCGGCAGTCGAGGAGCAGGCGGCCGTGCCTCCCAGCAGCAACGACAGTGCCGCGAGGCTGGATGCTGCTCGGCGCAACCTGCGGAGTCGAGAGGGGAGGCGCGCGGGTACGTCGGGGTTCTGCGCCGATTCTTCAGCCGTTCCAAGACTCACGTTCTCTGCCCAACTTCGCGTCGATCCGGCGTGAGCCGGCCTGAATTCGAATTTGACCCAGATATGACAGATCAATGGGTCGACGGGCGACCCGGGCCGTGCCAGGGGAAGCCGTATCAGTTCTCCCAACTGCGGCTGCCCGTGCACTGCATTGCCTGTGTCACGTGCCTAACACGCCTGATCCGCCCCCCGTTACTCAGCCTCGTGGTGGCGATAGACGACGACAGGGCCAGTGCGGTGTGCACGTATGACCGAATCGCCCCGACCGCATTCGCCCCAGAGCTTCAGTGTGATCACAATACGCAACTTTTGAGTCGCTGTCTGCATGATTTCGGTCATCGCGCGCGTGCTGTTGGCATAGGCTCGCGACAAATTGGTGCAAACGTAGTGAACATATCTAATGGCATGTCAGCTGACGAATCGGACCGATCGAACCACGGCCTGGGGCACCCCCTGCTGTGTCCGATTCACCGATTCGGACGCAGCCGTCAGCCATGCCGGGTGAGCATGGTGGCAGTCGCCCCACCAGCCCACCGGACATTCGGCCTCTCAGCTACTCGGTCCGGTTCACCGGCTTGGGTGCAGTCGGCGGTCGGCCCGGCCCCTGTCGCCTCGGGGTCTGAGGCTTTGTCAAGGCGACCGGGGCGCCGCCGGGTGAGAGCGGCCCGCCCTGCTGCACCGCCTGGCCGCCGCTGCCGAAGGAGTTCAGGAAGGCGAGCACCACCGCGTCCTGCTCCCGCGCGCGGCGCAGCCGCTCCTCCGTCGGCTCGGCCCGCACTGCCTAGTTCGCCGAGGCCGTCATCCGGCCGACGAGCTTGGGGCTGTAGTACGCCTTGAAGACCTCCTTGACTTGGGGGCCCTCGACGCGCAGCGGCCCGACCGGAGCACCGTTGGCGGTGACCTGCACGTAGTGCTGGAAGCGGCTCAGCTCGGCGACCGCAGCCGGGTCGACCGCGCCGTGCCACTCGTCGGTGACCACCCGGATCGCGGCCATGGCGCCGGCGGTCGTGCTCACCACGGAGGCGTTCTGCAGCAGTGACTCCCGCGTGGTGGGCTGTACCCGGTTCAGGTGCTGCACCATGACATGGAGCCTGACCTTGAACTTCCGGAGCTGCTCGGTGATGCTCGCGAAGGTCGGACCGCCGGCCGGGTCTAGCGAGATGAGTTCGTCGGCGAAGACGTGGAAGGGCCGGCGGGCGTCCTCGGCGGTGTCACGGCGCGAGAGGCCGTCCCGCAGCAGGTCCTGCATGATCATGGAGATCAGCAGGCGGTCGCTGGGTCCGGTGCCCTCCAGGCATCCGGCTCCTCCGCTATTCGGCCCGGTTCACCGGCTTGGGTGCGGCTGGCGGGCGTCCCGGCCCCCGTCGACGCGGGGTCTGAGGCTTCGTCAGGGCCACCGCTGTCCCGCCGCCGGGCGTCGGCGTTCCGCCCTGCTGGACCGCCTGGCCGCCGTTGCCGAGGGAGTTCAGGAAGGCGAGCACCACCGCATCCTGCCCCTGGGCCCGCAGCAGGCGCTCCCCGACCGGCTGGGCCTGTACGGCCCGGTTCGCCGTTGCGGTCATTCGTCCGACCAGCTGGGGGCTGTAGTAGTCCTTGAAGACCTCCTTGACCTGCGGTCCCTCCACGCGCAGCGGGCCGATCGGGGCTCCGTTGGCGGTGACCTGGACGTAGTGCTCGAAGCGGCGCAGCTCGGCGACGGCGGCCGGGTCGACCATGCCGTGCCACTCGTCGGTGACCGTCTTGATCGCGGCCATGGCGCCTGCCGTGGTGCTCACCACCGAGCTGTTCTGCATCAGCGATTCCCGGGTGGTCGGCTGGACCCGGCCCAGGTGCTGGACCATGACGTGCAGGCGGACCTTGAACTTGCGCAGCTGCTCGGTGATGCTCGCGAAGGTCGGCCCGCCGGCCGGGTCGAGGCTGATGAGCTCGTCGGCGAAGACGTGGAAGGGTCGCCGGTCGTCCTCGGCGGTGTCCCGGCGTGACAGGCCGTCACGCAGGAGGTCCTGCATGATCATCGAGATGAGGAGGCGGTCGCTCGGCCCGGTGCCCTCCAGGCACAGCCACACGATCTTGCCGTCGTCCATCGCCTCGCGGATGTCGTAGGCGCCGGTGGGGTTGCCGAGGAAGGCGCGGGTGACCGGGTTCGCGGCCAGGCGGTCCAGCGGGTTGGTCACCGGGGCGAGGACGTCCGCCGGGTAGGTGGCGAAGGTGGTCTCCCACCAGCGGCGCTGCTCGGCGGAGAGCATGTCCAGGATCGGGCGCTGCACCTCCTGGTCGGTGAGCAGGGTGCGTACCTGCAGGAGCGTGGCCTGCGCGTCGGGGCGGCCGGCGTGGCAGGCGGCGAGGTTGTAGGCGACCAGGGCCTCGATGGCCTTGGTGAGGATGGTGGCGGCCCGCGGGTGGGTGGCTTCGCTCCAGGACAGGGCCGTGGCGAGGGCGTCGACCGCGGCGGTGACGGTCCTCGCCGGGTTCTGGTCCCGGTCCATGCCGATCATGTTCCAGCTGGGGATGACCGCGCCCGGGTCCTCCGCCCGGGCCAGGTCGATCCGGCAGACCAGGGAGGACAGGGCCGGGTGCGCCAGGTAGGGGGCGACGGAGCGCCAGGTGTCGCCGTGCGGGTCGACGAACAGCACGCCTTCGCCGGCCAGGGCCACGGCCAGCGCCTGGACGAGGGCCCACTCGGTCTTGCCGTAGTTCGCCTTGCCCACCTTGATGCTGAAGAGGAACTCCGCGAGCAGGCCGGCGATCAGGCGCCGGCGGCCGTCGGGGTACTTCAGGTAGCCGTGCGGCACCAGGGACTCGCCGGGCACGTAGTCGGGCAGCTCGGAGGCGAGCACGGGGAGCACGCTGTGCACGGTCGGGGGCTTGAGCAGCCCCTGGAGCTCGGAGATATGCACCCAGTTCGGCTTGCGGGGGGCCACCTGCCCGGTGCTCCAGCGCTTGTCGAAGGCGTCGCGGCGGTGGCGGCTGTCCGCGCTCCAGGTCAGCGAGAGGAACCGGCCGGCGTCCTGGGCGAGCCGGCTGCCGTCGCCGAACACGTCCATGGCGGCGGTCAGCTGACCGAGCAGCTGCCGGGCACGGCCCTCCATGGTGGAGGTGCAGCGCACCAGCACCTGGATCCGCACCAGTCCCCGGGAGCTGGCGAGCCGGCCGAGCGCCTTGTCGGTGTTGAGGGGCTGCGGGCGTGGAGGGGGGATCAGCGGAGGCCTGCGGGCCGACGACGGCTCGAACAGGCTGGCCAGCTGGAAGCGCCAGGAGTCCTGGACGTCCTGGGCGTCGGTGGCGGCGTGCCCGGCGGCCTTACGGGCCCGGGTCCGCTCCTTGTCCCGCGCCTCGTGGAGGATCTGCCACTGGCGCAGCTTCACCTGCCAGCCCGGGATGGGCTGCAGGTCGAGGACGACTTCCGCGACCTCGCCCAGCTCGGTACGGATGTCCGCGACGGCGTCGATGACCGGCTGGAGCGGATCGGGCTCCAGCGGCACCTCGCGCAGCGCCGCCGACGCCCGGCCCCTGAGCACGAACTCGGCCCGCACGGCGTGCAGGCGCTTGGCCTTCTCCTCTTCCTCGCCTTCCGCGGCCTTCATCCGCCGCTCCTTGCGCGGCTTCTTCCTCTCCTCCTTCCGCGCCTCCGCCTCCGCCCGCACCTGCTCGGCCCACGAGTCCTCGGCGAGTGCCGCCTTCTCCACCGTGACCTCCCGGTAGCGGCTGTCGCGCAGCAGGGTCGCGGCGTCGCAGTGCGCCTCCAGCGAGTACTCCAGCGGGGTGCTGCCGTCCGCCCTCAGCCGTACCCGCACCCGCTTGGCCGCCTTCGGCGCCCACCACGGGCCCTTACCCGCGGCCCGCAGTACGACGGCGGCCTGGCGCCAGATGTCCTCCGGGCTCGGATCGAAGCGGCGTGTGGGCGTGAGGATGAAGCGCTGCCGGTCGGCCAAGGTCTTCATGAGCAGTCGGTAGCGGACGACGAAGGCCGTGATCGCCACCGGCGTGACCACCAGGAGCACAAGGTCGCCGTTGTCGGACAGCCAGCCGGCCGTCGCGGACGCCCACGACCACGCCGCCCAGGAGACGTCGACGAGCGTCTGAGGAAGGCCGGATGCGGTGTTCGTGCTCATCGTCGGGGCTCCCAGGTGCCGTTGACGAGGGTGAAGGTGACGAGGGCGGGTCGGTGGTCGCCGTACTCTCCGGTGGGGGAGGTCCCCGCCCACAGCAGGTCGACCGCGGCGTGCTCGGGGTCGCCCTTGGCGGTGTGGGCGATCGTCGCCTGCACCCGGAACCCGGTGTAGAAGTACGGCCGCCCGCCAACCCCTTGGACCGCGGGGAAGTAGTCGGGCCATCTCTGGCGGCCCTCGCCGGTCGCCTCCGCCGTCCACACGTCGCGGGCCAGCGCGCTGAGCTGCTGGGCGGTCTCGGCCGGGAGGTCGCTGGCGCGCTGCGCGTTCAGGGCGGCCTGGATCGCGGCGTCGCCCTGCGGGCCGTCGCCCGCCGCCGCGACGCCCGAGGGCACCTGCGCGGCCGGAGTGGTGGCGGCCGCCGGTTCGGGTGAGGGGGCCTCGCTGGTGGGGGGAACTGTCACGGTGGCGGCGGAAGCGGTGGCGGTGGGACTGGGGTTGGAGTTGGGGGCGGGAGGTGCCTGGGCCGCCGTCGGTGTGGTGGCGGGGGAGTGGGCGGTGCTGTGGGGGCTGCTTCCCGGGACGATCAGGGCGAGTCCGGCTGCGAGCAGGACGGCGGCACCGGCGGCGGGGACGGCAATCGAGCGCTTTGTACGCATTTGTGATGGTTTCTCTCATTTCAGGACGCGGGCGCCGCCCGCGTAGTCGTAATTCCAGACCGCAGCCTGTTTGACCGAATCACCCGGTTTTGGGGCATTCAGCATCTGTCCGCCGCCGATGTAGAGGCCGACGTGGTAGATGCCCTGCACGGAGTTGCCGAAGAAGACCATGTCGCCGGGCTGCAGGGCGCTGACGCCGGCGGAGGCCGGGATGCGCTGGCCGACGCCCGCCTGGGCGGATGCGACACGGGGGAGCTGGACGCCGACCTTCGAGAAGGCATAGACCATCAAGCCGGAGCAGTCGAAGCCGTTCACCAGCCGGCCGTCCTGGCGGCCCTGCGAACAGCAGACCCCCGTGGTCGGGCCGCTGGCGTCGCCGCCGCCCCACGAGTAGGGCACTCCGGTCTGGCTTCGCGCCGCCTCGATCACGGTCCGCACCTGGTCCGAGACATCGCCGATCGGCGCCTGGTCACCCAGCGCGGCGTACTGGTCCCGCCACCGCAGCACCTCGTCCACGTAGGCGTTCGAGGCGTTGTAGCTGTAGACCGCCTTCCTCAGCTGGGCGTTGTCGGTCAGGTCCCGGCCGTCGCCGCACAGGTACAGGGCGGCGGCCAGGGTCTCGTCGTCCGCGTTGTTCGGGTTCGCCCCGCCCTCGGGGCGTACCCGGGCGGCGTACCCGGCGAAAGTGGACGGAAGGAACTGCATCGGGCCGACGGCGGCGTCGAACTGGCTGTTGCCGTCCCACTTCCCGCCGTCGGAATCCGGGATCGCCGTCGTGTTGCCGCCGGCGCCCGAGCCGTTGAGGATCGGGCCGATGATCGACGGGGTGATGAGCCCGGCGGGGTCGATCTGGTGACCGGAGGCGTGGTTCGACTCGACCTTGGCGATGCCGGCCAGCAACTGCCAGGACATCCCCTTGCACGCCGGGGCCATCTGCGGCACGGCCCCGGCAGCCCGCACGTAGGCCTGCACCATCCGGCCCGGGATGTCGCTGATCATCCCCACCGGAGCGGTGCTGCCCGGGTCCGCCCCGTCGATCATGCTGATGACGGGCAGGAACATCAGCCCGAGCACCATCAGCACCCCCAGGCAGCCAAGCCGCCGGATATGCCGGAACGCCTTCACAGGTCCAGCCCCGGCTCAGGGTCCAACGGCCAGGGGTTGATCCAGTATTCGGCGAGCTCCTCGGGGTCAAGGTAGTCCGCCGGGTCCATCATCCGGGGGTTGACTCGCCGTAGGACGGAGGGGTCCATCGCGGGGTCCGCTGCGCTCGTCGGTTCCGGTTCCGGCCTGGGCTCCGGGGGCGGTGCCGGAGCGGGTCCGGACGGCACCGTACGAGTGGGGAAGATCTCGCCCGTGGTGTGGTCGACCAGCATCCCTGACTCGTCCTCGACCAGGGAGACCGACGCGGCCGGAGGCGCGACCTCCGGCCCCAGCGCCCCCCAAATGTCTGACGGCCCGCTGTCCGCGGGGCCGGAGTGCACGACCACGCGGTCCCCGGCACCGGAGCCGTCGCCGCCCAGCGCGGCTGCGCTCGGCTCGACCTCGTAGAACGGGTACTCGCCGCCGCGGTCCCGCGCGTGCTCCCAGACCTGTCCGTAGTCGGCGGGGTCGTAGTGGTCCGCTCGGGCGCTCGGCTCGCGGAACGGGTCGCCGACGGCCAGGTCGTAGCCCAGGGAAGCCCTGTCGCGAGCCGACTCGTACATGCTGCGCACGCCGTTGACCAGCGGGGCCACGTGGGTGTCCGCCATGACGGCGGCCTGCAGGTACTGGTGCCGGGCCGCGCCCTTGACGGTGTTGTACGCGCCCTGGGCGGTCCGCGCCGTCGTGCTGAACCCCTCCTTTTCGTCCTGCCACCAGGCCTTGCGCACGTTGGAGTAGTGCCGCCACTGCTGACCGGCGTGGCCCCGCAGGATGCCGCCGGCCCGGTTGAGCCGGGTGAGCGTTGCCGGAGCGCCGGCGGTGACGTCCCACCCGAACTTGCCGGCCTTCCCCGCGAGCAGGGCCATCCGCCCGGCCCGCGTGTTCAGCAGCCGGTTGTGCACCGCGTGCCCGAGCGGCGTGAGGCCGCCCCTGGGCATCAGCACCTGCCGGCCGCCGGCCGTGACGCTCTGAGCAGACCCTCCGCCGGGACCGCCGGGACGGCCCGGGCGCCCGGGCCCGCCCGCTCCGCCGGGACCGTGGGGGCCGCCGTGCGGCGGCTGGATTGCCCCGCCCAAGGGCCCGACCTGACCGACCGGCTTGAGCCGGCGGGCCAGCTTGTGCGGCGGCAGCGGATTGCCGACCGCCAGCTGGTGGGCCGCCCGCACCGGCAGGGCGAGTGCGGCCATGCCGCGGCGCACCTCCCCGTAGGCGCCGGCCGCCATCGCGGCGGCGTTCATCTTGCCCAGCCCCGGATCGGCCAGCGCGGCCAGGCCCTCACCGATCCGGGCCCGGCGCAGCAGCGACGAGTTGCCGGCCGCCGAACTGCCGAACCCGCCGCCGAAACCGAGCCCGCCGCGCAGGCCGCCGTAGCTGCCACCTGCTCCCGCGCCCTGTTGGCCGAGCGCCTGCGACATGGCCAGGCCGAGGCCGGAGTTCTCACCCATGAAGAGCGAGCCGCCGATCCTCGCGAACCTCATGCGGTTCGCGAACCGGTCGCCCAGCTGGCTGGCGGCAGCGAACACCCGCTTGTGGAAGACGAGGATGACCACCGCGAAGGCGTCCATGATCAGCAGGCGTTGGATCATGACCGTGTTATGGCTGTTGGTCAGGATGCTGTTGGCCCCGAGGGCGAACATCGGGATCATCACGGAGACAGCCAACTCCGTGACCACACTTGTCAGGAACACCCCCAGCCACTTCCACAAAGCGGCCCTGTTCCCGCCCGGCAGCATCGCCCAGATCCCGGCGGCGCCCGTGAGCGACGCGGCGACGACGTCGGCGAACTGGCAGCCGATGTGAACCAGGGCCATGCCGAGGATCACGATCGCGATAAGCAGCACCGCCAGCAGCACCAACGCGACGCCGCCCACCCGGTCCCAGTCGCTGTTCACCGCGAAGTTGTAGGCGTTCTTGCCCTCGTCGCCGTGCTTCTTCAGCTCGCTCTTCAGCTCGTCCCAGGACGAGGTGTCTTTGCAGATCGCGTTACTGCCCGGCATCCAGGAGATCCCGCAGTCGCTGCTGTCCTTGCCCTTGATCTGGCCGTGAATCCACCGGTAGTGGACGTCCGCCAGCGCCTTCTCGTTGGCGTTGCTGGAGCTGGGATCCGGGATGATCCCGTACTGCAACAACTCGTAGGGCTGCACGACGAGACTCTTCGTCAGCATCATGCGCATCGGGCAGGAAGGGTCCTTCTTGTCCTTGTCAGAGGTGCAGCCCGGATCGGGCCCCCCCACCCCGGCCGCGAGCTCGCCCGCCTGGTGCGCCGCCTGCTGCGCCTGGACGACCGGGCCCTGCTCGCCGAGCACCGCGCGCGGGGTCAGCGCCGGCATCAGCACGATCGTGGACAGCAGCAGGGTGATCAGTATCTCGCCGGCGCCGCGTCCCACCTTGCCGCGCATGATCAGCAGGCAGCCGAAGGCCACACCGGCGGCCATGAACACCCCGTACATGCCCAGGTCGTTGCCGAGGATCTGGAAGAACTCGTAGTGCAGGCCCTGGGCCGTCTCTATCAGCGTGCTGACGATCGGGAAGTTCCAGATCCACTGAATGACCCAGCACATGAGGCCCACCAGCAGCCGCACCAGCGCGAAGCCGGCGCCCAGCAGCAGGTTGCACACGTGGCTGCGGATGTCCGTGGTGCCGCCGTTGTCGGACTTGAGGTCGTAATTGTCGAGCGGCACGCCCTCGCTGCTCTGCACGTTGAGGGGTGCGAGCACGCCGCCGCGCTCGCCGTCCGCGGCGAACGCGGACTGCGTGCCAGCGACCATGAACAGGTAGGTGATCCCGAGGGTCATCAGCACGGTGCGCCGGCCGGGCCAGTACAGGGCGGCGAGGTCGCGAAGGCGCCGCCAGGCCACGCCCGCCCGGCGGGCACGTGAGGCGAACCGGCCGGCCGTACGGGCCAAAGGCTTGGGGATGAGGCGGCCAGTCATCGAAGCGCCAACTTCCTGGTCTGGTCCGCGCCGCGCACCGCGGCCGGGCGCTTGCTGACGGGGGTGGTGAAGATCGCGTCGTACTTGGGCAGGTTCGGGATCAGGACCTGGATCAGGCCGATCCGGCCGCGGGTGTCGCGCAGGAGCATCTCGCCGGCACGGTTGGCATGGCCGTGCGGGGACAGGTCGCCGGTGACCAGCTGGATGAGCGTCTCGTCGTCGCCGGGCAGGCCCAGGAACTCCAGCCCCCGCCGGGCCATGGCATCGTCTGTGGTGCGCGCGAGCACCCGCTGCACGATCAGGCCGCGGATCGTCTCGTCGCCCAGGTCCAGGGCGTCGTGCCCGCCCGCGCACCAGCCGGCGTTGTGCTTGCGCCCGTCGTGCGCAAGCTCGTTGATCAGCGCGGACCCTTCGGCGCTGGAGGTCAGCCAGTACACCTCGTCGAAGATCACAGCTGCGAAGCGGTGCAGGTCCGAGAACGAGATGTGCCGGGAGATCGCGGCGATCAGGTAGAGCACCGCCCGCCCGATCAGCGCCTCCAGCGGCTGCGTGCGCAGCACCTCCGGCCGCCCGAGGGCCTCCTTCGGAGGCAGCGTCAATCCGTTGGTCGTGAAGACGACCAGGTCGGCGGTCAGGTCGGACATGCTCAGCGCCGGGAGCGTCTGGTCGAAGACCATGCGGGCCAGGCGGGCGTCGGCCACCGTGCTGAGCAGGTCTAGGACGTCCGCCGCCGCCTCGCCGCGGTTGCCGCCCTCGGTGGAGATCGACCGGAGCTCCTCCAGCACCAGGCCCATGTGCGGGTTCCGCGCTGCGGCGGCCGCCTTCACGGCCCGGCTCAGCGCCGCGCCGCCGGCCGACATCGCCTCCATCTGCGTCTGCAGCAGCAGGTAGCTGAGCGCGGCCGCCTCGCCCTGCGCCGTCGGCAGCACCCGCAGCGGATCGATGCTGATCGTCGCATCGGCGGCGTCGATCACCTGGTGGCGTCCCGGAGCGGCGGTGCGCGCGAAGTGCGCGTACTCCCGGTGGTTGGTGCGGTCGATGACGATCGCCCGGTGCCCGCGGTCGATCAGATCGGCCGTGACCTTCTTCAGCAGCACCGACTTCCCCGACCCCAGGTCACCGAGGACCGCCAGGCTCGCCGCGATGTTGGAGGCCGGAGCGGAGGCCAGGTCCAGGTGCACCGGACGGACCGTGCCGCAGTCCAGCGACCGGCCGATCATCGGGCCCGTGTCGTCACCGACCTCGCCGACCGTCAGCGGACCGGTCATCGCCCAGTCCTCGGACAACTGGAACTGGGTGCACTCGCGGGTCCGCAGCGCCGGGCCGGCGCCCGGAAGCCCGAACTGGAACATCCTCACCTGCCCGCCGCGCGGCCGGATCGCCCGGTAGTCCGCACCGCCCAGACGGCCCTTCAGGTCGCGGGCCCGGTCATCGCACAGCTGCGTGGTCGACCCCCACACCGTGAACACGGTGCGGGACTGAACCTCCAGCTCGACCGAGGTACGCCCGAGCCGGGCCTCCTGCTCGCCCAGGATCTCGGCCGCGCCGTGCAGCGAGTCCGGGGTGCCGGTCGGATGGGCCGCCCACTGGTCGGCCTGATCCGACAGCTCAGCCTTCTTCTTCGCAATCGCCCGCTTGGCCTTCGCGCTGTCCACCAGCGTCAGGTCGACGACCGCGTCCACCGGGTAGGGCAGCAGCTCCAGCTGAGCCAGGATGTCGGCCGAACCCTCCACGACGGCCTCGGGAATCTCCTCCAGCGCCAGGTGCGCCTGGTAACCGGTCCCGTCCTCTGTCTCCACCTGCAGCCACACCTTCGACAGCGCGCCGCCGTCGAAGCGCGAGGCGAACCAGCTGCGCCAGCCGCCCGACTCCTTGCGGCGGGCCGCGGGCTCCTGCCCGGCCTCCAGCAGCCGGACCTGGCCCAGGCTCGCGTAGCCGGGGCTGCGCAGCCGGGCGCCGACGACCTTGCCCTCGAAGCGGCGGCCGTGCTCGGCCTCGGCCAGGAGCGGCTCGACCTGGCCGCGGTGCACGGCGTGCTGGTGGATCCAGACGATCTCGGCCGACCGGGCCGGGCGCACCTGCAGCCCGCCGCCGAAGTCCGACTCGACCTGCCGGGCCACTCCCCTATATAGCTGCACCTCGCTGACGGGCACCGGCGCGACGGGCAGGCCGGCCTGCTCCCCGAGGGTCGCCCACACGGAGCCGCCGGCCTGGGTCAGCTGGGCGGCCCGGCCGGGCACCTGCAGCGGCAGCGCCAGCCACAGGGTCCGGCGGTGCATTTCCGAGTCGTCGAGCATGAACGCGGCGGCGGACGCGCTCTCCCGGGTCCCGGGGTTGGCGTCCGGGTCTATGCCGGCGACGACCCGCTCGAAGACCTCGCGGGCCTCGACCCGCGCGCACAGGCTGTACAGCCGGGCGTTGCCCGACAGGGACCGCACCAGGGAGGTGACCCGGCGCAGGACCTCCTGGCGCTCCAGATCGGAGGCGTAGCGCGAGCCGATCGGCTCCACGCGCCAGAAGCCCCAGACGGTGCCGGTGGTCGACCACATCAGGTGGCCGGACAAGTGGCGGAAAGCTGCGACCCTCACGAGGGGTCTCCCTTCTGGGCGGAGTGGATGGCCGCGGCTGCGGCGAGCATTTGCTGAAGCGGGGTGAGAGCCGGCGTGGAGGCCGCGGTCCGGACCGGCGGCGGGTCCGGGGCCGGCCCGGGCGGGCGCGGCTCGAAGATGCTGAGGCCGGGCGCCGGCTCCTCGGCCGGTTCCCCGCCGTGCGCCCCGGCCGGTGCGGCGGCCGGGGCGCCTGCCTCCTCGGGGAGGTCCTGGCGCCCGTCGACGCTTTCGAAGGTGAACGCGGCTCCGGCCAGGACGACGGGACGGATCGGCCGCACCGCCCGCCCGCCGATCTGTCCGGCCCGGGGGGCCACCGCCAGTGACAGGGCGTCGGCCAGCACCAGGAACGGCGACCGGCCGGCGATCCGTGAGTGCCGCGCGGCCCAGATCGCCGCCGCCCACGCCGCCAGCGGCAGCGGGCCGAGCACCGGCGCCCACCACGAAGCGGTCTTGACCAGCACGAACGCCCCGACACCGGCCACCACAAGCTGCGGCGGCGTGTACGGCCCCATGGGCAGTCGCCAGTCGCCGATCTTGCCCAGCACCCAGGGATGCCGGCGGGCCTTCGTGTAGGAGCGGCCGATCCGGGGACGCGCGGCGCTGCTCACGCCCGGACCAGCTGTCCGGTGAACACCCCGCCGGGCACCTCACGGGGAAGCTCGCCCGATGCCTGGTAGGGAGCGGGGACGGCGGGCTTGGTCTCCTGGACCTCGTCCCGGAAGATGTCGGAGAACGAGAGCCGGTTGGCGAACAGGCTCCAGCAGATGACCAGGCCGATCACACCGCCGATCGCCGCCTTGATCGACATCTTCCGCACCGCGTGGACGATCACGATCGCGGTCATGCCGATCATGAGGCCGCTGGCCACCCACCCGACGAGGGTCGTCGCCCACGAATTGCCGAAGTTCTGCAGGGGTCCGGCGAGCTGGGTCACGGCCGCGCTCCGTTCGAGGAGGAGGGAGAGGGCGACGGCGGGCTCACCGCGCCGGAGGGAGAGGAGGAACCCGGCGCGACGGGGACGGCGACCGGCGCGAGCGCCGAGACCTCCCAGCGGCCGGCACGCGCGGTCAGGCGCAAGGGGTAGACCAGCGGCCAGTCACCCGAGGCGTCCGTCGCCTGAACGACGGCCTGGGCCACCAGGACCGAGCCGTCGGCCGGCGAGGCCGGGACGGCGGTGGTGGTGGCGAGCGCCTTGAGGGCGACCTGGGTGTAGGTCGAGCCGGGAGCCGGGATCGCCGCGCCGGGCGCCAGGTAGCGGGAGCTGTCCCCCACGCCGGTCAGGTACGCGCTGAGGTAGCCGGTGATTGTCTCCCGCAGCGGCCCGTCACCGACCTGGGAGCCGTAGTCCGGCACCGCAGGGTCCGGACCGGAGAGCGAAGAGGGAGCGGCCACCTGGGCGGGGGCCGCCGAGATCACGAGGGAGTCCGGCGCGCCGCCGGAGCCGGCGGTCCGGTTCATCGCCACCAGGACCGCGAAGTAGCGGACCTCCGTCGTCCCGGCCTGGGCGCCCCGGCCCTGCGCAGAACCCTGCGCAACGTTCTGCGCGGCGCTCTGCGCAGGATTCGGCGTCGGCTGGCCGCTCTGCGCATCGGCCGGCGGGACCACGACGGTGGCCGCCACCGTCACCTGCCAGGTGCGCCCGCCCATCGGCTGGCTGCGCACGGCGATCGTCTTCTGGACGGTCAGGCGCGCAGTGGTCTTCGGCCGCGGCAGCTCGACGCCGGGGGCCATTGCGCGCAGCGCAGTCGAGGCGGCGGTGTCGGCGGAGCTGCGCAGCCACAGGTCTACGAAGCTCTCGGCGTAGCCGGTCGGCGGTGTGATCGCCGAGGGGATGACGGGCGCAGAGGCCGGCGCCGCCGAGGTGGTCTGGACGCCGATGACGGCGACGGCCAGGGCGAGCGGCCCGGCGGCGATCGCGGCGAGGATGCCGCCGCGAAGAAGGCCGGTCCGTGCGCGGGCCCGGCGCAGCTCACCCCCGTCGGCGATCGGGGCGGGATCCGGCGCTCGGTCGCGCCGGTTGAAGAGAGGACTCACGAAGGTCTCCTGGGAGGTCGTCAGCGGATCAGCTGGCGACCGAGGAAACCCCGCGACCGTTGGTGAAACCCTTGGTGGGGAACAGCCCCTGGGTAACGCCTCCACAACGGCCTCCACCAATGCTTTGACCTGGTGGTTTGTCGGCCTGCGCGGATTGTTTGGTGGACCGCCCGGATACCTTGGTGGCCGGGCGGGGGCCGTCGGCGGATACCTTGGTGGCCCTCCGGCCCGGCCGCCGGGAAACCTTGGTGGCCCTCTCCCTGCACCGGCCGATTCCTTGGTGGAGGCCCCTCGGGTGCCCGCCAACCTTGGTGACGGCCCCTCGGGCGGGCCCCGAACCTTGGTACGGGGGTGAACCCCCGGTGCGCCAACCTTGGTGGCCCGCCCCGCAGCGGCGGGGAAACCTTGGTGGCCGCCCCGGGGCCGGCGGACCCGGGGCCGGCCGCCGCCACGGGGTCCCCGCCGGTACCCCTCCCGCGCAGAGGTGCCCTTGCGCAGCCCGTCCCCGACGGCCGTTCCCCAGGAGCGGTGCGGCACCGATGGGCCGCGCGCCGCGCCCGCGGACGGCCCGGCGCCCGGCCTCACCCCGGGCGGCGGAGCGGACTCCTGCGCAAGATCATCTGACGGGATGCGCGGAACACCGCGCCGCGAATGCGTACAGGCGTTCGCCCTGCGCATGCGCAATCACCCCACTGCGCATGCGCAACGCCCCGGCCTGCGCATGCGCAACGCCGACCCGCCCTGCGCAACGGCGCCCGCCGCCGGCACAAGCGCCGGGCCGGCCACCAAGACATCCCGGATCCCCTGGTGCGCGGAGTTGTACAGCCGTTACCGGACGGGCCCTCAGCACCAAGCTCCGCACCAACAGTCGCGGGGTTACCTCGGGCATCGAACCCGTACGAACCGAGGAGCCGTCCGCGATGCCGCCCCTTCCGATCCTGCTGTCCGCCCTCGGCGTCCCGACCGCCGCCGCGGTGCTGACCGCGGTGGCTTTCGTCCACCGCCGGCGGACGCGGACCGCCCCGGCCGCCCTGTCTCCGGCGCTCCCGGCCCGGCCGCCGTGCCATCCCCTTCCCCCGCGCTGGTACCGCAGCGAGTACGAGGCCGTGCTCGTCGTTCTCAGCGAAGGGCGCCTGCACATCGCCCGCTTCTGGGCGAACGGCCTCATCGAGGACTGCCTCCTGGCGTTCGGCGAGCACCACCCCTACACCCGCCAGGCCTCCGAGCTCCTCGTGGCCGTCGTCCAGGCCGCGATCGCGGACATCGACCGCAACATGCTGACGGCCGCCGACGACCCCTTCAACACGGTCGTCCACCAGCCGAACGGCACCGCCCCCGCCAGCACCTCCGGCGCCGACAGCGGAATGGGGCAGCGGTGACCGACTTCCTCGTCCAGCTGTCCACCGGAGCGGACGGCGCCCTCGACTGCAACGGCCTGGACTACATCGAGTTCGACGTCCGCATCGCCCGCGACCCCTCCTGCCCCGCCACGAGCAAGGCCGCCTACATGGCCCTGGCCGCGTTCGCCGACATGGAGCACCACATCACGCTCACCGCCGAATCCGTGGCCGGCTGGTCCCCCGAACGCCGCCACGCCCTGCTGCCCTACCGCAAGACCGTCGCCGCCTGCATGGGCCGCACCGCCAACACCTTCGACCGCGCCGTCGCCGACCTGGTCGGCCGCGAGGTCCTCATCGTTCAGCCCCAGCAGAACCCCGACCACCCCGGCGCCGACGCCAACCTCTACCGGCTCACCGACCGCGAACGCTGGGCCCGCCAGGTCCTCGAACGCGCCGCCAACCCGCCCCAGACCCACCCCCTGCTCGGCGCCGACGGCCGGCCCGTACCCCGCGTCCTGCGCACCCCCGGCATCGACTTCATCAAACTCGACGCCCGCATCGCGACCTGCGGCTGCCGCACCCCGAACTACAAAGCCGTCTACGCCGCCATCGCCTCCTTCGTGAACCTGACCAGCCGGGCCATCACCGAACGCCCGCCCACCATCCGCGAACTCATGGCCTGCACCGGCCTCGGGCGCACCGCCGTCACCGACGCCCTCGCCCAGCTGCGCGCCGACGGCGTCCTCCTGATGAAGGAGCAGTACGCCCCCAAGCTGGAAGGCGGCGGGCGCCTGCCCTCCAGCTACGCCCTCCTCGACGGCCGGCTGTGGCGCGCCCGCGCCGCCGTCCGCGAGGAGCGGGAGATCGCCCAGTTCACCGGGGGGTCTACCCACCAGCCGGACAGGGGGGGTCTACCCACCACGCGGACGGGGGTCTACCCACCAGCCGGACAGGGGTCTACCCACCACGCGGACACCATTAATAGAAGTAGTGAGAACCGTGACGGCGAGCCCCTTCCGGACGCCCGTAGGGCTGCTACAGGTGGTAAGGCGCGCGAGCCGCGCGCGGCCCGCACCCCCAAGCCCGCCGCCCGATGCGGCTCCGCCGCCGACCGGACCAAGAAGCCCCGCACCAAGACCATCCGCACCGCACCCTCCCGCCCCGTCCCCGGGGAGGAGACAGTCTTCGCGGCCATCGACGCCCTGGGCGTCAGCAAGCACCCCGCGCTGCGGGTGCCCCCGCTGCGCCGTGCGGTGCGGGACCTGCTGTCGGCCGGCCGTACCCCCGAGCACGCGCTGGCCAGGATCAACGCGGGCTGGTGGAGGGCCGGCGCGCCAGAGCGGGTTGCCAGCGGCGAGATCCGCGGAGCGGTCGGCTTCCTGGCCACGGTCCTGAGCCGACAGGAGTGCGAGCGGCCCGACTGCGAGCGCGGAGTCCTGCTCGCCTCCGGTGAGGAGTGCCGGGCCTGCGGGCTTCGGGAGACGGAGCGTCAGGCCGAGGCGGCCCGGCGCCGTCTGGAGGAGCAGACCGTCGACCAGGACGCCGCCAGTGCCGGGGCTGTGGCCGACGTGCCGGTGGCCGCCGGACAGGCCGGCACCGCCGGGCCGGTGACCTGGAAGTGCCAGGCACCCGGGACCGAAGGCCTCGGGGCAGGGGTGTGCGGGCGGCCGGGCCGCGGCACGCCTCCTCCGCTGGCGATGTGCCCCGACTGCCTGGACGACCTCCAGCGGGCACTCGCCCACTGAACGGCGACCGCCAGGCGGTCGGACGGAAACGCCGATGCCCTCGCCCCGTGAGTACGGGGCGGGGGCATCGGCTTGTCACGGTGCAGCTGTCGTGCGGATCGGGGGAGGGGGAGCAGACGGCGATGGCCCGGCCGGAACCGGGCCCGGACGACGGAACGGGGCCGGGCGGCGGCGCGGATCGTGTCCGGCCGTCCGCTTCCGACCCTGGCCGCCAGCGGCCCGCTCAGGCGGACTTTCCGCGCCCGACGCCTTCCCGGGCGGCACCGGCAGCCCTCAGCACTTCGCCCCAGGGAGCCGTACGTCCGTCGGCGAGCAGCAGGTGAACGGCCTCCGCCACCGCGAGGGCCTCACCGACGAGGCCAGGCGCGAGGTCCGACGCGCCGTCGACCGAGGTGATGACGACCCGGCCCGGCAGGAAGTACGTCGCGTCGTAGGCGATGTCCAGGCCGCGCCAGACGCACGCCAGCGCGGTGGCGATCGGGTTGTCCGGCAGCCTGTCGTGCTGCCCGTTGCCATGGAGGTGCATCGTGGCCTGCCGGTGGTAGCAGCCGGGTGCGGCCGGCCCGGACAAGCGGGAGGTGATCGACCGGTCGCGGGTGGCCCGGTCGTCGGGCAGGGCGATGACCTCGACCGTGCCGTCGGGGTCGATCTGCAGGGCCTGGGGCACCGGAATCTCCTCGGACAGTGGTTCGGACAGCGGGGCTACAGCTCCATCCAGCCGCAGGCCGGCCGGTCCGGATCAGTGAGGGACACCCACGCGGGAGACGACGGGCTGAGGTCCGGCCGCTCCTTCGTCGGGTTGATCTCCTCCAGCAGGGCGGCGCCAGCCTTCACCTCCTGGAGCATCTCGACGACCCGCCGATGGCCGCCCGCGGCGGCCTGGAGGTCCTCGATACGGTTGAGCATGGTCCTCCGGGAGCCTCCGGCGAACACGAACAGCAGCCGCGGGAACTTCGGGTAGTACTCCGTCCACAGCGGCGCGGCCTGGGAGCTCTCGATGGTGGGGCGCCGTCCGCCCCCCTGGAACGGCCGCAGCTGCCAGAAGCGGGCGTAGGCGGTGAGCTTGCCAGTCAGCTTCTCGCTTCCGTACGTCGCCCGGTCGACCTCGACGAAGGCCCGCAGGTGCACCCGGCCGTCCGGGCGGTTGGCCGTGTAGCGCATCAGCGCGTCCGCCCGCACCGCGTCCGCCTTGCTACGGTCGGACAGGCGGTGCATGGTCTCCGGCGCCCAGTCGAGCGGGCCGTAGTCGTCACCCCGCCGGCGGGCATCCGCCAGGAACGCGAGGTGAGCGGCCAGTACCGCCTGGGAGTGCGGGAGCAGGATCCGCGCCGTCACGTCGGCCAGGTTCTGCAGCGGACTGGTGCGGTCGCTCACCTCCGGCAGCTCCGCGGCCACCGACCGGCCCCGGTCGGTGAGGTAGTGCAGCAGGGCGGTACGCGGCTGGCGCAGCGTCACCGCCTCCACCAGCTCCTCCTTGCGCAGCATCCGCAGCTGCTGGCGGACGTAGCTGATGTCCTTGTCGGGGCAGAGCATCTCGTGGAGCTGGGACGTCGTGGCGGAGCGGTGCTGGTAGAGCGCCGCCAGGGCCATGTAGGCCAGGGCGCTGGGCGCGAAGGTCGGGTTCACCAAGAACCTCCTCGGGATTCGGAGCGGAACACGCCACTCAATCCCGCGACCCTTGGTGGACACCTTGGAGGCAGGAACGTCCCGGAGCACGAGTCCGTAACGCCTGCCTCCAAGGTATCCGTCCTTGGTGGCCGTACGGCCACCAAGGTTGTCGCCGCCTACGCCGGGGGAGGCGGCGACGGTTTCAGGGAGCAGCGGCCAGCGGGCTCTTGGTCCACTCGCCGCCGGCCTCGCTCCGGTGGAGAAGCGCCGCAACCGGGCGTCCGGGGTTGTTGCGGCGCATGTACTCCAACCAGTTCTCCCGCTGCTCCTCGGTCGTCAGCAGGACGCTCTGCCCGTCCTCGTAGAGCACCCCCCACAGGCAGAGGTCGTCTTCGTGCTGCTGGACCTCGTCGATGTGGGCGTTGTGCAGGTCGCAGCCCCTGCCACCCACGGTCTCCCACCACTGGTCGACCAGGTGGTCGTGGTCCCCGTAGAAGGAGCGCATGCTCGTGAGGTCCTTCGCGACTTCCTGGAGTTCGGGGGACTCGAAGCGCGGGGGGTAGTTCTCGTAGGCGTAGGAGAAGCCCTCCCTGTCGACCTTGCTGTCGAAGGCCACGAGCTCCATGAAGTCGAAGTCGGACAGGGCGGAGGGGTTGTCGATGCCGGTGTCGGTCATGCCGATCTCCCTGAGGTTGTGTGTCGGGTGGCGGGGGTGCCGCCGGCGGATGCTCCCGCTGCCGGGAGCGTCGGTCCGGCCCGCCTACGGCTGCTCCGGCCCCCGGGCCTCGCGCAGGTACTTCTCGGCCGTGACCGGCTTGAGCCCGAGGACCGCGGCCAGCTCGTCCGCCTCCAGGTCCGGGTTCTTCGCCAGCAGCTTCCGCGTGCGCGCCAGCCGCTGCTCCGCCTCCTCGCGCTTCGTCGGCTCGCTGGGGTCACGGCGGTAGGCCGCCGCGGTCTCGGCGGTCACCCCGAGGCGTGCGGCCAGGTCCTCGTCCGTCAGGTCCGGGTTCTCCCGCAGGAACTTGGCGGCCTGGGCCCGGCGCTCGGCCGCCTTGTCCTCGGGGCGGGCGTTCTCCCGGCCGAGCTCGTTGAGGTACCTGTTGGCGGTGGTGTACCCGATGCCCAGGTGCCGGGCGACCTCGCCCCCGCTGATGTCCGGCTCGGCCTGGACGAGCTCGCGCACCACCGCGCGCCGGTGCTCGGTCTCCTCCCGGTCGGAGGTGTCGGAGCCGGCAACCTCCTGGAGGTAGCGGAACGCGGCCCGCGGGCTGACTCCGACGATGCCCGCGATCTCGGGGACCGTCAGCTCCGGCCTGTCGCGGTGGAGCGCGTTCACCTGCGCGCGCCGCTCCTCGCTCAGGGCGATGATCTCCTGCATGGACTCACTGGGCGTCCAGGTGCTGTTCTTGCTTCCGGCCGGGCGGTGGCCGCCGGCGTTGTCCCCGACCCTCCGGCGCTGCTCCGCGTCCCAGCGCACGATCGTCTCCCGGAACCAGAAGTCCATGCCGAAGAAGGTCCGGTCCGGGTCCGGCAGGCTGGTGACCTTGGTCCTGGCGTAGTAGGACTCCCAGGTCTTGGGCGTCGGGCGGCGCTCCTCCGGCACCGCCAGGCGGGCCTCTTCCAGCGTGAGGAGCTCGTGGCCGCTGACCCAGTCCTGCAGGTCCTGCTCGCCCATGGCGTCCAGGTCCTCCATCGTCAGGCCGACGACGGTGCCGTCCTCCTCCTGCTGTTCGAGCCAGCTGCGGATCAGGCCGCGCAGCTCGTGCTCGGTGTAGGAGCTGTAGTCCGGCAGGCTCGGGATGGCCTCCGGGACGATCTGCGGGCGGTCCTTCTTCATCCGGGTCACCGCCTTCTCCTTCTGCAGGTTACGGATGAGAACCTCGGCCTGCTGCAGGTCGTAGAGCGCCTTGCTGCCGCGGCCGCCGCCGGCAACGGGGGTGAGCTGCGCGTAGGCGCCCATGTTGCTCAGTGAGCGGACGTGCCAGCCGGCCTGGGCGGCGAGCTCCTCGCGGTCGATGACCTCGCGTCCGAGCATGATCATGTTGTCCTCCTGAGGGACTGGGTGGGGTTTGGGCGAGACACCCAAAGTGACAAGACTATGTCTACCATGAATTTTACATCGAAGCTACTCCCGGTGCGCCGTCCCCAGCCCCGAGATGCCGCCGAATCCGGAAACGGCCAGGCCTGACGGTGCGACGGCCCGATCCGGTGCCGGAAGAAATCACCCCCGCGCACGCAACGGCCACGGCGTGTCGGCGACGGCCATGCGCGAGAGGACGGCGAGGGCCAGATCGGCGCCGCACACCTGCACGCCGGCACCGCCGTGGCCGCCTCCCTCGGTCCCGAGCGCACGCAGCCCGTGCGGCGCCTGTCCGAGCCGGGGTACGGGCGCCCAGGCCGGCCAGGAGCGCGCCGCCGGCGGCGCGCCGACCCCTGGGGTCCCGGCCGGCTCGGCCGTGAGCGCCACCTCCAGCGACAGGGGATCCACCCGAGCGGTCAGGCAGCCCCCGGGCAGGTCCAGGACCAGGCACTGCCGTCCGACGTGCCGCACGAACCGGCCCGGCACGGCCGCCGCCAGGTCCCGCAGGAGGTCGCCGGCGGCCTCCGCCCGCTGCTCCTCGGACAGAGCCCGGGCCAGGCCGGCGTCGAGCCGAGGCAGGTGCGAGCGGACGGCGGCCTCCGCCAGGCGCTCGGGAAGGGCGCCGGCGCCGACCGCGATGGCGAAGCCGCCGCCTGCAGCGGGCCAGGGCGCGAGGGCCACGCCCTCCGGCAGGGCCGCCAGCAGCAGGGACCGCTGTCCGTCGCCGACCGAGGCGGCCTCGTGGCCGCGGAAGGCGACGTCGGGTTCCCGCCGGCTGCGCCAGGCCCGGCCGGGCCTGGCCGGCAGGTGGGCACCGACTGCGCGCGCCAGGTCGAGGCAGTCGACTCCGCCGGGCATGCGGTGGGGCTGCGACATGATGGGGCTCCTTGTCGAAGGGTGGGCCGGCCCGGACGGGTTCGGCGGGGTGGGGCGGCGCCGTGGCGGGCGCCGCCCGGTTCAGGAGAGGCCGGGGCCGACCAGGTCGGGGCCCAGCGCGTGGACGTCGAAGGTGATGAGGCTGCGCGGGATCCTCTGCTGCTTGGACACGTAGACCTGCTGGACGAGACGGCCGACCACGATCACGCGGCGGCCGGGCGGCAGGGAGGCCGCCGCTTTCGCGGCCGGGCCCCGCACCGTGCACCGCAGCTTCTCCGGCACCTTGTGGCCGCCCGTTCCGGTGCTGCCCTGCTCGTGGGCGATGGTGAACAGGACGACGGTCTCGCCCGCGTCGTTGGTGCGGGAGTCGATCGCCGCGATCGGGCCGATGAAGGTCTCAAGGCGATCCGGTACCGGGTCGAGCTGGACGAACGAGGACGTGCCGGGCTCGTGATGGGGCGCCTGGTGCAGCGCCGCCCGGGCCTTGCGTGCCCCCTCCGAGTTGCTCTTGCCCCGCGCCCGCCCGTGGATCTCCCGCACCTCGGCGAGCAACGCGTCGGCCTCGTCCCGGCGCTGCGCCGTCTCCGCCTCCTGGTCGTGGGCCGCCTGCGAGCACAGATGAGAGTGCGCGCCCTCGATCTCCGCCAGTACGACGTTCACGGCCGCTGACACACCCGCGCGCAGCCGCTTGCGGGAGAATCCCCACTTGCCGTCCTCGGACTCCAGGAGCACCAGTGAGATCGCGGGCCAGCCGCACTCGTCCAGCGGGCCGAGCAGGACGTCGAGCTGACAGGTCACCCGCGTGTCGTGCAACGGCTGCCACTCGTACCAGCTCCAGGCCGTGCGCGAGAGTAGGAACGCGTAGGCGTTTTCGTCGGTCGGGTCCTGGCCGCTGGCGTGCAGGTCACCGACGTAGGCCGCCAGATGGGAGAGCTGCCAGCCGATGGCGTCGAGGTGCGGAGCCGGAACGGACATCGTCAGGATGGACACCGCGCCGGAGTGCCGGGAGATCCGCAGATGCAGCACCAGCAGGTCGTTCGAGGTGTCCCGCTGCCGCTGGGCCGGATGCACCTTGCGGGCGGTGGCTGAACGGGGCGAGGACATGACGGTCTCCTTGCGTAATGGTTCGATCGCCTTCCGGTAGCCAACCGGCCTGACAAGAGAAAGGCTACCATGAATTAGTCATTAAGTCCCAGTGTGGGAGGCCCATCCCATCCGGATTCCGGCCACGTACCCGCGTCAGAGATCGACCACCGGCAGCAAACGGCGCGGCGGGGCGGAAACCGACAGCTCCGGCAGCCGGCGCGGCTCCTGCTCCAGCGCCCAGACCAGCTTCTCCATCATGCGCGCGAACTCGGGCCCCTCGTCCTCGATCACCACCCCCGGCGCCGGCGCACCGGGCCGCCTCGACAGCGCGATCAGATCGGCCATGCTGACGTCCGGTCGGAAGGTGTCCCCCCGCACCTCCTCCACCAGGGCGATCGCCTCCGCGATCCGCGGCCGCCGCCGCGCCCCCAGCAGGCTGTCACGCCGGCTCGCCAGGAAGCAGCTGGAGCACGAACACCGGCTCGACCCCAGCCAGTCCAGCGCCCCGGGCTCCGAGTCGTAGCACCAGTGCCACTCGTATGCCTGCTCCACATGGAGCGACTGCACCCGCGCCTTCGACCACTCCTTCACCGGCAGCCACTCGTCCACATGCCGCGCCGAGTTCGACTTGACGGTGCGGTAGGACAGCCGCTGAGATCGGTCCCTCGACTCCTCACCCCGCAGCCCCAGCACCTTCAGGACCCGCACCGGCCGGCCCAGCACCGGCCGCAGCCGCTGGACCTCCGGTGTGTGCGAGGACTCCTCCAACTGCTCCTTGAAGCCCTTCGTGCAGTAGCGCGTCCCCAGACGCATGAACCGCCCGTACAGCGCCACGTAGGTCAGCAGGTCGTAGGGCTCCAGACCGCCGGCACCGTCGTCGCGCATCTTGGTGCGCTCCATGTGCCGCTCGCGCGGAACACCGGACTCGCTGCTCTGCTGCGCCGCCAGCTCGGCGACGCTGGCGTAGCGGCGGCCGCCGAAGGTGACCGACGGCCACTCCATCGGGCCGAGCGAGGCGTGGAACGTCCAGACCCGGTCGGCGACGCCGGCCGCTTCGGCGGCCTCCATCAGCGCGTGCTGCATGGCGCGCGAGTCAGCGCCGCCCGACAGGTTGCCGCAGATGATGTCGTAGTCGGTGAGATCCGGCACCGGGCCGGAGGTGATCGTGGTGATGCTGTTCATCAGCTTCCTCAGGGAGAGCGGAAGGGCGCACGGGCGGGCGCCGGAAGAGAAGGACTTGGGGTCGGTGAGGCGAGGGCCCGGGAGCTGCCGCTCGGGACCCGGCCCGGGGAACGGCTGGGTGCGGGCCCGCGGCCGGGGCGGGACGGCCGCTCGGAAGGCGGCCCGAGCGGACCGGAAGGGCTGCCGCTCCCGGGCACGAGCGCCTTCGGGGGACCAGGCCCGCTCACGGAGGCGCCGCCGCCGGCTCTCCGGATGCGCTATCGTTTAAGTGCCTCCGCGACGGGTTGAGCTCAGCTCCCCCTCGGCGTGGTGGTTCGATTGGAACGGCGCTGGGTTAGCCCCCTCCCGCAAGGGACCCGCAAGGGCAGCGCCGTTCTGCGTTTGCTGCTGGCGCACGATGCCGCCGGGCAAGTGAGGGGCGGAGCGTTGCCGCCCCGCCCCGTACCCCTACGCCTGCGGTGCCGGGTCCTCCTGGCTGTCCGGCACCTCGTCACGTCCGACCGGGCCCGAGTCGGCCCGCTCCTCGGCCCCCGCGCTCGGCGCGCCGTCCGCCTCGGACTCCTCCTGGACCCCGTCGCCCCGGTCGTGCCCGGCCTGCTCCGGTCCGGCCTCCTCCTCGTCCTCCCGGCCGGGCTGCTCCGGCAGGGCGGCCTCGGTACTCGGCCGGGACTTGGACTTGGCCGCCTCGGCCTTCTCCTTCTTCTCGACGGTGGCCACCATCTCCTTCTCGATCGCCGACAGGGTGTACCCCTCGGCCTTCAGGAAGCGCAGCCACTCGGCCGTCCAGCCGTCCGCCACGGCCCAGTGCTTCTTGCGGCTCATGTGGAGTTCGAAGGCCATCGCGACCTGGGCGAAGACCGCGTTGAAGGTCCGGCGCTGGCGTCGCAGGCGGGCGTTCAGGCCGTTGAAGAAGCCCCGGGGCCGCTTGTGCACCTCCGACTTCAGCGGCTCGTCGAAGAACGCGGCCAGCAGCTTGGCGTTGCCCGGAGAGACGGCCTCCGCGTACCAGGTCGGCATCTCGGTGACCACCTGCATGGCCAGGGCGACGGCACGGTCCGGCAGCTTCTCCGTGACCAGCTTCTTGACGAACTTGCCGCGCACGCCCCGGGCGCTGGCCTCCTTCGCGTTCTTCTCGGCCACCTGGGCGTTGGTCAGCTGCCCCGGCTTGGGGGCGAGGTCGGCCCGCTTGTGCTTGTTGGCGCGCCAGTCGGCGCAGGCGAACACCACGTCCCCCGACCAGTCCAGGGCGAAGGCCCGACCCGGACACTGGGCACTGTGCTGCTCGGCGTCGAGCGGCCTGCCCTCCCCGTCGAGCAGGTCGGCCAGGAGCCGGTCCGTGCTCCCCGGCTCGTACCAGGACCGCTTGTGGACCTCCACCAGCCCCCTGGCCGCCCACTCGGCCCGGATCGCCGCCTTCGCCGCCCGCTGCTCCTTCTCCTGGAGGAGTTCCTGCATGGCGTGCTGCCAGTTGCCCCTGTCCTTGGAGCCGGACCGGACGTCCTCCTTGCGGGCCCTGGCCAGGTCCTCGACCGCCCCCGGCACGTCCGCGACCTCGGCGAGAGCGATCTGCTCCTCCAGGTCGAACTCGTACTGGGCGGACTTCCGCTGCACCTCCTTGGGCAGGGCGGTCGCCTTGTGGGCGTTCCTGACCTGGTCCACCGTCAGACCGGCGGTCGTGGCCGCCTTTTGGAGAGCGGCGTCGTCCAGCCCGAGCAGGTTCAGCTGCTCGGCGGCCTGGACGACGTCGGGGAGGGCCATCGCCTGGCGGAGCAGGTTCTCCTGGAGGGACTTCGCGACGGCGGCCGCGACGACCTCGGCGGACTGCCCGATCAGGTCGGCGCGCACCATGCAGGGGACGGCGAGGATGTCGTCCTCGCGGCCCTCGTCGACGCACTTCTGGGCGGCGGCCTGGGCGCTGAGCATGCGCCGCTGGCCCGCCACGACGCCGTAGGTGCCGTCCAGGAACGGGCGGACGATCAGGGGGATCTCGACGCCGTCGGCCTCCACGGAGGCCAGCATCGCCTCGTCGGGGGCGGTGTCCTGCGTGCGGACGTTGTACTCGTCCAGCACGAGCTTGCGCGGGTCCAGGTAGTGCAGCTCGCCCACGCTGCGGTAGCGCAGGCCGTCGGCGGTGCGGGGCTCGGTGTCGACGGTCTCGGGAACGGTGATGGTCATGCGGTGTGCTGTCCTTACGTGGTTCGATTGCCTTCCGGGAGCCACCCGGTCTGACAAGAGAAAGACTACCATGGATAATGCATCGAACAAAGGGGGTTCGGTGCCTTCCAGGGACGGCGCGTCAGTCCGGCGAACCACCGGGCAGCGCCTCGGGAGCCACCGTGTCCTCGCGGCCCCATTCCGCCGCCATCAACCAGTGCCGCTCCCCGGCGTGCCGGCGCAGCAGCGGCCTGCCGCGACGCTGCGCGGCCTGCTCGGCGCCCTCCCAGTCGTCGGCGAACAGATCCAGGCTGCCGTACCGGCCGGGGACCGCCCAGGCGCACGCACCGGCGCGCTCGGACGGCTCGTAGAACACGGTGTCGTCCTGCACGTCGACCCGCAGCGGAACGGTGCCGCGTTCCGCCGGCCGTTCCACCAGGGCCGGGTGGGCGGTGTCCAGGTCGATACTGACCCGCAGCTGGCCCAGCTCGTCGACGTAGGCGAAGACCATGACGCCGGCCACGGTGACGGCCGGGAGAGTCTCCGGCTCGTCCCGCCGTGCGGGCCAGAAGCGGGCGGTGCGGTTGAACTTGGCGCGGAGCCTGGCGGAGATGGGCATGGGTGGTCCCCCGGGTCGGTCAGTAGCGGTCGATGTGGAAGGCGGGCGACGGCAGCAGGGAGATGACCAGCGAGGCGTCGAACGGCGGCTCCTGGTGCTCGCTAGCCTCCGCGAGGTAGGCGCGGACCATCTCGGTGGCGAAGCTCTCGCCCGGCTCGCGGAGACCGAAGTCGACGGTGCGCCGGCTGTGGTCGACCCCGAGGACCTCCACGCCGTTCGGCGACCACGACGTCTTGCCGTCGTACTCGTCGTAGGTGCTGAGGCTGCGCATCTCGCGGGGTGCGGGCCAGCCGCGCTCACGGCACACCTCGGCCAGGTGCTCGGCGGCCGCCAGCACGGCGCGGCGGTGCAGCTCGGAGTGAGCCGCCGCGATCAGCGACTCCAGGGCGGTGTCCCGCATGAGGTGGAGCCGCGTCGGGCCGTGGCTGGTGGCGCGCCGGCCGAGAAGGCGGCGCCGGATCCGCGTCCAGGGGCGGAGTCCGCGCGTGCGGACGTTCCGGGCGCAGCCGGGCGCGTCCAGCTCGATGCCGCGCAGCTTCCCGTCCGGGGTGCGGAGCGAGGCCTCGGCGTCCTGGGCGTCGATGCCGACGTAGACGGTCCCGTCGTCCTGGACCCGGAAGCCGACACGGAATCCGGCGGCGGCCAGCACGGGAAAGCTCTCCGGGCAGGCCGGGTCGACGGGCAGGAGGTAGGCGCCGGCGTGCAGTGCGGCGATCTGGCGCTCGGTGAGGGTGGGCATGGGTCTCCCCTGTGTTCGGTGGTGATGGGAGGCGGGAGGCCTCCGGTGGCGCGGCGCACCGGGTGCGCCGCCCGGTGGGCGGCGGCCGGACCCACGCGCGGTGGGCCCGGCCGCCACCCGTCAGGGGAGGTGTCAGCCGGTGGCGACGGTGAGGCAGACCAGGGGCACGCCGCGCAGCCGGAAGTTCTTGGTGCCGGGCGGCACCTGGAACTTGGTCTGGCGAGCCCACCGCAGCTGATCGGTGGAGTCCTCGTCCAGGTCCAGATCGGCGCGGTCGCCGTCGATCGACGCCACGGTGCCGCTCAGGCCGACGAGGTACTTCTGCTTGATGCCGCGAGTGGTGACGCGGGCCTCGACCACGACGGCGGCCGCGCGGACCTTGGCCAGCATGTCGCGCCGGTCCCTGACGGCCGCGCCCACGCGGTCGAGGTCCGCCTCGGTGGCGTCGGTGAGGATGAAACGGGTTGCGTCGGCAAGCGACACGGGGCCTCCAGTGGTGCTGTTGCACGGTTCGATTGTCGTCCGGGAGCCACCCGGCCCGACACGAGAAAGACTACCATGGATAATGCATCGAACATAGGGGTTCGACGCCTCCACGGCAGGCCCGAGGGTCGGGATGCTGTCCTCGTCCTTCGCCATCGGCGGGGTCGGGCGGGCGGAGGGGTCCGCCCGCCCGGCGGTGGGTCAGCGGGTACGGGCGAGGAAGACGCGGGCGGCGGTGACGAGGTCTCCGCCGAAACCGGCCTGGAGCCTGGCGAGTGCGCTCGGGCCGTACCGCTCGACCATGTCGCAGCCGATGGTGATGCGGTAGGCATCGGAGGGAGCCGGGTGGTGGTCATCGAAAACCTGGCCGTCGGCGAACGCCCGGAGGATGTCGATCCCCGTCTCCCATCCCTCCGATCCGAGCAGGTCGTACTCCTCGGTGAAGTCGGGGTAGACCCGGGCCAGGTCCTGCGGCGTGACGTCGGGCGACACCAGCCCGTTGACCAGCGCCTCGGCGACCTTGTGGGCGGTGGCGGTGAAGATCCACATCCACCCGTTGGTCTCTTCGCCGATCAGCTTCTCCAGCGGCGGGAAGGGCGGTGCCGTGGCGACGGCGTGTTCCTTCCGCAGCCAGTCGCGCAGTACGGCGGTGGTCCGGGTGTGCTGGCGGGCGGCCTGTCGGGCGGTGCGCACCTCCCAGGCTCCGGAGTCCACGACCTTGTGGTGCGCGTCCGTGAGCATCCACAGCACCGCGTGGCCCGGGTGGTCCGGCCGGAGGTACAGGCGGAAGTACGCCGGATAGTCCGGAACGTCCTGCGGGTGCAGGAGGAACACGCGGTGCGACGGGTGGCGCGGGCTGGTGATCCTCACGCCCAGCTCGATCTCCACGCTGTAGTCGTCGGAGAGGTGTACGACCTTCGCGGGCACGCCGCTTCGGCGCAGCGCCCTTGCGAGGGGATGGGCGGGGGAGGGTGCAGTGGGCACGGGCAGTCCTTCGCTTCGGGGGGCGGTTCGATTGCCTTCCGGGAGCCACCCGGCCTGACAAGAGAAAGACTACCATGAAAAATGCATCCAATTGGGTTGGTTGACGCTCTCGCATCAGCCAACCCCCAGGCGGGAGGCCTCGCCGTCCGGCTTGCCGCCCCGGTGCCGCGACCGCTACACCGCCGCCCGCAGCCCCGCCTCGACCGGCTCCTCGCCGGCGCCGGGGGTGGGGCCGGCCGCGGTCCGCCAGGCCGTCTCGAAGCCCGCCCTGGCCTTGGGCAGCACCGTCGCAGGGGCGGTGACGAACTGGCGCTCCCGGGTCGGGTAGCTGTCCGCGCGCCGGACGGTGACCACCCGGTCGAAGCCGAGGTCGTACCCGGGGACCGTGCTGGCCACGTGCTCCAGGGCGCGCCCCGGCCGGTCGGCGAAGCGTTCCAGGTCGGTGAGGGCCTGGCGGCGGCTGAGGACGCCGATCCGGCGCACCGAGCGCCAGACGTTGCCCTTGATCTGCGTGTCCGAACAGAGCGGGTCCCGCCGCGGGCACCGCGCCCCGCTGACGGTCTGGCAGATCTTGCAGCGGGGCAGCTCGGAAGGGAGCGCGCCGGATTCGACGGCCAGCTTGTGGCAGCGTGCGCACCGGGGGCCGTGCCGGGTCTTGCAGTGCTCGGAGCGTCCGGGCGTCAGTACGCGGCGGACCTCGTAGATGCTCCAGGGCTCGGAGTCGAGCCGCTCGGCCAGCAGATCGAGCGCGGGGGTGTTGCCGGCGCGGTGCAGTTCCTCCCGCAGTGAGGACTTCGCGTACAGGGTGAAGCGCGGGTTGAGCGCCTGCGCGGTGTACTCCAGCAGCGCGGCCTCGGCGATCTGCCGCGGGAAGCGCCTGGAGCGGGCCATGTGGTCGGGCAGGGAGCCCGCGCTGACCGGGTAGGGGCATGCCCAGCAGAAGCTCTTCGGGTACGAAACACCAAGGCGGGACTTGAGGTAGGCGAGCAGCGTGGGGCGGTCCCAGCCCCAGTTGATCAGGGGGTACCAGGGCCTGCGGCCGGGCTTGGGGAAGGACGTGTCGACCCGGGCGCGGGAGACCTCGCCGGCCTCGAAGCCGACGACGTGCCGGTAGGGGCCGTGCAGGTTCTGCTTGAACCAGAGGTCCAGGGGCTCGCCCTTGGCGCGGACACTGCACAGCCGGCTACCCCCGTACATCGGCACGGTGCCCGACTCGCTCAGGTCCAGCAGCAGGCTCCACCGGCCGGAGGTGTGGATGCGGGTCGGGGTGCGGGTGTCGGAGAGGATCTCGACGCCCGACCGGGCGATGGAGTGCCCGCCGCGGGCGATCTGCACGTAGCGGACGCGGTGGGCGCGCAGCAACGGCAGGACGTGCTGCTCTGCGAGGGAGACGCTGTCGGGCCACTCCATGCCGGTCATGGCCGTGATCACGATCAGGTCGGACAGGTCGGGCCGCAGGCCGTAGGCGGTCGGGTTCTCCAGGAACCGCAGGAGGATCGCGGTGGAGTCGGCTCCGAGGCCCCAGCTGACGACCGTCGTGCCGCACGGCTCGGGCTCGGGGAAGGAATCGGCGTTGAACAGAACAAGCTGACTGGAGGTCATGACGGGTGCGCTCCAACCGGCGCGGGCGGCTGGCGGCCCGCGCCGGGTTCGAAGGAGGGGAAGGGGTCCGGCTGCAGGTCCCCGGGTGAACGGGGCCGGTGGCCAGGAAGGCCTCTCCGCAGGCGGGTCCTGGCCCGGGCGGGAGGGTGGCGCCGGCCGTGCGGCGCGGGGAACGGGTGCGCGATCGGCCCCGGCGGCCGCCGCCCTTGCCTCTCGGAGGCGGCGGCCGCCGGGGGGAACGTCAGGCGGTGGTCTGGGCTGTGGCCAGCCCGGCCAGCGACCGGACGGCGGCGGGGACCGGGAGCTGGGCCATGTCGACGTCGGCCATGCCGTGCGCGTAGAGCTTGACGATGGGGCCGGGTGGGCTGTCGGTCAGGTGGGAAAGCGAGACGGCCAGGTGCTCGCCCGGCCCGAGGGTGCTGGTGTCCAGCGCCCCGAGAGCGGTGACGGGCCCGGTGGGTGAGGGGTAGTCGATCGTCTCCATGTCGAGCGCGGCACGGACCAGCCGGTCGGCGTTCGCGGTGGACAGGCCGAGCGCCATGATGCTGACGTGCATCGGGCAGGTGACCAGGGCGACCACCTGGCCGCCGCCGAGCGTCCCGGCCACGGCCATGGAGGCGGAGGCGGACTCCCAGCCCGCCTGCCAGCCGTCCTGCGGGCCCAGCGCGGGTGCCGCTGCGATGAGGGCGTCCACGGCGCTAACGCGCCCTTCGTTGACGTTGACGTGCCAGAGGAAGAGGGCGTCGTCGAGGTTCATGGGGTCTCCAGTGCGGTGCGCGACGGTTCGATTGGGGCCGGTAGCCAACCGGCCTGACAAGAGAAAGACTACCATGAATATTGCATCGAAAGTGCCTCTGTGTGCCGCTTCGGCGCAGGGTAGGCCGTCGGCGCCACGGTGACGCTCGTCCGGCGCGCTCCGATGGACCGCGCATAGAGGTGGTTGCCCCCGTGGTCCAGCCGTCCGGCCCCGATCGCCTCCAGTGCCTCCTCCAGCCACCTGCCGCCCGGCTCCCCCGCCTCCCGCGGCCGGGCCCCCAGCACCCGCAGCCGCCGTTCGACCCCGTGGTGCCCGCTCTCGTCCCGGCGCACCTTCATCGCTGCACGGTCCGTGAGCACCGTGCCGTCCGGCAGGACCACCAGCCGACGCGCCCGGCTCCGGCCCAGGTACGCGAAGTCCTGCGCCGCGTAGACGTGCCCCACGTGCCCGGGCGTGACCACCTCCCTGCCCTGCAGGGTGACCCTGAACCGCGGGTGCGGGTCCGAGTAGGCGACCACTCCCCGCACACCGCGCCCGGCCGCGAGCGCGAAGGAGGCAGCGCACATCCACGACTCGCCGTTGCTCGGCACCTCGTCCAGGAGCACCAGCCGGCTCAGCTCCACCGACTCCCGGTACGGCTCCAAGGAAGGGAACACCCGCGTCAACACCGCCCGCGCCATCGGCACCCCGAGCGCCAGCACGCCGACCAGGCGGCCGCCGTCCGGCTCGCCCGCCCCGGGCGCCGCGGTGAGCAGCTGCATCCCGAACGCCATTCGCACCGCCGGCCACGAACCGCTGTAGTGGTGCCGCTCCACGAACCGCCGCGCCGGCCCGGCCTCCAAGGCGACGCACCGGTACAGGGTCGGATCGAATCCACCCTTGCTCGTTCGCCTCCACCCCGGGCGCCGGTTGCTCCACCGCTGGCACCACACCGGCTCCAACAGGTCCAACTGCTCCCCGTCACGGGGCGATACGCCGGTCACGGCCGGCCACCACGACCGGACCCGTCCCGCCTGGACGGCCCCGGGCTCCCGGGAACGCGGAGCGCGAAGGCGACCGCGTCGTGACGGTTGACCGGCCCGTCCGGCCCCGGGGGCGGACGGGCCGTCGGGCCGCTACAGCAGCCCGAGGACCAGGAGGACGAGGTCGAGGTCGCCCTCGACGTCGAGCGCGGCCTCCGTGGCGTCGTCGGCCGAGACCCCGGCGGCGAGGTGGACGTTCACGACCGTGCGCCCCGTGCCGAGACCCGCGAGCGTGTCGGTGCCCGGCACGTTCGGGTACGGGGTGAGCACCGGGAACGCCGCCGAGAGCCGGGTGTACGCGTTGGCCACGGCGAACGGAGGCCGCACGTCCTGCGGCGGCAGGGCGGCGGCCAGGGCGCGCACGACCGACCCCAGCTGTGCCCGGGCCTCCAGCAGGACCCGCCCCGGGGCGGTGGAGCGGGCCGTGGCCTCGACGTGCGGCCCGTTCCGCCACGCGACCACATCCGCCCCGGGGAGCATGGCGGCCGTCGACTGGGCCCGCTCCGGAAGGTGGGCGATCAGCGCCGTCATCGTCAGCAGCTGGCGCAGCCTCCGTCGCTCGGGCGTGGCGCCGGGCTCCTCGGGCGGGGTGAGGTGGTCGCGGGCGATCGCGGCAGCGACCGTGGCGGGGGAGATGTGCCTCCACGGGAGCAGGGTGCGCGCGACGGGGGCGCCCGGTGCGTCGGCCGTCTGCAGGCCGTAGGGCCAGGCGCGGACCGCGACGCCCTCGGTGGTGCCGGTGAGTAGGATGCGGCGGGCCCGGTCGTTGAGGACGGCCTGCGGGTTTCCTTCGTCGTCGTGTCCGGCGGGGTCGGCCTCCCAGCGGCCTTGGCGCGCGGGCAGCTCGTCTCCCGTGTAGGCGGCGAGCCAAGGCATGTCCCAGGTGTGGTCAAGGGTGTTGGCGGTGGTCATGGGCATCCTTCCGGTGGGGTGTACCGGGCTGTGGCGGGGTGTGGCCCGGGGCCGACGACCGCCGAAGCGGTCGTCGGCCGGGGCGGGCCTACAGGAGTGCGGGGGCCAGTGCCGTCCGGACAGCGGCGTCGCGGGCCTGGCGGCGGCGAAGGCGAGGCGGTACCGCCAGGCCGAGCAGTCCGTACTCCTCGATCACCAGCGCGTTGAACTGGGCGCCGTGGGCCCTGACCAGGCGCTGGACCGCCTCCAGTTCGGCGCGCTGGCGCAGCTCCGCCAGGCTCTCGCCAGCCGCCTTCCGCGTCTCGGCCTCCGCCGCCTCCGTCCGCCGGATCCCGGAGGCCAGTGCGGTGCTCTCCGTCAGCCGCGCGAGCAGGGCCGTGCGGAACGACGCGGTCCGCCCGCGCCACTCGTCGCCCTCCGAAGAGGCGTCGGCGGTCCGCTGCTGGAACTGGCCCTCCACCGTGGACCGGAGGTGGTTCAGTGCGTCGGTCCAGCGGTCCACGTTGACCGCGTCCCGCAGCGCACCGGCCTGGACCGGGGTCACCTTCCCCCGCACGTCCTGGATCGCCAGGGCGGCGAACTCCACGTCGCCCAGTGCGGCGACCTGCTCGGTCACCGGCAGCGAACTGGCCGGAACGATGGCCTTGCTGGTGAGGTGATACCACCCGCAGTCGCATTCGTACGGCTCCAGGTGGTGCACGTAGTTGGCGGCGGTCCGGCGGGCGGCCGTCGGCGTGGCGAAATTGGCCTTGCCCGGGGTGGGGCAGCCTTCGGGGACCGCCGTCTCGACTCGGTTCCTGGTCACGGGTCAGCTCCGACGGTTCGCGGCGGCGCGGATGGTGCGGGCGGCCGCGTCGGCGGTCAGACCCTCGGTCTCGCCCCACGACGAGATGACGGTCCGCCGGTAGTCGGCCTCCGACACCCCGAGCGGCGCGTACAGGTCCGACGTGATCGGCACGTCCGACAGGTGGTCGGACAGGGCCCGCAGCGCCTCGGAGAACTCCGCCGGGTGGTCGGCGCGCCGACGCACGGCGACCTGGCCCCGGCGGCGCGCACCGGTGCGGATGGTCCGCCCGGCCGCCAGGCGCTGCGCGCGGTCGAAGGCGTGCAGGACGGAGCACGGCGCGTCCGGCGCGTAGGTGGCGGGCGGGTAGGTCTCCCACTCCTCGTCGCTGAGCCCGGCGCCCTGGTGCAGGCCGTTGGCCTCGATGCGGCGGGCGGTCAGTTCCATGACCAGCTCGTTGCGGGCAATGCGGTGACGGCTCACAGGTTCCTCCTGGTGAATATGGTTCGATCGCCTTCCGGGAGCCACCCGGCCTGACAAGAGAAAGACTACCATGAACTTTGCATTGAATGAAGCCGGTTGACCCCTCTCACTCGCCGCCCCCACCGGCGCTGGCAAGCGCGGACAGGATGCCGGCGAACCGCTCGGGGGTCCGGTCCGGCCAGGGCGCCGCGCCGTCCAGGGCGGCGCGCACGCAGGCCTCCCACTCGTGGAAGAACTCCATCAGCACGTCGCTCAGCTCCAGCGTGGCCTCCTGGTCGGTGAAGTCCACGCCGGTGCCCTCCAGCCAGGCCGCCGCCGTTCGGGCCCGCGCCCTGGTGCCGCACCCAGAGGCGAGCCTGACCCGGTTCCGCCAGGGCAGGCACACGCTCCACGGGAGGGGCGCGTAGCGGCCGGCGGGCCGGTAGAGCGTCAGGACGGCCGGTTCACCGGCCACCGGGGCCGGATCGGGGGCGGTGGCCGGGTGACGCCTGAACAGCTCGTTGACGTCGTTCAGGCGGGCGAAGCGCCCGCCCGCACCGTTGTCCCGGGCCTCGGCGAGCACCGGGTGCGGGTCGTAGAGGCCGGGGGTGGCCAGCAGGGCGACGGTGGGGTGGGTCAGCCCGCCGACCGCAACGGCGCGTCCGTCGGGCAGGGTGAAGGCCGTGGGGGTGCCGTCGGCGCGGACGGCGGCGACGATGACGGGCTGGTAGTCGGCCCGGTCGGACCGGGGGCCGGCGTCCGGTGCCTGGCGCCAGGTCTCCAGGACGGCGAGCTGGCCGCGGACGGCCCGAAGCGGCGGGCGCTCGGCGGCGGTGCGGTCGTGAGGGCTGTTCATGAGGCTCCCTGGGGTGAGCTGGTCCGGGCGTTCGCACCGATCCACGCTGCGATCGCGTCGGCGCAGGCCTGCGCGTCGCGGTAGGCGTCCAGGCCGTGGCCGTCGTAGACGTCGGTGCGGTCGCCGGGGTCGTAGTCGGGGTGGAAGGCGGTGAGCCAGCGCTCGTGGTCGGCGGCCGGGTGTTCGGCGCGGGCGTCGTCGGTGCTGAGGATCTCCCCGCCCGGGACAGTGAGCGCCACCGCCGTGCAGCCGCCCCCGGTAGGCGCGATGGCGGCGGCCAGGCCGCGCTCGGCCAGCGCCAGGACGAGGAGCTCACCGGCGTTCGCCTCGGGGTCCCCAACCCCGGCGCCTGTGGGCGTGGGCGTCGCCGGCGGGCGGTGGAGCCAGAAGCCCTCACCGGCCTCGTCCAGGACACGGCGGCCCACCTCCCAATCGGTGAGGCGCGAGACCTCGTCCCACGTCCATGGCTCGCCGTCGTGGCGCGACACCTCGGGGCCGCTGACCAGCCACAGCAGGTCCACGGGCGCGGCGGTGAACAGCTCGCCGATGATCCGGCGTTCGACGCGGACGAACACGCGATCACCGGCCACCTCCACGGCCCGCCCCGGCGCGTTGCGGGCCGCGAAGACCGGGCACGCGGTGCAGTCCGGGAACTCCTGGGCGGCGACACACGCGCCGTAGGGCCCCCACTGGCTCAGCCGGGTGTCGCGCCGGCTCTCGTGCAGGGCGGCCCAGGATCGCGGCCGAAGGGCGCATTGGGCGTCGACGCTGCCGATGTGGGCGTTCAGGGACAGGCGGTTCCACCCGCCCGGGGGGCGGGCCGGCTCGGGGGCGGGCAGGTACAGCGGCATGGCGGGGTCTCCGATCGGGAGGCGGGGTGAAGGCGGGTCGGGGCGGTCGTCGAACCGGTCCGGACGGTGGGACGTCTCCCGGCCGAAGCCGTAGGCGGCGTGCGCAGCGAAGGATGGCGCGGCCGGATCCGTGGGCAGAGTCGGAGCGATCCGGCTCGGGGGAGTCCGTGTGGGGGGAAGGGGGCGTGGTGGGGGGCTACGGCCGGTCGGCCCCGAGCGCGGCGACCAGGCGGGCGGACCGGCGGGCGGCGTCGTCCAGCTGCTCGAAGATCACTTCCGGGATGCGGTCCAGGATCAGGCGGACGATCTCCTGCCCGGCCTCGCAGCCCTGGTTGTAGTCCCTGCTGTCGTAGTCGGGGCCGCCGGCCAGCCACGCCCGCAGGGCCGTCTCGACAATCCGGAGGTCGTTGTCCGGGCCTTTCCAGAGCCGGTGATCGGCGAAGGCGCGGCGGACGGCGGACGCTGCCCAGTCGACGCCCTGTTCGTAGCGGCAGGTGACCAGCTCGGGTCGGGCGAACTCGGCCAGTGCGGCCAGAACCATCTCAGCCGTGACCGGCATGTGGCCTCCATGGGAGTGGGGCCGCCCGCCGGAGGCCGGGGGCGGCGGAAGGGGGCGGCTCGCTTTCCGCGAGCCGCCCCCGGGGGTTCACAGGGAGGCGATCCAGGCCTGACCGTATTCCGTCAGGACGTCACTGTGGACGGGGCGGGTCCAGCCCTGGATCTCGGCCTTCTCGCAGGCCAGTTGCCACATCGCCGTGGCGATGCCGTTGCGGCGGAACGCCTTGCGCACGCCGACCCACCAGACCATGCCGTCCTCGCGGTCCCACAGCAGCGAGCCCACCCGCACCCCTCCGGCCGTCACGGCACTCACACCGTGGCAGCCTTCCGCCGCGAAGCCGTAGGTGAGCCGATCGGGCGCGTAGTTGAAGCTCTCGTAGACGATCTCCTCGGCGGGCCCGGTCGCCGGGGTGCCGGAGTGGCCTGCGGTCATGACAGTGCTCATGCGCTCTCTCCTGTGGTCCGATTGCCGTCCGGGAGCCACCCGGTCTGACAAGAGAAAGACTACCATGAATAATGCATTGAACATAGCCCTTCGGTTCCTTGTGCCTCGGGGCCGGCGAGCTATCCGGCGCGGCGGGCCCAGCGTTCGGCCTGCCGGTCCAGCTCGTGCTGGATCCTGTCGGCCCGGTGGAGGTGGTTGGCGGCCTCGGCGGCCTTCTCGCCGACCTGCGCCACCAGGCCGAGGCAGTGTTCGGCGGCCCAGCCCTCCCGGATCACGTCGAGTTCGGTCCCCTTCCGGCGGGCCTCGTCGGCGGCGTCGCAGGCCGCGAGGAACAGGGCCTCCGCGGATCCGGCCGCCTCCTGGGCGAGTCGGGCGTGGTCCCGCAGTGTCGTCATGAGCTCACCGGCCTCCGTCCTGCCGAGTGCCTTCCCGGCCTGCTCCAGGGCCAGGCCGCCGCGGCGCACCGCCCGCTGGGCGGCCTCGCCCACCGGCCGGCACGACTCGTACCCCTTCAGGGCCTCGCCGAGCGCGGCGTAGGCGCGCCCTGCGGGCCTCTTGACCGTCGGCACCGGCGCCTCGGCAGCGGTGACCGTCACCGCCCACTCGGCGGCGTTCGCGTCCTTCCGAACGAACCGGTCGACGCCGCGCGCGATCCACCAGGTGATCGGGGCGTACGGCGGCAGGCCGGTCTCGTCGCCGAACTTCGACAGCTCGTACGCCGTGAAGGTGCTGTCGCGGCCGAACCGCCGCGCGCAGTGGGCCACGTTCAGCGCCCGCTTGGCGTTGGCCATGGTGATCGGGTAGTCCCTGCCGTTCACGCGGTAGCCGACGATCTGACCGTCCGCCAGGTGCAGCACGCCCATGTGATCCCTCTTCTCGATGTGTGGTGCCCGGTGGGCCAGTGCCGGGCCCCGTCCTGCCAGCGGGCGGGACCCGGCACCGGCCGGGTGCGGCTAGTTCGTGTCGGGCCCGGCGAACGGGTCGGACCCCGGGTGCGCGTCCAGCGGGTACAGGCAGACCACCTTGCGGGCGCCCGGCGGCGGGACGTGCCCCAGCTTCCGCTCCTCCTTGCTGTCCTTGGTGCCCGGCAGGCTGTAGGTCTCGCCGTCGGCGTACAGCGCGTCGGTCCAGCCCTCCATGGGGGCGAAGTGGTTGCCCTCCGGGTCCGAGGACAGGACCACGGGCGTGTCGGGGCTGAACTTCTCCTCCCGGATCAGGTGGGCCAGGGTCGTCTGCAGGTCGCCGATGGTGATCGGGCGGACGGGGGTGCTCACGGGTGCCTCCACGGCGGTTCGGTTGCCGTCCGGGAGCCACCCGGACTGACAGGAGAAAGACTACCATGAAAAAGGCATCGAATGGGGCTGCGGCTCCCGCCTTCCCACCTCGTCCGCCCCGGGGAACTCCAGCTGTTCGAACCCGCCCTCTGCTGGGCGCTGTGCGGCCGGGGCCCGGCTGGCCTTGTCGGTGACGGACTCGTCGAGACCGTGGTGCGGCCTCTCCAGCCTGTAGGTGGCTGCCTGGTAGCGCGCCGTCGGCTCGTACCAGTCCTCACCCTGGATGGAGGCGGAGACGGCCGCGCCCATGAACGGGCTCACCGCATCGGCCTCCATCTGGGCGATCTTGCGGATGCCCTCGTCGCCCTTGCGGGTGGGGATGTAGGTCCACGGGTAGTCCCGGCGAAACCCGACCAGCATACCGAGCTCGGGAAGGCTGATCTTGACAGTGCCCTCGCCCTGCGGGACGTCGGCCGGGCGGAACCTGATGCCGTACCAGGGAGCGGTGACGCACTGTCCGACGGTGTTGAGCGGGAATGAGCCGCCACCCATCGGCTTGCCATTCTTGGGGTTCACCCCGCGCTTGCCCCGGGTGTCGGCCCACCAGTCGGACGGGAGGTTCAGCGCGGCCGCCACGGTCACTGTCGGCAGGGCGGGACGTCCCTGGTAGGGCTCGATCCGCCGGCTGAGCTCCGGTGCCCAGTCCGGCAGTCTGCCGGTGCGCTTGAGGGTGTGCGCCCACATCTCGCGGGCCGCCTCGTCGCCGTCCACGTGATCCGCGTAGCGGGGCTCCTCGTAGCGGGTGGCGACCATCCAGGCCCGCTCCCGGTGGGTGGCCGCGCCGAAGTCGGCGGCGTCCGCGACCTGCCACGAGCACCATGGCCAGCCGAACCCCTCCGCGCTGGTGATCTCGGACTGGATGGCCTCCGCCAGGGCCGGGCTCTGCCGCAGCAGGTTCGCCGACTGCTCCACGGTGATCGACACCAGCGGGGCCCCGATCTGCACCAGGCACATCGGCCAGATCAGTACCTCGGCCATGAGCGCGGTGCGCTCGTCGGAGACCGCGCCCGCCGCCCACTCCCGGAACTCGGCGGGCGTCATGCACGGCGGCAGGTGCCCGCCGCCGCAAAACTCGCCCCAGCCGTCGGCGTCCGGGTGTTCCTCCATGCCGTCCAGGACGTCGCCGGCGTAGCTATGCGGGCCGCCGTAGAGGCTGCACAGGTCGTCAACCCACAGGTAGCCGAAGGCCTCGCTCGCCTGCCACATGATCGACTGCAGTTCGAAGGCCTCCTCCGGGTCCCATCCGGCTCGCTTGCCCGCGCTGGAAAGGGTCTGGCACGGCGGGGAGCCGTGGAAGCGCCGCACCCACCGCAGGACGGGCTGCCGGGGGTCGAGCGTGCGGATGTCCGCCTCGACCACCCAGTGACCGGCCGCCCGGGCGGTCGCCGCGGCGTCGCGGTTGGATTCGATCAGTACCCAGTCGCCGGTCTTGTCCACCAGTCCGCGCCCGGCGGACATCCCGCCCGGCCCGCCGAAGGCCTCGATGCCCCGCTCCGGCTCGCCCTCGACCCACGGCCGGGCCCAGTGCGGCGGATAGGGGAACGCGAAGTCGGTACAGGCCCGGCAATCGGCGCACGCGGCCCCCGCGTTGCAGACGTCGCAGACGTCGCAGCTCCAGCCGTCCCACTCCAGCACCGCCGGACGGAAGCCGTTCGCATACGCGCGGCCGTCCCCGTCCGTCGCCGCACCGAGCACGGAGGCGCCCGCCCGCAACTCGTCCCGACCGGCGGTGAATGTCGGCATGGTGAGGTCCTCCTGCAGGGTTCGATGGCAACACGGGAGCCACCCGTGATGACAAGAGAAAGCCTACCATGGATAATGCATTGAATGAGTCTTGTGCACCCCTCGCGCCCGGTGCCCGCCCGACGCAGCCTCGGCCACCAGGCGCCGGGCGGGCCGGTCAGCCCGGCGCCTGGTGGCCGACCCGGCGGAGGTCCCCGGTGGAGTAGAACTCCCCGAGCAGCCGTGCGCACTCGCCCTCCGGCACACCGTAGGCCCCGAACTCCGCCGCGGCCGCGCGCACCTTCACCGCCGCCCGGGCCGCCTCCACCCGCGCCCGGTGGAGCCTCCCCCATGCCTTCATCGCCTCCACGACGTGCAGCTCGGCCAGCAGGGGGCCCATCTCCTCAGAGGCCAGGAGCTCGGCCAGCAGGGGCCCCAGCACGCTCCGCGCGTGCAGGGCGGAAACGGATCCGGCGGGACTCAGGGTCTCGTCCCACTCCAGCTCCCATACGCCGGCCGGACTCCTGGCGAAGAGGCACCTCAGCGTCAAGGAGACGCGGTACCGCACGCGCACCACCACCTCAACGTTCGTCCGCGTCCGCTGCTCCATCCAGCGCGGCAGGCGGATCGTCACCGTGGCATCGCGCCACGGCAGGGACCTGGTGATCGTCCCGGTCATTGTGCTGCTCCTCTCAGGCCACGCCGGACGCGGACGGCGCCGGGACGCCCCCGCGGGGCCCGCGGGGGATCACCTTGGCCGGCAGCGGGAGGCCGTAGGTCCGGAGCAGGGCGTTGAGCGCCTCCGGCCGCTCGGCGCCCGCCTCCGGGGTGACGGGGCGGCCCAGATGGTCCGTGACCGCGTAGAAGACTGCGGGGTAGTTGCCCAGGTACCGCAGCAGGCCGCCGAGGCCGGCGTGCTCGGGGAACTCGACCGAACTCGTGCAGGCGGCCGCGGGCCCGACGCGGCGGACCACGACCCAGGTCCCCCGCGGTTCGGTCCCGGTCCCGCCGGGCGCACCCTCCTCGTCGGCTGCGTCGCGGTCGGCCCTTCCCCCGGGCTCGGACAGCGGCTCGGCGTCCCACGGCGCGGGAGGGGCCGTGGCAGGGCCGGCCGCGAGGGCGGAGGCGCTCCGCACCGGCGGCAGCGGGCGTGCGGTGAGGTTGGTCATGATCTTCTCTCCAGGGTTCGGGTCGCGGACGTGCGGCGAGGTGAGTGCGGCCGGGGGCCGTGCCCCGGGGCCCGCGCTCGGCGGGCCCCGAAGACGGGGTCAGAACAGCGTCGGAGCCGCCTTGGTGACGACGGGGCCGGGCACGACCGTCCGCGCCGGGACGGGGACAGGCTCCGGCGCGGGGGCGGAGGTCGCGCGCGGCACCCGCCCGCCGAAGTCGCAGAACACCAGCTCCGCGCACCTCCCGGTAGGACGGCACGCCGCTGAAGCGGAAGGGGGCCGATTCCTGGGGGATGAGGAACACCCCACACTCCGCCAGCTCGGCGGCGACGGCCAGGGCGTGGTACTCGAAGCGGCGGCTGCGCACGCCCGGCCCGTCCCCGCTGCGCTCGACGAAGCCGTACGGGGGGTTGCTGATGACCATGTCGAACCGGCCCAGGTCGCTCGGCAGGTCGAAGATGTCCGCGCAGATCCACCGGGCCTCGGGCAGGACCTTGCGGCCGACCTCGACGTACAGGGGATTGCGTTCCACGCAGACCATCTCGCGGTCCGGCGCGGCCAGGTCGTTCATGCAGGACCAGGCGAGTCGGCCGATGCCCGCGCAGAGGTCCAGCACCCGTTGGACCTCCGGCCCGGTGGTCTCGATGGTGAAGGCTGCGGCCAGGCCGGGCGGGGTGAAGAACGCCCCGTCCAGGCTGTTGGACGCGGTGGACGACTCCTGCCAGTGGTCCAGCACGAACTCCCGCTCCCTGTGGGTGAGCGGCCGGTCGAGGTCGACCAGGCCCTGGGCCTGCTGGTGCAGCTTGGCGATGTCCTTGGGGAGCTTCGACATGGTGAGGGCCTTCCTCGCGGGGATGGGGTTCGATTGCCTTCCGGGAGCCACCCGGCCTGACAAGAGAAAGACTACCATGGAAAATGCATTGAAGTAAGTGGGCTGGCAGGTCCTGCGATGTCGGGGCGGCGGCCGGGCCGCCGCCCCTGCTTGTCGGCTGTCGTCGTCCGGGTCGTCGGCCGGCTCGGTCGCCGGCGTTGCCGGAGGGCGGTGCAGGATGGCGAGGATCGCCCGGGCTCGGTTGAGCGGAACCCCGGTCAGCTTGAGATCGGCCGACTCGGCCCCGTGGTTGACGCGCACCGTCCCGTAGCCGTAGGCGCGTTCGGCGTGGTGACGGCTCTCGGAGTGGAAGGAGCCGGCGCTCTGCTCGCGGTCCCAGTCATAGGTGTGCAGGGCGGGGAGGGCCTGCGTCAGTGTCCGCATGGCCTCGGTCCTGGAGAGACGCAGCCGTTCGGTATCGGCGACTTCGGCCAGGGCGCCGGGCAGCGCCGCCATGTAGTCCGGCAGCAGCCGCCGGTGGATGTCCCGCGCGATGTCCTGCGGCGCACGGCCGATGGACACCCCGATCGTGAACTGTGTGTCCCCGCTCCAGCCCAGCGGCATGACGCCGTGGACGGTCAGCCGGCCCCGGGCCTCGTCGTTGTAGCGGGCGTGCTCCAGCCGCAGCGCCAGCCCGGTCGGGTGGTACATCGTGACGGCGCCGTAGACCCAGCGTTCCACCTGGTGCCACCAGCCGGGTTCCATCGTAGGGATGGTGTCGAGGGCCGCGGTGACGCCGCGGCCCACCTCGTCGAAGCGGTGGGCGAGCTCCGCCTTCTCCGCATCGGTCATCAGCTCTCGCTCTCGTGGACGGCGGCCGGGCCGGGTTGGCCCGGCCGCCGGAGTTTCGGGGGGCGGTGCGGGCCGCCGCCGGGTGGGTTCGGCGGCGGCCCGCACCGGGTTCAGGGCCTGGTTCCCACAGGGCCCGGCTCGCTGCGGGCGTAGGAGAAGGGGCCGGACGGCCAGATGGCCGTGACGCGCTGGCCCAGCAGCAGGTCCATGAGGTCGGGATCCGGCTGGCCGGGGAGCAGCAGCGGGTGCTTGTTGGCATCCCCTGCCGGGCGGTCATGCCGCCGTGAGCGCGGCCCGCTTTCGGGCCCGTGCGTTCTTCGCCTGCCGCCGCTCGTCGCGCTCGCGCTGGAGGTCGCCGAACGACGCGGCGCCCACCAGCTTCGTCCCCCGGTTGGCGGGGATGCCGACCCGCCGGTCCCCGAGCACCGACAGGAGGTCGGAGGCGCTCTGGTCGCTGTAGCCGGCCGCCTCCAACGCCTCGACGGTGGGGAAGACGTCGGCGTGCCGCATGTGCTCGCGGTCCACCAGGTGGTCTTCCCTGCCGCCCAGACTCGCGCACCACAGGAAGTTCGCCGGACGGTCGGGCTCCACCAGTCGCAGGAACCGGGAGATGGACTTGGTGTAGCAGTAGAACCGCACGTGCGGGACGGACCTGGCGATGCGGAGCCACGCGAGCACGTAGCTGTCGCTGAAGAAGTCGCCGGCGTCATGGATGCGGACCCAGACGTTGGGGTCCCGGTATCGGAGCCCGCGCAGCTCCTGCCTCATTCGGCGCTCCCACTCCTCCGGCTTCTCCAGAACGAGTTCGAGATTCCGCACGTGGGCGGCCAGGACGTTGGGGAAGCGGCGGAAGGAGCTTCCGGGGGCGACCGCGTAGCAGAGCGGTCCGCCGCAGATCCCGGCCTGGGGGCAGGTGTTGAAGAACTTCCCGCTGGTCAGCTGCACGACCCATGCCGGGATGGTCCATGTGAATACACGCGGCTGGTCGGGTTCGTCGGTGCGTCGGCAGACGTCGGTGTTGTTCTTGGACAGGAGCTTGTCGGGCCAGGTCAGCCGGGACGGCGTGTCCACGGCCAGGCCGGGGATGGTCGGGGGTGTGTCCATGCCCACAGCGGTGCTCTTTTCTCGCGCAGTCGGATTCGATTGCCTTCCGGGAGCCACCCGGCCTGACAGAGAAAAGACTACCATGAATAATGCATTGAATCTATCCGTGTGGGCGCCCCCGGTACTCCTCCGTCAACGCCCCGGCCCCCTCCTCGAAGCGCTCCGCCGCCCACGTCGCCCACCGGACGGCGTGCTCCGCATTGCCCCGGTCGTAGCGCCTCGACTCCCAGTTCGGCCCCTGCGGGTCCGTCACGATACGCAGCAGCTCCTCCGCCAGGCCGGTGATCTCCCGCATGGCCGCCGCCGGGTCTCCGCTACGCCCGGCCTCGACCTCGGCCAGCAGCCCCAGGGCACGGCCGGAGGCCTCCGCGCACCCGGCCACCCGCGACAGCGACGACAGCTCGTCCGAGACGTTCAAGAGCCGGCGCTCCGAGTACTCCTCCGGGTACAGGACCCGGAACGGCACCGCCGGCAGGGCGGCCAGCACGGCCGCAGAGGGCCGGACGAACCCCCGCAGGCGCTCCGCGAACAGCACGTAGCCCTCGTGAGGCCGGTCCGCCTCCGCCGGTTCCAGGCGGTACGACACCCGCCCGTCGCGGTGCTCCTCCCGGCCGCACACCCGCCACGGCCGGCTCCACGCCGGGCCGTGCCCCGTCCCCGCCAGACGCACCACATCCAGCCGCTGAAGCTCCTCGCCCTCGGCCGCGGCCACCCACCCTTCCGGAGGCTCCTCGCGGCGCCGCTGCGCAGCGGCCGCCGCCGCGCGGGCGTCGACCGTCACTACGATGGCATCCGCGGCCTGCCACCGGGTGTCCGACGGCCCAGACCTGTCCCCGCCGTCGACCTCGTGCCACCAGTCGCGGGCCCCGCGCCACACTCGTCCGCGTTCGCGGCCGTCGACCGCCACCGGGTAACGGCTGTCCTTGTCGCGCCGGCCGATAGAAGTGCGGTCCTGGCGGGCGCGCAGCCGCTCGCGCTCGGCGGCGGTCTTCGCCGCATCGCGCCGCGCGAGCTCGCGCCGGGTCTGCTCCCCGGTCAGCGCCCCGCGGCGCGGCCCGATCCTGCCCATGGTCACCAGACCGATGCCCGGCCAGCCGGCATGGCCGCGCTGGTAGTCGTCCAGGGCCTGGAGCTCGGCGGCGAGCGCCGCGTCGTCCAGGCTGGCCGGTGCGGCCATGCCGACCGGCGGCTCCGGCAGGGCCGGGGCCGCCCTGTTCTTGTCGGCTTCGCTCACCGCTCGTCCTCCTTGGCGGGGTAGGCGTTCGCCGTGGCGCTGACGGACGCCTGGTAACCACGGCCGTTCAGTGCGGCCTCGACCAGGGCGACGACGTCGTCGGCCTCGTCGGCGCTCTCCAGGTTGGATACGAACATCTCGACGTTCGCGAAGTGGCTGCTCACGCGTCCTCCTTGACGCTCGTGCAACCGCGCCCCTGCTCGCAGGACAACGCGGCGGCGTTCATCTGGGCCAGGTTCTTCTCGGCCCAGTCGTAGGCGCGCTCCTGGTGGCTGGTGCGGCAGTCCATGATGTGGCCTCCGCCCCACTCCCTCGGCTTGCGCCAGTCGTACGTGTTGTCGTGCCAGGCAGTCCACAAGACCCGGTGCTTGGGGCACGCCGCGACGTGCTCGGGCATGGGCGTCGACGGACGGCCCGAGGCGTGCGCGATCGGATAGAGGCCGGCGCTCTTGAGCTGCTGGAAGTCCAATGGTTCTCCTGCCGGGATGGCGCGGGGGCAGGCCCGGGCCTGGTCGGTGCGGATCGGGCGGGGCCGGTCGACGACGCCCCGCCCGAAGGGGCGGCTACGGGCGGTCGGTGATGGTCCAGCAGAGGCGGAGGATCTCCTTGAGGCGCTCGGTGGCGTCGGCCCACTTGTGCTCGCCCGCCGCGCGTACGGCAGCAACCATGAGGCCGAGCAGGCGCGGGGGGACGGAGGCCACCAACGAAGGCCCGACGCCGATGTGCGGCAGACCCTCCCGCAGTGCCACCAGCTTCCCGACCGGGGACGACGGGTCCGGTTCACCGTCCGGGGGCCATATCTCGGCAACGGGTTCCAGCCCGGCCTCCCGCAGCTGTGCGCCGATCCCACCCCGGGCCACATCGAGGATCTCGGCGACGCTTTCGAGAGCGGCCGGGAAGAGGGACCGGTATTCGCGCTCGCTGTTGGACCAGGGCCAGGGGTCCGGGATCACGGGCCAGGAACTCGGGGGCACGGGGGTTCTCCGTTCGGTAGGTTCGAATGCCGCCGGGAGCCACCCGGCCTGACAGGAGAAAGACTACCATGAATAATGCATCAAAAGTAGTCCGGTGTCGTGGACGGACGGTGCGCGGCGGCCGGCGGGTTGCCGCTCGGCGCCCCTTGGCAACCCGTACGGGGCGCGGGCGCCAAGGGGCGGACGCGTCAGCTGTCCTGCTGCGCCTGGAGGGCACGCTGGATCCGCTGCACCGTCAGGACGTCGCTGCGCATCCTCGGGCCGCCGAGCTCCTGCCGGGCCGGGTTGTACGGGTAGACGCGGACCTTCGCGCCGAACCGGCGGGCGAGGGTGAGCGCGGTCCTCGCCAGGTCGACCTCATTCGGCAGGTCCTCCCAGCCGGGATCGCAGCTGAGGAGCAGGTAGCGACGCTCCGTTGTGCCGGGCAGGGCGGTCGGGACGAATCCCCACGTCTCCTCGAAGGCCTCCCAGTAGGTGTCGACGGCGGCCTGGGGGTGGGAGGCGTAGGGCTCGCGGTGGACGGCGGCGCCGGGCTCGCGGTTCATCCAGCTGATCCGGTGGGGCTTGTCCCAGAGGCTGGAGACGGTGAGGAGAAGGTCCTCCTCGGCGGTGACGGTCCACACCTCCGGTTCGGTCCATGGTCCGCCGTCGAGGGCGGGGTGCTCCTTGGGGCCGACTCCGGTGACCATGGCCGTTGCGGTGCCGTCGGTGTTGGTGCGCAGCCAACTGTTGTCGAGGCACCGGGTGAAGCCCGGGCCCGGGTGCCAGAGGGGGCCGTCCGTGAACGCCTCGCGCGGGAAGATCACGAGTGCGGCGACCATGCCGTTCCCGTAACGGTGCCGGTGGGGGTTCCAGGTGCGGCGGGCGGCGCGCTGGACGTGCCGGCGCAGACTGCGCTTCACGGGGTTCTCCTGGGGGTGGTGAAAGGGGTGGTCGAGGGTGGGGTGGTGGTGCTCGGTCCGGCCGCCTGGTGGCGGCCGGACCGGACGGCGGGTCAGTCCTCGCCGGGGCCGCAGACGCCCAGCGCGTACCACCACACCCACGAACTCCCGTCGACGTAAAGACGGGGGTAGTTCCAGATGTTCTGGTCCGGCTCGTTCATCCACCGGACCTGGTCGAGGGGCAGGCCGGGCATCTGCACCTCGGCGGTGCGGCCGTCGGGCAGGTTGAGGCGGAAGGCGTATCGGCCCTGCCCGTAGTCGTCGTTCGGGGTGGCCAGGAAGCCGGTGGCGATGATGCCCCGGTCGGCCAGGTCCTCGACGAACCGGGTCATGTTCTCGTCGGCGGTGCAGCGGTCGGCGCCCGGTACGGGTCCGGAGCCGGGGTTGATGATGATGACGGGCACGGGTTTCCTTGCGGTACTGGTGCGTCCTGGGGCCGGGGCGCGGCTGACGGGGGTCGCCGTTACGGGTTGGCGGGGTGTTCGGCCTGGCCGGAGGGGGTGGTCTTCTCATCGGCGGACGGCGGGTTCTCGGTCCTCGCCTGCTCGTAGGCTGCGATGATCGCGGGCAGGGCGTGGGCGAACGCGTTCGTGTCCCAGTAGCCGGGGAAGTAGCGGGCGCTCGTCGCGCATGAGGCGGGCCACAGCGAGCAGCTGCACAGGTCCTTGTGGTAGTGGTCGTTCAGGGCCTTGTTGCCGGCGTCGATGAGGGTGTCGAGCAGCTCGGGGGGAAGGGGAAGCGGGAGGCGGGGCATCGGGTTCCTCGTCGTGCGGTGTCGGGGACGGGCCGCCGCCGGTGCGGCGGCGGCCCCGGGGCTCAGCGCGGGATGCCGGTGAACTGCCAGCTGTCCAGCAGCGCCCGCTTGGTGCGGTGCACCGCCGATTCCCAATCGCCCTGGCTTCCGGCCCACACGGCCTGGCTCAGCGTGCTGACCAGGCGTTCGGCGGATCGAAGCTCCGGTTCCGGGGCCTGGGTGCAGGTGTCCAGGAGGGTGCGCAGGTCGCGGTACAGGGCGATCCACTGACCGGCGGGGGACTGCGGGTCGGGCCCCACGCCGAGCGGCCACCGGGCCGGGGCGGGCTCGATCTCGGGGCCGGTCAGCCGCTCGCCCCAGCCGGGCCGGGCGGCCTCCACGAGAACCGCCACGGCCTGCACCGCTGCGGGGAGCAGCACGCGGTACTCGGCTTCGCGGTTGAGGTGCGGCCAGCGGTCGGCCGGGTTCTGGTACGCCATGATCGGGGTCCTCTCGGTGCGGTTCGATTGCCTTCCGGGAGCCACCCGGCCTGACAACAGAAAGACTACCATGAATATTGCATCGAAGGTAGCCGTCCGGACCCTGACGGGTGCGGTGGGTGGCGGCTGCTCCTCCCAGCGGCGGGGCGGCCGGGCCGCCCCGCCGCTGGGGGTCACGTGCGGGTGTAGACCTTCCCCTCGGCGTCGATCCCGTGGGAGTCGCCTTCGTCGTCGTGACCCGCGTGGTCCTCCAGCAACGCCGCGGCGGTGCCGCTCCGTCCGTAGGCGCGCAGGAAGGTGCAGAAGGCCTCCGCCTCCCCGCAGTTCAGCCCGGCGGAGCTGTCGCTCACGTCGAGGAGCAGGTAGCCGTCGCCGATCGCGTCGGCGAGCTCCTGGGCGGCGCCGATCTGCTCGGCGGTGATGACGGTGTGCTCGGCGCCCCCGCAGTGGGGGCAGTGGAAGGACTCGGTCGGGCCGTCGACGGTGACGACGGCGCAGCACTGGCCGCAGTATGCGGCGTTGGTGGTGGCCACGGGTGCCCACCTTTCATGGTGTACGGAAATGCGTCGGCGCGGGCGCCTGCGGGCCGATGACTCCCGAAGGCATTCCGACTGACAAGAGAAAGTCTACCATGAAGAATGCACTCAAAGGGGGTGGGGTGCCTTACGCGCGCCCCACCCCGCCCGGTCAACGGCCGGTCAGTCCCGGGCCACCGGCGCCGCCGGTTCCGGCCGCCCCGGCCCGCCGACCAGCTCACCCGGCCGCGCCTCGGCCCCCTCCCGGGTCTCCTGCATGATGATGAGCAGGACGTCGCGGACCGTCGGCCTGATCCGCCCGCCGCGCGGACCGGACCGGCCGTCGGCCCACCGCGCCGCCCCAAGCTGCTTCCTGACGGAGTACTGGCCGCGTTCGGGCAGCCAGATGAGTTCGAACACCCAGAGGCCGGCGTCCGTCGTCCCCGCGATGCGCACCACCAGCATCTGACCGTCCGTGCCGGTACGGCAGGTCATCCGCCAACCGCCCTCGGCCGCCGCCGCCCAGAGCTCGGCGACCGACCGCGGGACGCTGTGGATCGGGTTCCACTGGCCGTGCTCGCCGACAGGCGCGACCGTGCCGGCGGCGGCCCGCCGGCGGGCAAGCCGCCGTGCCAGCGCGGCCTCCGCCACGGCCCGCGCCTCCTCCCGGCGCCGCTGCTCCTCGGCATCCCGCGCCGCCCGCTCCTCGCGGCGCCGGGCAGCTTCGGCCTCCTGCCGCGCCCGGTCCTGCCGGGCCTCGTCGGGCTCGGCCGGGGACAGCCGGTCCACCAGCACCTCCCACGGGACGGTCCCCGCCGGGCCCGTCACCCGGAAGCGGCCCCGGCCGCGGTAGGCCACGATCCGCCCCGCGTACGGGACCGCACCCGGCTCGTCGTCCGCCGGCTGGGCCCACACGTCGGCGCCCCGGGCGAAGCGACCGCGCCCGTCCTCCTCCTGGCCGTCCTCCTCGGCGTCCCGCCGCGCCAGGAAGTCCCATCGCGCCCAGTCCGCCGACTCCTCGTCCTCCCCGGCCTGCCGCGCCGCCTTGTAGACCTCTTCGCCGGCGCGGTGCCGTGCGATGCGCTCGGCCTCCATCCGCTCGCGTACGGCATCGTGCCGCTCGCGCCGGCGGCGCAGCCCGTGGTCGATCAGCAGCAGCCGCCGCAGCGCCGTCGCCTCCTCGACCGCTCCGGCTCGCTCCCACAGCTCCAGCGTCACGAAGTCCTGGAGCACGTCCAGCGACAGCCACAGGTTCCACCCGCGGTCGACCAGCGCGGACCACACCCGCACCGCCGCCTGGTGGCCCTCGCCGATGCGACGACGCGCGCCCGGTGCGTACAGCTCCTCACCGCGCCGCGACTCCTCCTCCAGCTTCCCCGCCCGCCCCTGCTGCGCCTGGTCGCCGCCGGCCCGCAGCAGCGCGGCGGCCGCCGCCCCGAGCGCGTACACGGCCCGGTTGGTGTCCCGGTCCAGGGCCATGCTCGCGCCCAGCTCGGCGCGCGGGTCCGCGCCGGGGTGGAAGGCGTCGTAGCCCTGGAGGTACGTCATACCGGGCCGGTGGCGCTCGGCCCACCACTGGCCGAACTGGCGGGCGGGCACCTCGTAGGCCTGGACGACCGTCCGGGCGAATTCCTCGGCGGTGCCGTTCGGGTTGTCCGCCCGCCAGGCGGTCTCCTCCGCCTCGTCGGTCTCCAACTGCGCGGCGACGTACGGCGCGCACAGCTCCTCGGCCTCCGCGTCGAGCGCGGCGTTCCGCGCCAGACGGGCTGCGTCCTCGCAGGCCTTGGCCAGCGTCCGGGCCTCTTCGGCCATCTCGAACGCGCCGCGGGCCCCGGCCTCTCCCGACTCCTCCGCCAGGACACGGGCGGCCTCCTCGGCGTCGCGCACGCGCTCGGCCTGCGCCGTGACCACGTCCAGGGCGACCGCCGCCCATGCCGCGCCCGCGGCCCGCTCCTCCTGGAGCCGGCGCTGGACGCCGCGGACCTCGCTCGCGTGCCCGGCCGCGGCCTGGTGCTGCTCGTCGGCGTCGGCGCTCCACTGCCCGGCGCTGAGACCGTGGTGGGTACGGCCGGCCTTCTCCGCGGCCGCGTCGATCATCACCGGGGCGAAGCGCTCCAGGAGACTGCCGACCTCCCGCCAGCCGAACGGGTCGGCGATCGGCCGGCCGTCCTTGCGCAGGATCGCGTTCCGCCAGCGCAGCGCGTGCGCCTGGTCCTCCTCCCAGCAGCAGACCACCTCGACGGCCATGGACTCGCGGTTGTGGCGCACCTGGGCGGTGAGGCGGACGGTGACGCTCCCGGTCTCGCGCTCGGTGCTGACCGTCCAGCCGGCGGCGCGGGCGCGCTCGGTCAGCCGGACGGCGTTGCGGGGAAGGCCGGCCGTGCCGGCGGGGGTGCTGTTCTGGGTGTTCACGGGGGCGCCTTTCTGGCGGTGATGGTCGGTCGTTCAGCGGCCGGGCGGGCGGGGGTGCCCGCCCGGCTTCCGTACTGCGGGGGTGTGGGGGCGTCAGCCGTCGGCCGGGGCCGGGCCGCGCTCCCCGGGAGCGGTGTCCAGCTCGCCGTACAGGGCCTCTTGCAGCTCGACGGCCGGAACGCTGTCGCGCCCCGGCGCCTCCAGCGCGATCCGCACCCGCCGCAGCCGCTCGTGCAACTCCCGGGCGGCCTCCCGCGACGGGCGGCCCAGAGCCTGCTCCCACGCCCGAACGGCCTCGGCCTCGGCCCACTTCACCCGCCGCTCCGCGAGCGCCAGGCGTTCCAGCAGCTCGGACAGTGGCAGGTCCAGGAACTCGGCCGGATACGGGGCCCCGGCCGCGTCTCGGCCCTCGGCGGACCCGGTACGGGAGGGGCGGATGCTGTCGGGCTCGGCCTGCATGGTGCCTCCTGGCAGTGGGATGCGGGTGGTGGACGGACCGGCCGGGTCGCGGAAGCGAGTCGTTGGGCCAAGGCCCGGGTCGCGTGTCCGGCCCGGCCGGTCCGGGGCCCCGCAGCTGTTCCCGGGTGCCTCGACCTCCGGGGAGGAAGGGACCGGTTGCCCGGTCCTGGCGGGATCCGGCGACGCTGCGGGGCGGTCTGGGGGGCGCCCTCCGGGGCGGCGGGTGCGACCGCCGCCCCCGGGGCGTCAGGTGTCGAACGGGAAGATCAGCAGCCCAGGAGCACTGGGGCCCGTACGCCCTTGGTGCTTTCGGTGATCACGACCAGCGGCACACCCCCGTCGTGGCCGAACGTGACGGTCAACTGCACGGTGCGACGCCAGGCCGTGGTACGGGACATGTACTCGAAGCCGAACTGCACCGGCGCGTCGTCGTCCCGCTGCGCGGACACCACGGCCTGGTGCGCCTCCCGCAGCAGGGTCTCCAGGCGTTCGGCCTCGACGGCCGCAGCGCCTTGCCAGGCCACGCAGTCGGCGACGGACAGGTCCAGTGCCACCGGCCACTGGAACCGGGCCTGACGCTGCGCCTCCTCGGGCACCCGGACCAGGGTGCGGCCGGTGAAGTCCTCGGCCACGGGCGAAGACCTGATCGGGTCGCCGTAGTACTCGGTCAGCTGGGCGTAGGTGATGGTGCTGGTCATGGGTGAGCCCTCTTCCGGTCGCGGTCCGATTGCCTTCCGGGAGCCACCCGGCCTGACAAGAGAAAGACTACCATGAGCAAGACATCGAAGGTAGTCGGTGGCCCGGCCGTTGAGGTGGTGGCGGCCGGGCCCCGCGGCGGGACGGGACACCTATGCGGGCCTGCCCGTCGGCGGCGTTCGATCGGGGTAGACGCCGTACGCGTTGCCGGCCTCGTCGCGCTCCACCCTGCGGAACGGGTGGTTGCCGTAGGGGGCGGCCTCCGCGATGTGCTGCAGCAGCTCGAAGGGGACCGCCTGCCTCGTTTCGGGGTCCAGGTCCTCCAGGGCCTGGGGGTCGTGGACGCCGACCCACCACGCCCGGCCCGCCGCCTCGGCGTCCAGCCCCCGGGCCGCCAGCGGCGGATACCCGTCGGCGAAGCCCATGACGACGGCGAGCAGGTGGTCCGCGTGGCCGGGAGGCAGGCTTTCGGGCGTCAGCCCGGGTGTGCCCGCAGGGCGGCGGCCGGCGGCCCCGGGACTTCCGGGCGGGGCCGGCGGCCGGGACGCCTGGTCCAGGGCCCCCGCACAGAACGCCCCGACGAACGGGAGGTGCTGGGAGATCAGGATCTCCGATGTGCCGGCGCAGCCCACCTTGACCCACGGCTGGGCGAACCACCGCCGGGTCTGGCCGCAGTGCGCGCCGCACAGCAGATAGTGCTCGGTGCGGTCGTCGAACGTGCACGTGAGCCCCCGGGTGGGCGGGTTGCCGCAGCGGCGGCGTGCCGGGCCGATGATCGTTTGGCAGGTGTACCGTCTCGCGGACATGTGCGCTACCTGTTCCTTGTCCGAAGGGGCCGGTGTCGCCGCCGGCGGAAGTCCTACGGCTGCGCCCGTGGCCGCCCCGCAGGGCGCGGGGCGGCCACGGGCGGGCGGTCAGCCCAGCGGTGGGGACCCGTAGAGGGACCGCTCCACGGCGGCGGCGGCCTCGCCGAACCCGTAGCAGTTCACCTCGTGCCCGCAGCCGACGCAGCGCTGATCGGCGTAGCGGCACCGGCACGGGTCGACGTCCTCGACGGGGAAGATCTTGCGGCGCAGGTCGAATCCGTGCCCGTCGTCGTACGCGGTTCGGGCGATGGTCTCCACGACCGTGTTCCGCCACGCCCGACCAGCGTGGTACTGGCGCGGGTCGTCCCCGAAGGTGACGTACAGGTCGTGCCACGTTCCCTCGTAGATGGGGTCCCACTCGGCGGCGTCCGCACGCCACCGGGCGCCGATGGCCACCAGCCGCCCGTCCGGCGCCAGCGCGAGCAGGGTCGCGTCGGCCACGCCGGGGGCGATGGCGAAGTTGGCGCCCAGCGGGGCGGTGACGTAGCGGTCGGGGGCTTCGGCGGTCACGGTCTGCGGCATGGTCGTTCTCCTGGTGGTCGTGAGGGGCGGGTGGCGGACTCCTGGTCCGCCCGGCATCCGGGCCGGGGTGGCCCCGTCTCGGGCCGCCCCGGCGGGCGCGTCAGTCCTCGTGGGGGAACATCACGGTCATCACCGGCCAAGGCCGTCCGATGGGTCACGGATCCGGGGCGCAGCCGAAACCACGCCCCGGACGGTCCATCAGTCCTCGTGGAGGAACACCACGGTCATCACTCGCTCGCGGTCATCACCGATCCCCCTAATCGCGACCAGCTGCGTCTCCCGGCCGGTGCCGGGGTTGTCGACCTCCTCGAAGATGAAGGTGAAGGCCACGTTGGGATGGGTCCTCCCCTGCCCCATGGACGACCGGACGGCGGAGTTCGCCCTCTGCAGCAGTGTGTGCAGGCGCGACGTCTCCATCTCCTGGTCGCCGTTCCACGTGACACACCGGGCGTGAACCATCTCCGACAGCGCCGTCGGCCACCCGAGCCCGGCCTGACGCTGCGCCTCCTCGGGCACTGCGACCAGGACGCCGTCCGCGATCGCCTCGGCGCGGCTGTAGGTGGCGATGGGCCCGCCCTCGTCCGTCGGGTTGGTGGTCTTGTCGCTCATGGGAATGTCCCCTCTCGTGCGGTTCGAATGCCTTCCGGGAGCCACCCGGTCCGACAAGAGAAAGACTACCATGAAGAATGCATCTAAGCCAGCTGTGTCCGCAGCCGGACGGCCGCGCACTCCAGGATCCGCCACACGGTGAACGGGTCCCCGACCTGGCCATAGGGCCGGACTGCGGCCCTGCCTCCGAACTCCCGGACCACCAGCGCGGCGGCATCGATCACCTCGCGCTCGTTCGGCCCGTCCGGGTGCGCGGGCAGGCACGGCAGCAGCAGCGACCACCGGCCGTCGGGCTTGCGCGCCGGCCGGAATCCCCACCGTGCGGCGAACGCCTCCCAGTACTCCGCGGCTGCGGCCGCGGGGTGGCCGGAGAGCAGCTCCCGGCCGACGCGGATACCGGGGGCCCAGCGCAGTTCGGTGACCCGGGCCGGCTGTCCCCACAGGAACGCGGGCCGCTCCGCGTCCGCCGGGCCGGTAACGGTCCACACCTCCGGGCCGTCCGGCACGCCCGCGACGCGCAGCGGCAGCTGCGCACCGGCCACGACCATGGTGGTGGCCTCGGGGGTGCGGCGTATCCAGGACTGCCCGGCCCGGCAGACCTCGAAGCGGTCGCCCGGGCTCCACGCCGGCGCCCGCGGGAAGGCGCCTTCGGGGAAGGTGATGCGGACCGCGGCGGCGCCGGCGTTCTCACCGCGGCGGGCAGGGTCCCAGGTGGCCAGGACGGCGGCCATGACGGCCTTCTCAAGGGTGCGCTTCATCGCGGCTTCTCCTCGGACTGATCGGTGATGGGTGGCCGCCGGGCGCTGCCCGGGTGCCCGTGCGGGACGGGCACCCGGGCAGCGCTCAGGCGCCCTTGTGGATGCGGCGGCCGGGCGGCTGGGCGCAGGTCCGGCAGCGCTTCACCATGCGGGAGGTCCAGGGCGACCGCACGGTGACCGGGTCGGCGGGGTGCGGGGTCTCCTCGGCGGCGTCGCAGCCGGAACAGCTGTCCCGCATGAACGCGCGGCCGTGGGCGCACAGCACGCGCCTGGCACTGGCCTCCGCCGCCGGGGCGTCCGGGAAGTCGACGACCATGCACGTGGCGTTGTCCCGGTGCTCTCCGCCCAGGGCGAGCGCCAGGCTCACCAGGTGCTTCGCGCACCCGGCGGGGTCCAGGGCGGCAAGCTCCGCGCCCAGGTCGCGCCCGGCGTCCTCGATCGGCTCGTAGCAGCCATCGGAGGCGAGCAGCAGCCGCGCACCGGAGTAGCCGTACACGGCCGTCCGCTCCGGCTCCATCGCGGCCCCGGCGTCCGGGTGGCCGAGACAGCGGGTGACGCGGTTGCGGGACCACCACGGCGCCTGGCCCCCGGCGGCCTCGATCTCGGCCCGCAGGTTGTGATCCGTGGTCAGCCGCTGAAAGTGACCGTCCGGGGACAGGAGGTAGGCGCGGCAGTCGCCGATCCACGCGACGCGCAGCAGCTGATCCGGCCCCGTCACGGCGGCGACGGCGCACGCCCCCGGCGCCCAGCCGGCCTGAGCGGTGAGCTCGTTCTGCACCTGGGTGACGGCCTCCTCCGGCTCCAGGGAGCGGGCGGTCAGATCGGCCAGACGCCGGGCCCGGGCGCGGGTCCACTCCCGGACCTGGTCACTGGAACCGATCCCGTCCAGCAGGACGAAGGCGCGGCCGCCGTCGCCGGTGGACCGGGTGGCGGTGGCGTCGCACTGGTGCGAACGGGTGCCGATGTGCTGAGCGGTGGCGTGGGTGGGCACGGGGCTCTCCAAGCTGGGGCTGTTCGGTGGGTGACTGCCGCCCCTGCCGGGCGCCCCTGCCGGGCGGCGGGGGCGCCCGGCAGGGGCGGGGCCGTTGACGGCGGCCGGGAGGTGTCGGGGGGTGGGGCCGCTGGGCCCCACCCCCACGGGCCGCTAGAGGGCGGCCAGGGCGGCCAGGTCCGCCAGCGCGGGCTCGGGGGCGCCCGGGGCGGGCGTCTGAGCGGTCTCCATGGCGGCGGCGGCCTCGGGGCTCTCCCGGAACTCCAGGAAGGCGCGGAAGGCCTTGCGGACGTTCTCGGCGGTCGCGATCAACAGCCGCTCGACCTCCTTCGACTCACCGCCCGCCCATCCGCCGATGTACGGGGCCACCTTCACCGTGGCGTCCACGCCGTAGAACGCGGCGACCATGTGGGCCACGGAATCGGCCTCGGTCTCCATCTGCCCCCGGTGGCGGAAATACCCGTCCATGTCCTCGGTGTGACCGCACGCCACGTGACCGGCCACCTCGTGAGCCAGCGTCACGGACGCCTGCGCGGGCGTCACCTTGTCGCTGATCCGCACCGTCTTCGTGGACGGCCGCGCGTAGCCGCGCGCACGCCCGGTCTCGCCGGTCTCCACCCGGTAGCCGTGGTGGACGGCGTAGGCCTCCAGGGCCTGCCACATCTCGGCCGGGGCCTCCCCCGGGGTGTCCGCGCCGAACCGCTTCACCGGCTGCGGAAGGGCCGGGGTGATGAAGAACAGGCCGTCGTTCCTCTCCGGGTCCTGCCACTGCCACGCGGGCTCGGTCTGGCTGACGTCGAACACCGGAACCAGCTTGAACAGCGTGCGCTTCTTCTCGTTCCCGTCCTTGTCCGTGGCGACCTCGCCCGTCTCCTGGTCCTTCTTCTTGACGGTCATCGGGGCCCAGATCCGGATGGACTTCTCACCCTTGACGACCTGGCGGCCCTGCTTCTTCCACTCCCCGAAGCCTGCGACGGCCGTTGCCTGCGGGCACTGCATGAAGATCATGAACATGTTGTTCGCCGAGTACCGGCCGATCTCGGTTCCGGCGGCCTTGGCCATCTGGTACAGCATGGCCGTCCAGCCCTCGGAGGTGACCAGGCCCATCACGGCGGCGGACAGCCGGTCGTGCAACTCCTGCGCCAGCTGCTCGCGCTCGGCGGCCTTGGCGGCCTTCTCGGCCTCGGTGAGGGTGCTGCGACGGGTGCGCTTGGCCATGATCGTTCTCCTTCTGTCGCGGTTCGATTGCCTTCCGGGAGCCACCCGGCCTGACAAGAGAAAGACTACCATGAAGAATGCATCGAAACTAGTGGGGTGGACCGCCGGGCACAGGCCGGACCGTTGGCGCGACGGGCGCGGACAGACGGCCGGCCTGCGTCCGGCGATCCGTCAGCGGCGCTGCTGCGCGCGCTTGGGCTCCAGCGCTTCGCCCGCCTGGCGCCGCACCTCGGCCGCCGGGTCGAACCCGTGGGTGCCCGCCACGATCCGGCGCAGCGACTTGTCCGAGAGGGCGCTCAGCGGCCAGAAATGGGTGATCTCGCGCGGGAAGCTGAGCGACACGGTGGCGTCGTCGCCCAATCGGGCCGGGCCCTCGGTGTCGTAGAACCACACGACGTAGGGCGCGGTGGAGTCCTGGCCGAACCGACTCAGGACAACCGCCCGGGCCGTCCCCATCCGCCTGAGGCCGGCTTGCACGCGTTCGCACTCGACGACCATTCCGGGTGCCAGGACGGCGGGGGCCGCTCGGTTCATGGCCACGGCAATGGGGGGCTTGGACATGGGGATCCTCAGGATTGTGGGAGTTGACGGCGCGCCCCGGCGGCGCGCCGGCCTGGACGGCGGCCGGGCCGGGGGCCGGTGGGGCGCGCCCGGACGGCGCGCCCCACCGGGGGAATCAGGCGACGGCGGCCTTGCGCGGCCGCTTGGCGAACCCGTACGTGGCGTCCTTGGGCGACACCTCCACGTCAGCGGTGAACCTCACCCGCTTGCCCTGGAAGGACCGCGCGGGCCCGTCGCCGAGTGCGCGGAGGAGTGCGGCCGGGACCGTGCTCCACACCCGCCACCCGGCCTCGCCACGGACCAACATCTTGTAGCGGCCAGCGGACCCGAAGTCCGCTTCGTCGTAGCGGGCGTGAACGATCTCCCCCTCGATCTCCAGCGCCTTGCCGGTGGGCACGGGGGCCGCCGTGGCGGCCTCCTCGCCGCGCCGCTGCTGCGCCTGGGCGCGGCGGCGAGCGTACTCCATGCACCGCCCCACCGCTGCTTCCTGGCGCACCGTCAGCGGCCGCAGCTGCGCCACCTCGCGCGCCATGTTCGCCACGAAGTCGTTGTCGTGCGGCCCCTCGGCAAGGTAGGCCAGCAGCTCCGCGCGGCCCGGCTCGGCGGCGCTCCACGCCTCGAACGCCCGCTGCGCCCGCGTCCGCGTGGCGGCCTCCTTCTTCGCGCGCTTCTCCTCCTCCCGGGCGACGCGGGCCCGGTAGGCGGTGACGGCCCGTTCCGTCTCCTCCCGCGTGGACTGTGCCCCGAACGACTTGCCGTGGTTCGCCCCACCGCACGAGCACGAGCACGACGGGCCGACGGCGCCCATGCAGCTCGCGTCG
>NZ_JBSFNM010000032.1:0-100052 GCF_053587085.1 Kitasatospora sp. NPDC003701
TGTGGATCTGGATGGCGTGGTCGATGCTGCGGGCGCCGAGTGCGCGGATGATCCGGGAGCGGGTGGCGTGCACGGTGGACTCGGCGCACCGCAGGCGTTCGGCCATGCGAATGCCGTATGGACATTCCCGTTGCTCCGGCGCCGTCGAATTCCGTGAGGTTTCGCCACGGCGTCGGGGGCGCGGCGGCCTTCCCCCGGAGCGCGTGCGGCACCGCCGGTTCGCCGCCGTACGGTTCTGTGCACAGATTCCTCACCATTCGGATCCGGAATCACCGGCGCGCGACCGCTCCGAAGATTGTTGCCCTGAAACCCGTGGGACTGGTGTGCTGTGGCCCTCCCTCTGTCGCATCATCCCGACGGCCCGCGACAAGCCGCCGTCGACGGCTCCGCACAGGCAGCTCTCCATCCCGGCCTGTGGGTGGCCGTCATTCCGGTCAGGCCCCACGATCTCCCCGTCGTGAGAAGGCCAGAGCTGAAGAGGAACGACGTGACCCTTCATTCCAGCGCCCGCGAATCAGGTTTGAGCGCGCTGACCGACGCCGAGATATCGGCGGCGCTTTCCACTTCGAACGCGGTCGGCGAACTCCATGTCCAGGAGGTGATGGCCGAGATGTTCAGACGGCATCACGGCGCTGTGCTCGCCTACGCCCGCCGCTACTGCCGCGACTCCCAGACCGCGCAGGACCTCGCCGCCGAGGCCTACGCCAGCACGTACCTGTCGGTCGCCCGCGGCTGCGGCCCGCGGCACGCCTGGCGGCCGTACCTGATGGCCTGCGTCCGTCGGACCGCGATGAGGTGGAGTGCCGAGACCACGGACCGGATCCAGCTTCCGGAGGACTTCACCACGTGGGCCGAGCGCCTGGCCGACGAGGCGGAGACCGATGGCGCGCTCCTCGCGGCCGAGGAGACGGCGCTGGTCGCCAGGGCCTACCGCGCCCTCCCCGAACGGTGGCAGGTGCTGCTGTGGTTCTTCGTCGTCGAGGGCGAGCCGGCCGCCGCCGTCGCCGAGCGGATGAGCATGACACCGAGCGGGGTGCGTTCCCTCGCGGCCCGCGCCCGCGCCGGGCTGCGCGAGGCGTACCTGCGCGCGAGCGTGGACGAGGGCCCCGGTCCGGAGTGCCACTACTTCACCTCGCTGCTGACCGGCGCCACACTCCGGCCGGACCGGCGGCGGGGACGCGAGCTGGCCCGACACCTGGGGGAGTGCCCCGGCTGCGGGCGGGTGGCCGAGGAGTTCCGCCGGGCCGACCACGGCGTCGGAACCTCGTAGGGCGGAATCCGAAGTGCGACAGGAGAGCCCCTGCCGTGGTGGAGGGGAAAGCACCGTTTCGCCACGGCGTGCCTCCACCGCATGGTCACGGCGGTCACCGGAGCGGTCGATTCTCGACAATGGCGATCGGCCCGGTTCTGCGCGGACTCCCGACAACGGTCGTACTGTGCTCCCGGAAATTCAAAGAACGACTCCCCCCTCTGCGCGAAGATCGGAGGTGAAGAACGGTGACGAGCTTCTCCGGCCAGGCCGGCAGTACCGCTGCCGGCGGTGCATTCGTCCGGGTGGCACCGGCGCCGGCATGACGTGCCGCGGCTCTGACCGGTACTGCTCCCGGTAGTTCTCGGTGGTTCTCGAAATGCCGGGTGGGGCCGCGATTATGGCCCCGCCCGGCCCCTTTTGTCCACCCTGTCGCCGCGGTCGCCACGCTCCGGACGAGGGCAGGGTCGACGGGGTGCATCCCGGGTCCGGTGGGGGCTGGTCCACACCAGGAGGAAGCGCCGGCGGTCCCCGGTGTCCCGTCCCGTTGCACGACCGTTATTGGCGGTGGTCCGCCTGTTCCGTGCCCGAATGTCGCCGTAACCGTTCGATAACGGGCCGGGGTCCGCGTACCGTTCGACACTCCCTCTCCACATGGTCACGCTCGCCCGCAAGAGGCGAGTTGACGGCCCGACGAACCCGGGCCGGAGCAACCGCGGCCATTCAAGGAGGACCCCCCATGCCCTGCTGCCTCCCGTGCAGGCTGACGCCCCGTACCGACCTCGGCTTGTCATCGACGGCCGCCCACCCGCTGACTCGAGAGGAAGACGCATGATCGGGGAACCCGGCCGGGCGGTCGGCGAGGTCGTCGCCGGCCGTTTCGAGCTGAGACAGCGGCTGGGCTCCGGGGCGATGGGAACGGTGTGGCGGGCTCGCGACTCCGTTCTGGAGCGGGACATCGCGCTCAAGGAGATGCGGCCGGTGCAGCGTGAGGACGCCGCGCGGTCCGCCCACATGCGCGAGCGGGCCATCCGGGAGGCCAAGGCCCTCGCCAGGCTCAACCACCCCAACGCGGTGACGATCCACGAGATCGTGGACGATCTCCCGTACCCGTGGCTGGTCATGGAGTTCGTCGACAGTGTCCCGCTCGACGTTCTGCTGCGGGAGGGCATCCTGGCGCCGGCCCACGCCGCCTCCGTCGGCCTCGACATCCTGGGCGCCCTGCGCGCCGCGCACGCCGCGGGCGTTCTGCACCGTGACGTGAAGCCCGCCAACGTCCTGGTCCGGCCGGACGGCAGCGCCGTCCTCACCGACTTCGGCATCGCCGCACTCCAGGGCTCGCTCGATCTCACGGCCACCGGCGACCTCATCGGCTCGCCCGACTACCTCGCCCCGGAACGGATCGGCGCGGAAGCCGTGGAGGTCGGCCCGGCCAGTGACCTGTGGTCGCTCGGCGTCCTGCTGTACATGTGCGTCGAGGGGGCCAACCCGATGCGGCGCGACTCGCTCTGGGAGACCCTGGTCGCCATCCGGGAGGATCCGCTGCCCGACCTGCACCGGGCCGGCCCGCTCGGTCCGCTGATCCTCGCGCTGCTGGCCAAGGACCCCGCCACCCGCCCGAACGCCGAGGAGGTCGCGAGAGCCCTCGCGGCCATCGGCGACGGGCAGCCGTACCGCCCGGGCCGCGAGGGCGGCCGCGCCGAGGCCGGCGCCTCTCCTCCGGAGGCCGCCGTGGACGCGGACGGGCCCGTCGTCCTGCCGCTCACCGTCGCGGCCGTCACCACCGCGGCGCCGAAGCCGCGCAAGAAGCGGGCGCCCCGCCTGGTGCGCATCGGGGTGCCGAGCGCGGTGGGGGCACTCGTGCTGGTAGGCGGCCTGGTGCTCGCCTCGGCCCAGCGGGGCGCCCTCGCGGGGGCCCCCGGTGTCGCACCTCCGGGTGCCGCGAGCTCCAGCGCCGGCACCGGCGGTACGGAGGCCCCCGGTACCCCGGCCTCCGCCCCCGCCGCCACCGTCACCGTCATGGCATCGGCGACCGCCAGGACCGCGGCCCCCACGACGGCGGCACCCAGGCCGGCGGCCTCCAAGCCCGCGAGCCCCGCCGCCGTGGCCCCTGCCGCCGTGGCCCCGGCGGCCACCGCCGTACCCCCGGCGGCCACCGCGGCTCCCGGCGCCGCTCCGCCCGCCGGCACGTCCTCGGCGGCGGGTCTGTGGATCGCCCAGCTGGGGGCCTTCCCCCGAACCGTCCCGGACGACAGACGCGACAGGCAACTCCTCGCCGTCCAGCAGTACGTCCCCGATGCGAAGATCCTCAACAGCGATGACTGGAGCTCCCTCCAGCCCGGGAACTGGGTGATCTACCTCGGGGGCTCCTTCCCGGACGGCAACGCCGTCGCCACGTTCTGCACCAGGCTCGGCACGAGCGACTGCTTCGGCCGCTACCTCAGTCACGACAGCGCCGACAGCCGCTACGTCTGCCTGCCCCGGGACGGCACCCGCGGCGCGGGGCGCGACCCCGAGTACTGCCAGCGGCCCTGATCCGAACCGCTGCTGCGCCGGGCGGCCGGTCACCGGGACCGCCCTCCACGCCACCGGCCCGGCCGGAGCCGTGCGCTCCTCGGGCCGGTGGCGGGCTGGGCGGTTGCGGCGCGGGCGGGCCCGAGCACGGTCGCTCGGGCACCGCGCGGGCCGACTTCGAGCGCCCCGGCCGGCGGCTCGCGCGAATTCACCACGGGGTACACCCGGGGTCCGGCTGCGCACCCGCGGTGACCACAGTTGGTACGTCCGCCAGGGCTACCCCAAATGGGTCTATTAGGGCATTCTGGCAGCATGCGGCCTTTGGCCTCGTGCGTCCGCCAACCCCTGTCCGGGACGGCGCGCGCTGCCCCAGCCCGGTCGGGAGGGCCCAGCCCATGAACACCTCAGAGCCGCTGTACGTCCGAGTGGTCGCCTCGACCGAAACCGTCCTGGTCAGACTGGCCGGCGAGTTGGACCTCGACTCGGCGCCGCTGGTGGACCGTGCGGTCGGTGCCTGTCTGGGCGCCGGTGTGCGACGTGTGACCGTCGATCTCGCCGCCGTGACGTTCTGTGATTCACATGGACTCATGGCGTTGGAGCGTTCCGGCCGGATCGCCGCCGCGTGCGGTGTGACCTTCCAGCTGTCCGGCGTCCATCGCCGACTCCGGCGGATCCTGTCCCTGTACCGGGACGGGAGCCTGCCCGGAGTGGACGTCCCGTCGTTCGCACGCCCCGAGGCGGGTTCGTGTCGCTGAGACGCGTCCTCGGACCGTCCGTCGCCCGTCCGTGGACGTGACCGGCGAGCCCGGAACCGCGCCGTCCGAACGGCCGGGTGCGCGCGGCCGCACAGGGCGGTTGGGGTTGTCCGGACGGCCATCGGGGGAGGCCGGGGCCGCCGCCGCACTGCCGCGGCCGGGAGCGCCGACCCGTCGTTCAACTCCCTTCCGATCGGCGGGAGTCGGGCGTCATCGAAGGGGTGGCAGATCACGTTGGCCCCGGCCGCACCGACGCCGTCGCCCCGGGCTGCCCGAGCGGGGACTCCTCGCCCCGCCGCCGGCACCGGTCGCCTGCGCCGCTCCGGAACGAGCGGCGAGCCCCGCCCCGTCATTCCGGCAGCGGTCGTCTCGGGCGCGGTATCCGACCGGGCGGCCCGTCGGCGGGTGGCGGCGGAGGGCCCGGCCGCACGGGCGGGAACGACCTGGGCAGCACCAGGATCCGCGCGCATCCGGCCGCGGTGAGGACTCGGACCGACAGCCGGACACGCTGTTCGTCGACGGAGAAGACCCAGGGCCCCGGTATCAGGAGAAGCCGGTGGGTGCCCTCCATCACGGCGCGGACGAGCGCCTCGAACTGGGGCCGGGCCCGGTGGCCCCAGGAGGACGGGTGGGCATGGTCGAGGTAGACCACCGGTGCCGGCAGTCCCAGGTGGGCGGCGAAGCGCGTCAGTGCTTCGCGCTGCCCGTTCAGCGCCATCGGGCTGTGCGGGTGACCGCACAGATAGGCGGCGGGCCGCAGGACGGGGGAGGTGTCAGGTGCGCACATGTACGGGCTCCACACACGGTTCGAGGAGGCACTCGGGCCGGGGCGGGCCGAGCAGTGCGGGCTTGATGACCGACAGACCGGGGCGCTGGGGGCGGGCGGGGGCCGAGACGAGCTGTGGGGCCGCCGGGCACCGACGCCGACCGGGCGAACGACATCGCCGTGGCCGTGCTCCCGGGGCCGACGGTTCGCGGCCCGTGCGCCCTCGCGCGCAGCGGGGCCTTCGCCACCGGCCTGGATGTGCAGAATACCCGCCGGCACCGGGTGTTCAAGAGTGGTCCACCGAAAGCGGCCTACCCGGCAGCGTCGCGGCCTCGCGCTCACCGCCGCGACGCCACCGCACCCGCGGAGGCGGCGGGTGAGACGCCCCGCCGGAGCGGCGCGGACCGGGAACACCTCGCCGTGCCCGGCATGAGAGCTCCTCGGCTGGAGGGGGGACGGACTGCGCCGGCCCGCCGGTCGTTCAGGTGAACGTCCCGCGCGGCGGCCGGGAGTGTCGGGCGCTCGGGGAAGCCTCCTGCCTGGCGGGCCGCTCACCCGGAGCGGCCGCACCTGATCACGGAGACTTCCCGATGCGTCTTCTTCCCCGTTCTGCCGCGCTCGTCGGCGCCGTCCTGTCCGCCGCCGCCCTGGTCGGCCCGGCTCCCGCCACCGCTGCGCAGCCCCCGGCAAGCCGGTACCTGAACCTGCACCAGTGTGTCTTCTCCGCCTTCCTGCCGGCGAGCTTCGACCTCCTGACCACGGTGGTCCCGAGCAGGGACGGGCGCTTCACCGCCGGCACGAACGTCTCCGGCACCGCGGACGCGAGCCCCTCCTGCGGCCGCGGCGACGGGACCTACGAGAACAACGTCTACTCGGCCGCCGAGGGCTACGACCTGACCGCCGGGCGCTACCTGAACCTGCACCAGTGCGTGTACTTCGGCGACTACGACCAGACCCACCTCACCACGGTGGTGTCGGCCACGGACTTCAAGTTCACCGCCGGCACCAATGTCTCCAACACCCGTGACACCGCACCGAGATGTGGCAGCGGGGGCGGCGTGTACGACTTCATCCCGCTGCTGTCGAGCGCCACGCCCCTGGACCTGGCCGCCGGCCGGTACCTGAACCTGCACCAGTGCATGTACTACTTCAACGGCCGCCGCGACCACTTCACGACGGTCGCCGCGAGCGGGGACGGGCGCTTCAAGGCCGGAACGAACATCTCCAACACCCCCGACACCACGCCCTCCTGCGGCCCCGGGGACGGGCAGTACCAGCTCGTCCCGCTGCTCTCGGGCGTCAAGGCCATCCCGGTGGGCTGAGGCCCGGAACGGCCGAAGCGCGACCGTGGCCGAAGGATCGTGCCGGTGGGTGACGGGACCGTCCGGCCGGGGGCTCGACCTCGGGTCCTCCTGCCGGGCGGCTCCCGGCTTTCTATCTCCCATCTGTGTTGTTCATAGAATGGCCAGGTGAACGACATCGACGCGATCGCGGTGCTGCAGGATCCGGTGCGCCGCCGCCTGTACGAGTACGTGGTGGCCCAGGGGCGTGAGGTCGGCCGCAACGAGGCCGCCGAGGCGGCCGGGGTGGCGCGCACGCTCGCCGCGCACCATCTGGACAAGCTGGCCGAGGCCGGGCTGCTGGAGAGCGGGAGCCGCCGCCTGACGGGCCGCTCGGGGCCGGGGGCGGGCCGCCCCGCCAAGGTGTACACGCGGGCGCCGGCCGAGTGGTCGGTGTCGCTGCCCGCCCGGGACTACCGCACCGCCGCCGAGTTGCTCGCCGAGGCCGCCGAGCAGGCCGGGCTGGACGCCGGGCTCTGCGCGGCCGCGCGCCGGCGGGGCGAGGCCCTGCGCGGTTCGGCGGCGCCCTGCGGCGGCCTCGCGGAAGCCGTGGAGCTGCTGGCCGCCCGCGGCTACGAGCCGCATCTGGAGGGTGCCCAGGGTGCCGAGGGCCCGGCCGGGTCGGCCGCGCCCGTCGTCCGCATGCGCAACTGCCCCTTCCATGCCGTTGCCGAACGCTTCCCGCCGCTCGTGTGCGGGATGAACCTCGCACTGCTGGAGGGGCTGCTCGGCACGGACGGCCCGGTCCGCGCCCGCATGGACGCCCGGCCCGGGGAGTGCTGCGTGGTGGTCGAGGCTTCTAAAAACAACAACCATTGACTTAGAAAGCGGGACCGTGCTGGGATGAGGCCATGACCGCCGCCACGCATGCCGCTCACCTCGCCCAACTCAACGTCGCGACGCTCCGCCACCCCCTCGACGACCCGCGCATCGCACCGTTCGTCGACCTGCTCGACCCGGTCAACGCCGCCGCCGACAACGCGCCCGGCTTCGTGTGGCGACTCGCGGAGGAGGGGGCGGCCGACGCCACCGGCCTGCGCCCGGCGGGGGAGGACGTCATCGTCAACATGTCGGTGTGGGAGTCCCCGGAAGCCCTCTGGGACTTCACCTACCGCAGCGGGCACCTGGAGGTGGTGCGGCAGCGGCGCGATTGGTTCCAACGGCACGTCGAGGCGCACCTGGTGCTCTGGTGGATCCCCGCCGGCCACCTCCCGACCGTCGGCGAGGCCCTGGAGCGGCTGGCGGACCTCCGGGAGCACGGGCCCTCCCCGCGCGCGTTCACCTTCGCCTCCTCCTACACCGCGGCCGAGGCCGCCCAGCACCTCCGGGCCGCGCCGGGCCCGCGGTCGGTGGCGGCCGGGGAGGTTGTGGCGTAGGCCGGGGACCGGGGTCGCACGGAGGGGGTCCTCCGTGGCTTGGGTCGGGGACCGGGATCGCACGGCGCCGCCGCCCATCGGGCCCGGGCGGCGGCGCCACCGCGATGCGCCCTGGTTCACCGAGGGAGAACCGGGGCGGAAGCCGCATCACGGCTCCGGAGGGCGCAACCACGGCGCCGCCGCCCAACCACGGCGCCGGAGCCGCCCGGCCTGCCCCGCTGTGCGGCCGGATCCTCGCCGGGATGCCGAGGGCGGCCCCGGGAACGGCGGGCCCCCGACGGGCGGTCGCCGGTGGCGGACCCGACGGCCGGAACGCGCTCCCGCGCCAGTGGGGACGGCGGCGCCAACGGTGTGGCGACGGCCGCGGATCGGCCACCTCCCGTTCACCGTGCGGTGGGTGTCAGGACATTGACTGATTGCCAAACTCACCAAAAGGCAACATAATTCCAACATATCGCACAGGGCATCGCCCCTGTCGCCGCCGTCGAGCCTGTCCCGAAGGTCAGAGCTGGGTCGGTGGCCGTGGCCGGCCCGAAGGGGTGTCGGTCACCAGCGATGGTGTGCCTCACCAGCTCGCTTCCCGAAGGGAACCGGCCGACCTTGCGGGTTACCACCCGCCGTCGGCTGCGTTCCGTCGACCTCGGCGAGCAGGTGGCCTCCGGCGAGCTTCTGCCGCCCGGTGAACATGAGTTGATCCGTCCCCACGTTCAGGATGCGTGCCGTTCCCGGATCGGGATCGGTTCGTCCGGCGGGCCGGGCGGGGTGCTGCTGACGGCATGGGTCCCCCCAACCACGTGGACGGGCCGTCATCCGAAGCCCCGCACCGAGCGGCGCCCTCGCGTCGGGGGCGAACAGAACGGCGAACAGAACCGGGGTCTCGTCCGACGGCGGCGGACGTCCCCGCTGAAGTCACAGAGAAGGGAAGCGCTTTGACCACCTTATGGATCGGCACGAGACTCCGCGTTCTGCGCCTGGCGGTCGTCGCCCTGACGGCGGGTCTCCTCGCCCTCGCCCCGTTCGCGGCGGTACCCGCGCAGGCCGTGGACCTGCCGGGCACGCCCTGCCACACCGCGGAGGAGAGCGTCGACTGCCTGCGGATCCACTCCGGGAACGGCATGGCCCTCGCCCTTGACCCGAAGGCGGAGGGTCCGCATCAGGTCGTCCTCAAGCCCAAGGCCACCGGGGAGAACCGCGGTTGGCGGCTGAGCATCGACCGGAGTGACGGGACGTTCGAGATCGTCAACAAGACGCTCGGCACCTGCCTCGGAACCGACCGCTCGTGGAGCAGCGACGCCGGCACCTGGGAGTACCTCTTCGCCTCCAGCTGCCGTGCGAGGGCCGGGCAGAAGTGGTACTTCCAGCCCACGGCCGGCGGCTACACGATCCGGAATGCCGAGAACGGTCGGTGCCTCGACGCCTGGGACGAGCGCTTCGGTGCCGGATCGGGCGTCGTGGTCGGGAACTGCTGGGGGCCGGCCAAGCAGAAGTGGAGCTTCCTCCTCAGTACCTGGGCGCAGCCCACTCCCGGGATCAAGCCGCTCGACCTTGCCGTCGACCACGCGGCCAGGCAGTGCCAGGCGGCGCCGGACTCCTGCTCCTGGACCATGCAGGAGGAGGGGCCGGCAGCCCCGCTGCCGACCTCGTGCGAGTCGGCGGTCTGGTACAACGACACGTCCGGTCCGCTGGATCACACGTTCACCCTGACGAAGACGACCGGGTTCTCCAACGAGGTGGGCAGCGAAGTGGAGGTCGGCTTCGAGACGGGTGCGGTCGGATCGCTGATCACCAAGGTGACCGCCAAGCTCAAGGTCTCCTACAAGCACGTGTGGACGGGGTCCGAGAGCGTCGGCAACCAGACCAGGTTCACCGTGCCGCCGGGCCAGTACGGCTGGGTCACCCTCTCGAAGATCTCCCGGAAGGTCACCGGTACCTGGACCTTCGACCTCAACGGGTCCCCGTGGACGGCCAAGGACACGATCAGTGTGCCCATCGCCACCAGCGACGGCGCCTCCACGGTCTACGCCGCGCACACGGGTGTGACGCCACCGGTCTGCCCCTGAGCGCGTCCTGAGCGGCCGGGCCGCCGAACCGGGATCCCGGATCGGTGGCCCGGCCGCTTCGGCAAGGTCGGAGGGTGGGGCCGGGCCACCGTGGCGGTAGCGCCCGCGCATCGCGTGCGACCGGGCCCCGCGAGCGGCCCCGGGCCCTCCCCGGACACGGATCCCCTCGGTGGTCGGGCCAGGTCGCAGGCCGAGGCGCGCTCGTGGCGAGGCTGTCGCGACAGTGTCACAGGCCCGCGACAGGGCGGGGGCGGTCGGGGGTCGCGGACTCTTTCCCCACGTGACGCATTCCGGCGAACTCCGCTGCCTGCGACGGCTCTTCGTACGCACGCCATGCCGTCCGGGAGATGTCACCCGACCCATCCGATCTCGACCGGCGCGGTGCCGGACGACGTTGCCCGGCTCTGCGGGCCGTCCCGCCACCCGGTCCGACTCCCAGGGGGAGCACATGTCCCACCTCGCGCGCAGGACGGTGCCGAGTGCCGCCGCCGAACCCGTCGTCCTCCGGGCGGCCGCCGCCGGTTCGGGCGCCTGTCCCGGTTCGGGCGACCCGGTCGGCGATGGCGCCGACGGCAGTGCCGAGAGGCCGGCCCCGTCGCGGCGGGCCCGATCGTCGCGTCCCTCGGCGGCCGGTGCCCGGCGCAGCGGCCTGCGGACCGCCTGCGCGGCCCTGCTCGTCGCCGCGGTCACCGGCTGCGGCACGGCGCAGGGCGGCATGCTCAGCCTGCACATGGGGCCGAGCGCGCCCGGGGCGCCCGCCAACTCGGCCGCACCGAGCCCCCGCCCCTCAGGGTCCGCCTCCGGCTCCGCGAAGGCGGTACCCCCGGCCGCCTCGCCGTCCGGCTCCCTGGCCGAGCCGGCCCCGCTGGTCCGATCCACCGCGCACGGCGGCCGGACGGTCGCGCTCACCTTCGACGACGGCCCCGGCCCGGCCACCGCGGACGTGCTGGACGTCCTCGCGGACTACGACGTCAAGGCGACGTTCTGCGAGATCGGCCCACAGGCCACCGCGAACCCGGCGATGGTCAAACGGATCCTGGCCGCCGGCCACCGGCTGTGCGACCACACCGTCCACCACCTCCAGCCGTTCGCCGCGCTCACCCACGAGCAGCAGGTCGAGGAGATCGGACCCGCCAAGGACATGATCGTCCGGGCCGGCGGACCGGGCACCCGGGTCACCTGGTTCCGCGCCCCCGGCGGCGGCTTCACCCCCGCCAACGAACAGGTCGCCGCCGACGCCGGCATGCGCTCGCTGACCTGGACGGTCGACAGCCTGGACTGGACCAGGCCCGGCGTGGCCGCGATCATCGCGAACGTCCAGCGCGAACTGCGCCCCGGCGGCGTGGTGCTGATGCACGACGGCGGCGGCGACCGCACCGAGACCGTCGCGGCACTGCGCGAACTGCTGCCCTGGCTGGTGGACCAGGGGTACGACGTCGACTTCCCCGCCGCATGAGGACCTTCCCGGCCGCCCGGGCACTCTGCTGCCCGCAACCGGGCCGGCGCGGCCACGGCAGGGCGCGGGGTCCGTTCGGTGCACTGGTTCGTTCAAATCCATGGGGGTAACGTGACAAATGATCTCTTTGCAGAGGAAGGTCCCAGCCGTTCGTCTCGGTGCGGAAAACGGTGGTGGTCGGGCGTGGCGGAGTCCGTGAGGAACGGAGCCGGTTCCGGGCGCCGGGAGGGGTTCGCCTTCGTCGGCCGCCGCCGGGAGCTGCGCTCGGTGACGGAGGCGCTGCGCCTGGGGCCGTCGGTGGTGCTGGTGGAGGGCGAGGCGGGGGTGGGTAAGTCCCGGCTGCTCCGCGAGGCCGCCGGGTGGGCGAGGGGCGAGGGCCTCCCCGTCCTGGAGGGCTGGTGCCATCCGCTGCGTGAGCCGCTTCCGTTCGGGCCGGTCATCGACGCGTTGCGGCAGGCGGCCGCGCGCCTGGGGCCGGACGCCGCCCTCGGCCCCACCACCGCGGTGCTGGCGCCCTACCTCCCGGAACTCGCCGCCCGGCCGCCCGAGGGTGACGGCGACGGATCGGGCGAGCCGAACCACCAGCTGATGCGGGCCGTGCAGGACCTTCTCGGGACCTGCGGCCCGGTGATGCTGGCAGTGGAGGACGTGCACTGGGCCGACACGGCGACCCGCGAACTCCTCCTGCTGCTGGCCAGGAACCCGCCGGGACAACTGCGGCTGGTGCTCACCTACCGCCGCCAGGACCTGCCCGACGACCGGAACGTGCTCGGCACCCCCTACGGGCGTCCGATCGGGATCGGGGGCGCGGAGATCACCCTCACCCCGCTCGACGAGGAACAGGTGCGTGAACTCGCGACCTCCGTGATCGGCCCGGCCGCCGCGAAGCTGCTGGGGCGGCAGCTCTACGAGCGCAGCGGCGGCCTGCCCCTGGCGGTGGAGGAGGACCTGCAGATGCTCGTCGAGCGTCTCCGGCACGGCGGCGACAGCCCGGTGTCGGCCCTGGAGGGGGCGGGGGTGCCCAGGGCGCTGCGGGAGACGGTGAACAGCCGGGTCGCGCTCCTGGACGAGGAGGCGGTGGCGGTGGTGGAGGCGGCGGCGGTCCTGACGCTGCCGGCCGAGGAGGAGGTGCTCGGGGCACTCGCCGGGCTGGAGGAGGCGGCGGCGGAGCGTGCGCTGACCGCGGCCCTGGACGCGGACGTGCTGGTCGAGCGGGAGGCCGGGCGGTACGGGTTCCGCCATGACCTCGCACGGATGGCGGTCTACGACCTGATCAAGGGCCCGAGACGCCGGCGGCTGCACCTGCGCGCCATCGAGCTGCTCTCCGAGCAGGAGGCGCCCGCCCTGGTGCAGATCGCCCACCACGCCCGCCGGCTCGGTGACACGCCCGGGTGGCTGTCGAAGGCCCTGGCGGCCGCCGACCACGCGGTGGCCGTCGGTGACGACGGCGTCGCCGAAGACCTCTTCCGGCAACTCCTCGCCGAGCCCACCCTGGCGTCCGAGGACGGCCTCCACTGCGCGCGGCACTTCGGCATGATCGCCTTCTCCCGGTCCGACCCGGTGGCCGGCGCGGCGGTGCTCAGCCGCATTCTCGCCGACCCGGCCCTGCCCGCCGCCGTGCGCGGTGAGATCAGGACCAGCCTGGGGCGCAACCTGGCGGGGATCTCCGCCGAACGGAACACGGCCGAGCTGGAGCGGGCGATCGTCGAGCTGGAGGGCCGGCCCGTACCGATCGCGATCGCGAGGGCCACGCTCGGCCAGGGCTACCGGCCGGACGCTCCCGTGGCGGAGGACCGGGCGCTGGTCGAGCAGGCCGAACAGGTCGTCACCGCCGCCGGGGACCCCTTGGCGCTCGTGACCGTCCGCGCGGCCAAGACCACCCTGCTGGTGTACGCCGGTGACCCGCAGGGCCGGCACCTCCTGGAGGCGCTGCCCCACGACAGCCCGGACCGCGCGGTCCGCCTCCAGTACGTCCGCGCGCTGCACTACGTGGCGTGGTTCCGCCTCCTGCACGGCTACACCGCGCAGGCCCGGGTGCTGCGCGACGAGACCGATCGACTGGCCCGCCGGGACGGCTTCCAGATTCCCGAACACTCGTGCGCCGTACTGCAGTTGTACCTCGACCTCGGGTCGGGGAACTGGCACGGCCTGGAGCGGCGGGTGGACGCGGTCCTGCTGGAGGCGGCCGACGGCAGCCACCTGCGCCAGCGGGTGCTGCTGGTACGGGCGATGCTCGACGTGGCCCGCGGGCAGTGGGCCAGGGCCCGGGCGCTCCTGACGGCCCTCGACGACGACGGTGCGCAGAGCGCCGCCTGGCAGATGGGGCACGAGGTGGCGGCCCAACTGGCCAACCTCGACCTGCTGGAGGGGGACCGGGAGCGGGCGTGGAAACGGCTCGGACCGAGCCTGGCCGCCAGGCGCTCCAAGGGAGTCTGGCTGTCGGCGAACGGCCTGGTTCCGGTGGCGGTGCAGGCCGCGCTGGCCTGCGGGCTGCGGGAGGAGGCCGAACACCTCACCGACGAAGCCGCCCGCGGTATCGACGGTCTGGACGCCCCCGGGGCGGCGGCCGAGGTGCTGGTCTGCCGGGCGCTGCTCGCCGCCGGGACGGATCCCGACGCGGCCCTCGCCCATGCCGAACGGGCCGTGGCCCGGTACGAGCGCACCGGCCGGGTCCACAGCATCGCACGCACCACCGAACTGCTCGGAAGCCTGCAGCTCGGCCGGAGTGCGGCGGGGCTCGCCGACGACGGTCCACGGCGTGCCGAGGAGCTCGCCGACGAGGGGGCCCGGAACATCCGCACCGCCCTGGACGTCTTCACCCGCCTCGGTGCCACCGCCGACGCCTCACGCTGCCGCCAGGCCCTGCGCGACAGCGGCCGGGCGCACCCGGCCCCTCGGCACGGTCGGGCGGAGAAGCCCGCACAGCGCCGGCACGGCAACGAACTGTCCCCGCGCGAACGCGAGGTCGCCGGCCTGCTCGCGGCCGGCGCCACCAACCACGAGATCGCCCAGGCCCTCTTCCTGTCCGTCCGCACCGTCGAACACCATGTCGCCCACACCCTCAAGAAGCTCGGCGTCACCCGCCGACAGCTGCGAAAGGCCCCGGACCGGGCGCCGGAGCACGCCCCGGACCAGGACCAGGACCACGACGCGGGCTGAGGGCACAGGACGACCCGGGGAGCTGCGCACGGCGTTCTGCACGGCCGGCACTGGTCAGCACGTCGACCCGGTGGCCGTGCTTTCGAGGAGCGCCCTGGTGGCCGGTCCGTACGCGTTGCTGTCGAGCTCCGCGCCGCGGAGGCCGGCCTGGAGCTGGAAGACCATCAGGGACATGCCCGTCGCGTCGTCGAAGCGGCCCTCGGCGAAGGCCGATCCGCTCCGGAGGCACCCCGCCTTCGACAACAGCTGCTGCAGCCTGGCCACGTCCGCACCGGAGTCGCCCCGCCGCAGCACCCGGGCAACGGGCGACGCGAGCGCCGTCGGCGGTGGCGGTTTCACCGCCGGTGAAGGTGTGCCGGTCGGTACCGGTGCGCGGGTCGGTGCCGGCGTGGCGGTCGGCGACCGTGCGGCGGTCGGGGCGGAGACAGTGGGGGCGGGGACAGGGGGCGAGGCGGACCGTGGCGCGGGCGTGGCATCCGTCGCCGGCGCGCTGGTCGGGACCCGACCGGTGGTGGGTGTCGGCCCGGGCGCCTGACCGGTCGTCTCCCCGCTCGACGGTCGGGACGGAGGGACCGCGTCGTCGGTGGGCGCGGTGGCGGGGAGCGCGCCCGTGATCCGACCGGCCGGTGACCTGGACATCGTCAGGCTGAGCAGGAGGGCCACGGTCCCCACCTTGACCACCCCGGCCACCATCCGACGGCGCCTTCGGGTGGGCGTGTTGAGCGGCTTCGTCCTGCGGTGCCGTGCGCGTCCGGCGGTCACCGTCGATCGGTTCCCCCGACTCCCGGGGCCCGCCTGGGCGGGTGGGCGCTCCGGGGCGGGTCCGTCACCGGTCGCGGACCGGTCGGGCTCCGCGGCCGGTCGGTGGCGGTTCGTACGGGGGTACCAGAGCAGCATGGCGCCCCGCAGGGTGTCGGCCTCCCAGTCGTGTACGGCCCGCAGATCGGCCATCGCCCACGAGCAGCGGTCGCACCTCGACAGATGGGTGGTCAGCTCGGCCGAGACGGGCACGCCGCCGCTCGCCTCGTCGCCGAGCCGGGCTGCCAGGTGCCGGCAGTGCCGCTCGGGCGTGCCGGCCGCGTAGTGGCGGAGGTAGGCGTCGGCGAACTCCCTGCGCACCGCCTCCTCCGGTGCCCGCCCGTCGGCCTCCTGGGCGGCCGTCCCCTCCAGGGGCGCCGTCAGGGCACGCCAGATCTGCGCCGCCGTGGCCTCGGGAAGCGTCCGGAGCGTTCGCAGCAGGAGGCTGTTCCGCGCGGCCCCGGCGACGGCGCAGGTGTGGCTTTCTCCGGCGCCCCGCTGCGCTTCCAGCCAGCGCGCGAAGAACGGTGACAGGGCATCGGACCGCCCGCTCGCGGCCCACGTGGCGCCGAGATGCCGGGCTTGGTCGAGCAGCGCCCCGATCCACGCCGCGCCCGGCTGCGCGCCGTACTCGAACACGTCGAGCGTGCGGTTCGTCGCCGTGATCGCGAGCACGGTCGCGTCGTCCTCGCTGCGGCACAGCACCCGTGCGTAGGCCAGCGCCGCCCGGCCGTGTCGGCGCATCAACTCCTCGGCCGCGGCCCGTCGGGCGGATGCCGTCGGGAGCAGCTCGCAGAGCTGGGAGTCGCGGAGGGAGGCTACGGCGTGCGGCATCGGGGTCCTCTGTGACAGTGATCGCCGAAGACCGGCGCTTCGTGTCGGGTCCGTCGGTGTGCGAGACGGGCTGCCCCTTGCAAGGGAAGTCAGGGACGGCGTCGCGACGCGGCCGCGACCGGTGCACGTGAGCGATCCGTCCGACCGGTTCGGCTTCGACGCCAGGTAAGGAGGCGCGATTGCCGAGCGGGTCCCGCCGTTTTGCCGAATCGTTATCGGATCGGAGGCCACCGGGCGCGCGGAAGGGCGGCTTCGGTTACCCGGGGCCGGGGCGACGACCCGAGGGCGGGCGAACAGGACAGCCCGGCCAGGGTGGTTGGCCGGGCTGGCGGTGCGACCGGTGACGAAGCCGTCGGGGCGATCGGGACGGGCAGGCCGCGCCGACGGGCGGTGCGCGGCGTCGTGATCCGGGTCCTGTGTTCCCGGCGGGCAGCAGCCGATGGAGACGGACGCCCGGGGTCTCCCGGGCTTCGTGGTTCGGTCGTGTCAGCTCCCGGACGGGTCCCGGGAGGTGCTCGGCCGGGAGGCGGTCGGTACCGCCGGGCCTTGCGTCGAGGGCTCCGCCTCGGCGGGCGGAGGGAGGATCGCCGGGGCCGGGTCGGCGTCGTCGGTCGGGGTGTCCTCGTGCATGGCCTTGGTCTCGGCCTTGAGGATGCGGAGGGACTTGCCGAGTCCCCGCGCCGCTTCGGGAAGCTTCTTTGAACCGAAGAGCAACACGAGCACGGCGAGCACGATGATCAGGTGCCAGGGTTCCAGACCGTTGCGGAACATTCGGCATCGTCTCCTTGACTGCGGTGGTGGCGGGGAGGGGAGCGGCGGTGGTGTCCGTGCCCGGTTGTGCGTGGCAGGGCCGGGGAACGGTCGCCGTCCGGAGGGGAGCGGGGTCGTCGCCGGTCACGCCCGACACGGTGCCGGCATCGGGGACCGTGAGCGGTGCGACACAGCCGCTCAGGCGGCGACGGCGAGCGAGACGTCGCCAGGTGCGGTGATGCCGGTGTGCGCGCCGGTGGCGAGCGTGCTCCTCAGGACGTTTCGGCGGGGACACCCCCCGGGGCGGATGTCCTCGGCAGGAGCGTGGTGGTGAGGGAACGGCGCCGTGGGTCAGTTCCTGGTGACCAGGCTCCTGAGGGCATTAACGGGGCAGCTACGGCGAACGGTCAAGACCTGAGGCACGAGCAGGCGCCTTCGTGGGGAACTTTGTCGGAAGCTCTCAGAGGTGGGGCCGGCGGACTCCCGTGTTCTGTGCCGGCCTGCTCCGTGCCGGCCCGGCGCGATGTCGTGGTAACGACTCGGTGTTGCCCTTGGCTCCACCGCGACCGATCGCGCAGTCTGTGGCGAACAGCAGGGCCGCGGGAAATGAGGTGGTCACACCCCTGGCCCAATGTTGGTATATCGGATACTTTGCTGTCACTCCAGCGGCATCATGGGAGCGGCCCTCGGCCGATCCCACAGCCTCCCGGTCACGGCCGGTCGTGCCGCGCCCCGCCGGAAGGCAGCCATGCTGCCCTCGTGACCCCGAGGCGCGGCAGCCGTCCCCCTCCTCGCGCGGAGCCGACTCCGGCATCAGCCGGTGCGTGGCGCTCCACCTCTGCTCTGCGCGGGTATCCCCCCACCCGAAACCCACCAGGACCACCGGCTGCCGAATCCGGCCCTCGCACGGATCCTTGTCGGCTCTGCCGGAGTTCGCGGGCGACTCGTCGCCGCCCCGTCAAAGAACCCCCGGGCCCGGCGTCGCTCCTGGCGGGAGCGACGCCGCCAACCGGTTTCCGAACCTCCTCCATGTCCCCACCCAACGGAGGCACCACCATGACCGACTCCGCCCCCCGCCCCGTCAGCCGCAGATCCGTGCTGCGCGGCGCCGCCGCCCTCGGCGCCGCCACCGCCGCCGGACCGCTGCTCAACCTCGCCACCGCCGGCCCGGCCCACGCCGCCGACCCGGCCCCGGCCGCTGACGGTACCGCGGGCAGCTACACCATCCGCTTCGACCAGGCCGCCAAGCAGACCATCAAGGGCCTGGGCTTCGAGATCCAGTCCGACTCCATCGCCTCCGGCAACGCCGGCCTGCCCACCACGGTCAGCGGCGTCCCCTACGACCTCACCACCAGCGAGCGCAGCCGCTTCTACTCACAGCTGCTCAAGGCCGGCCGGGCCGACCACGGCTTCCGCTACTGCCGCCTCGCCCTCGGGCTGTTCCACCGGGGCGTCGACCCCACTGGCAAGTACTTCGTCGACCGCTACACGGGGCAGACCGCCTTGCTGGCCGACATGATCCAGCAGGCGGGCATCGAAGGTGTCGCGGCGGAGTACTGGTCGCCCGCCCCGGGGTGGAAGAGCAACAACGCCTTGATCGGCGGATCGCTCGCCTCCTTCGCCCCTGCCGATCTGAGCGCCCTCGGCGACGCCATGGTCACCGACCTCAACTACCTCTCCTCCCGGGGCGTCCCGATCAAGATGTGGGGCTTGCAGAACGAGCCGGACCAGGGGCAGCCGGCCCAGAACATCGGCTACTCCACCTGCGTCTACAGCACCTCGCAGTACCTCCAGACGTTCAAGGCCGTGGCCCCCAAGATCAGGGCCGCCTATCCGAACGCGATGATCCACGCGAACAGCGAGGACGGCTGCACCGGTCCCTACGGCACGGCGATCCGGGCGGACGCGACGGCCCTGAGCCTGGTCGATGCCTGGACGTTCCACAAGATCGGTTCCAACAGCGACGTCCAGATCACCGACAACTTCACCTCGAAGCTCGCAGGCAAGGTCGTCTTCAACAACGAGTTCGAGTACCTGAACGGGGCCATCACCGACTGGCGCTGCGTCAACACCGCTCAGTCGATCATGAACTGGATGACCTTCCAGAACTCGCCCACCTGGTTCTGGCTGCACGCCCTCAAGCCCACCACCAACTCGGAGTCGGCCGGCTACGGCCTCGGCTTCTGGCGCCCGCCGAGCGACACCGACTTCTCGCATTTCCCGAACATCCCGGTCGGCCACTGGGACTTCAATCCGAGAATGTGGAACGCCGTCGCCGGGTTCCTCCAGTACATGCCCTGGGACTCCGTCCGCTACGGCGTGGACGAGCCCGTGGGCAGCGATGGAAAGCCTCTCCGGGACCACCGGATCATGGCCTGGAAAACCCCTCAGGGCAAGGCCGTCCTCGTCGTCACCAACCGCAACCCCAGCACGTCCTTCACCTACACCGTCAACACCCAGACCACGGCGACCTTCCAGGGCAGCCGCTTCGGTCCGGCGACCAACAACCAGTTCATCAGCTCCAAGACGGGTCCGACCCTCACCATCACCGTTCCGCCCATGTCCGTCGAGTTCTGGGTCCGCACTCCCTGACCGCGGAACGTGACGGAGGGCGGCACGGCAGCTCGTGGGCCCGCACCGCTCGTAGGCCCCCGGCGCCGGGCGCGCGGGAACATCGAGGGGGCGGCTCCGGGCCGCCCTCTCACTCGGCCGCCGCTGCGGCACGCCGCCCTGCGCCGCCGCCCCGGGCGGCCGTCGACGCCCGCAGTGTCAGGACGCCGTCCGGCAGGAGAGCGCTCGTGGCGGTCCGGGAGGCGCGGTCGGCCCGGGGCGCCAGCCGGGCGGTGGGGAGGAGTTCGAGGTGCTCGCACTGCCAGCCGCCGGCTTCCAGGACTCCCGTGTCCGTGAGGCCGAACATGTCCAGTCGGGTCCCGGCCGCTCGTGACGCGTCGGTGAGGCTGCGGGCGGAGGCGACGGACACGACGTCGCAGATCCAGTGGGCGGACGCGCCGAGGTCCGCCAGGCAGCCGGCGAGTGCGGTGACGCGGGCCGGCGGGAGGTACACGAGCAGGCCCTCGGCCACGATGACGACCCGTCGCCCGGTGGTGCGCGGTGCCAGAAGCCGTTCCAGGGCGGCGGGATCGGTCAGGTCGCAACGGACCCGTTCGACCGGGACGAGGGCCTCGGCGGCCGGGAGCAGGGCGTCCTTGACGTCGAGGACGGGAGCGTGGTCGACCTCGATCACCCGGGCTCCGGCCGGCCAGGCCAGCCGGTAGGGGCGGGCGTCGAAGCCCGCGCCGAGGTTGACGCACACCTCGGCCCGTTCGCGGGCCAGCAGGTCGGACAGCAGGCGGTCGACGGCGAGCGTCCGCGCCACCACCGCGGAGGGTCCGGCGGCGTGTCGCATGACGCCGAGGATCTCGCTCGGGCACCGGTCGGCGAAGCGGGCCGCGTACGGGTCCCGCAGCCTGCCCGCTGAGGTGGCCCCGGCGCGGGCGACGGCGGTCAGGTAGGCGGTGGCGAGCACGTTGTCGTCGGTCACCGTGGCTACTCCCAGCGGAACAGCCGCACGGCGGCGACCGCCCCGAGCACGACGACGCCGGCCAGCACCCCGGTGTCCAGGGCGACGTTCGTGGCGCTGTCCAGCCAGGTGTGCTGCAGCAGGTTCACGGCGTACGTCGCCGGCAGGGCGTTGCTGATCGTCTTCATCGCCGCGGGAAAGATCTGCAGCGGGACGGTCGCTCCGGACAGGAAGATCATCGGGAAGTAGACGAGGTTCGCGACCGCCGTCGCCGCCCGTTCCGACGGCGCGAGCGCCGCGACGACGCCGCCGATGGCGTACATCGCGGCGGTGGCCAGGAGCAGCGCGCCGAGCGTGGCCAGGGCGGCGGAGGCCGTGGCCGGCAGGTGGAGGTCGAAGAACAGGTAGCCGGCCGCGATCAGCAGCACGGAGCCCGCCAGGCTGAGCAGGATGTTGACCAGCCCCTGGGCGATCAGGAAGGCGGAGGCGCGGACGGGTGTGGCGCGGAAGCGTTTGAGGACCTTGCGGTCCCGGTACTCGGCCAGCCCCAGCGGAAAGCTCATCAGCCCGGTGACCGAGACCACCAGGACCAGGTAGGCGGGCACGGACATGTCGACGGTGCCCCGGCCGTCGAACTGGCTCGACGGCTCGTTGCCGTAGATGCCGCCGAACATGCAGAGCATCATGACGGGGAAGGCGAGCGCGAAGAACACCGGGGCGAAGTTCCTCGCCATGCGCAGGCTTTCGAACCGAACGACGCGTGACAGCGTTTTCATCCTCAGCGGCTCCCTTCGCGGGGTGCGGTGTCGACGAGCCTGAGGTAGGCGTCCTCGAAGGTGGGCGCGCGGTGGCTCACGATCGACGCCGGCAGCCCGGCGTCGGCCAGCACCCGGACGACGCGGTTGTAGTCGTCCGGGAAGCTTCCGGTGAGCTCCAGGCGCTGCCCGGCCGCTCCGGGCCGCCGCTCCAGCCCGAGCCGGTCGAGTCGGTCGAGCGGCGGGGGGACCGGACCCGCCCCGCCGAGGTCGATCGAGAAGGTGGCCGGGCCGCCGTGGGCCGCGGTCAGGCGTGCCGGGGTGTCCAGGGCGAGGAGTTCGCCGGCGCGCAGCACCGCGACCCGGCCGCACAGCGCCTCCACCTCGTCCATGTGGTGCGAGGTGAGCAGGACGGCGACGCCGCGCGCGGCCAGGTCCAGGACCGAACTCCAGGTCGCGCGGCGCTGTTCGGGATCGAGCCCGGTCGTCAGCTCGTCCAGGACGACCAGCCGGACCGCGCCGATCTGCGCCAGGGCCAGTGCCAGGCGCTGGCGCATCCCGCCGGACAGGGTGGAGACGAGGCTGCGCCGGCGGTCGGCGAGCCCGAAGGTGTCCAGCAGGGCCGCCGCCGCGCCGGGTGCGTGGTAGATCGCCTCGTAGAGGTCGCACAGTTCGCCGACCCGGGTGCGGCTGGGGAACTGCGAATCCTGGAGTTGCATGCCGACCAGCGGGGCGACCCGGTCGCGGTCGCGGTGCGGGTCGAGGCCGAGGACGGAGACGGAGCCGCCGCGCACGGGCCCGCGCAGGCCGGCGACCGTTTCGACGGTGGAGGTCTTGCCCGAGCCGTTGGGACCGACCAGTCCGAGGATCTCGCCGGCGGACACCTGGAAGGACACGTCGTGGACGGCGACCAGCGATCCGTAGGCGATGGTCAGGTGCTCGACCCGGGCCACCTCGTCGTCCGGCCGGGCGGGGCCGGGGGAGGGGAGCGGGTTCGACCGCTTCGTCGTCACAGGCTGAGCCTCCGGGGGTTCGCGCCCTGCGGCCTGGCAGCAGCGCTCATGGTGGTGTAGAAGCCGGCGAAGGACATGTGCAGGAGCAGCGCGGGCAGGATGCTGCCGGTGGCCGCGATCAGCAGGCTGCCGACCGTGCCGAGGGCGACGCTCGACGTGGCCATCACGTACGCCTGGACCGCAGTCGAGACGAGCACCACCTGCCCGGCGGCGAACAGGAGGGTGCTGAACGCCGCGGCGAACAGGAAGCCGCTGTGCAGCGAGCCGAGGCCCAGCAGGACGGCTCCCCGGAAGACCAGTTCCTCGAAGAGCGCCGCGATCGCGGGGACGATCCACCGGTAGCGCCGCGGCAGGGTCAGGATCGAGGAGATCCACCGGATGCGTGCGATCTCGCCGGGTACGTCGACGCGGGGGCTGGCCCGGTAGAGGAGCGACACGCACAGGATGTTGAGGCTGGACGTGCCGAGGACCGCCAGCGGCAGGGCGACCAGGGCGGCCGTCGACGGCCGGCCGACGACCTGGCCGAGCGAGAGGCGGGTGAGGGGCAGGAGCACCGCCAGGACGGCGGTGGCCAGCCCGAGGTAGAGCACCGTCGCGAACACGGCGAAGGCCGGATCGGGCCGCAGCCCGGTCCGGTCCGCCAGCCACAGTGACGCCCGTCGTCGGCGCGCGGGGTCGGCGAAGGGCAGCCGGTACAGGGCGAGCCAGGCGGCGACGGCGAGGACGCAGGTGACCGCGTACGTGGTGACGGTCATGGGGCGCTCGCCTGCTTCCTCGCCAGGGCGTAGACGGTGAGGTTCTGGGCGAGGTGCGCGGCCAGGGGCACGGCCAGGCTGCCCGAGGCGGTGAGCAGCACCCCGAACGCGCCTCCGGAGAGCAGCTTCTGGACGACGGTCAGGCCCCCGAAGAAGAGGTGTCCGAGCGCGTAGCCGACCGCGGCGCAGCAGATCGCGAGCCAGGCGGGGGCGTGGAGCCGCTCGTGGAGCGTGCCGATCCACAGCCCGCGGTACAGGACTTCCTCGGCGACGGCGGTCACGACGATGGAGGCCAGGAACGCGGGGCCGGCGCCCCCGGGGCCGCGCTGGACAGCGAGGCGGAGGCCTCGCGTCCCGCGCAGCACCCTCGGGGCGGCGCCGACCACGAACTCCAGGCCCACCAGCGCGCATCCGGCGCAGGCGGCGGCGAGCAGCCACAGCGGCCCCGCCGCCCGGAGGTCCAGGTATGCGGGGGCGCCGCCGGTGGACAGGACGAGGGCGACGCCCAGGCCGGTGACGGCCAGGTACGCCGCCGGGACGCCCAGCCCGGCGCTCCGCGCGATCCGCGCCCGGTCGCCGCTCCCGCCGGGGCCGAAGGACGTCGCGACCCTGACCAGTTCGGCCGGGGCGACGGTCGTGACCAGGAGCAGGACGTCAAGGGAGCGGGTGTGGGACCACATTGGTCACACCCCCGTAAGCGCGCATGCGGGGATGCCGGCTCGCCGGGAAGCCCGGGAGGCACATGCTGAGCAGTTCGGGAATGAGGACCCGGACCACCTTCCAGGGCGTGTCGGCGAGTTCGGGCGGGGTGATGTCGAGGTAGCTCGCCCATTCGCTGACCTGGGCGAGGTCGGACAGGAGCCGGCGGATCGCCGATCCGTCGTCCGGCGCGTAGGAGGGTATCGAGGTGAAGTCGAGGCGCCCGTCGGTGCGGCTCTCGACGACGGCGAGCTTCTGTTCGGCGTCGCCCGGTCCGGCGAAGTACAGGACGTTGGTGTCGAGGTCGGTGTAGGCGGACTTGTGCTGGGCGAAGTGGACGTTCGGCAGGTCGAAGACGGTGCTGAACATGCCGATGCCGAGGATGGTGGTCGCCTCGGCCGAGCCGCGCAGCAGCGCGTAGCGCGGGTCGGGGTCGGCCTGCAGGCCGAAGGCGATGTGGGGCAGCTTGCGGTCGCGCCGCACGAGGGTGATGCCCATGTTCGGCAGGGGGAGTTCGGGACGGGTCAGGTAGGTCGCCCGGACCTCGTACGGCCCGTCGTCCGGCAGTCCCGAGGCCGCGAGCAGTTCGCGGCCGTCGGCGTCCAGGTCGAGGACGGGCGCCTTCGCGTCGGTGTACCAGTTGAGGATGAAGGCGTCGATCTGGACGGCTTCGACCAGCGCGCCGAGCAGGGCCTTGTCGAGCGAGACGTGGGCCGCGGTACCGGTGGAGAAGGAGGGCGTGAACATCTTGTCGCCGTGCTGCTCGCTGTTGCGGAAGCCCAGGAACACCAGCTGGGCCGGCACGTAGACGTCCCGGCCGGGGTGGGTCAGCGACGGGCAGGCGATCCACGCGATGACGTCGTCCTCGGTCGGCGGCTCGGGGGAGTACTGGTGCATCATGCCGGCGATCCGGCGCTGTTGCTCGGCCTCGAAGATGCCGAGCAACTCCAGTGGCATGCAAGGGTTCCGGGAGGAGAGCGAGCGGTAGGAGGCGTACTCGACGCGCTCCCGGAACAGCGGCATCGCCATGATCGCCGCGTACCGCTCGACCGCCTCGCCGGTCAGCCGGGTCACCGCCTCCTCGTTGGTGACCCCGTAGCCCGCCAGGTGGTACTGCATCTGCATGTGGGGGTCGTTCATCGCCAGCCGGTGGTACTGGGGCATCGCCGCCGTCGCCGAGCGCAGGTAGGGTTCGCCCTCCACCGCCGCGACCGAGACCAGCATGCCGGGCAGGATCCCGCCCTGGTTCCCGCCGATCCTGCCGAACCGGGCCATCGCGGTGGTCATGCCCGGGTAGCCGCGGGTCGTGGGGCCGTTCATCAGGACGCTCCGAGGGCGTTGCGGACGTGGCGGTCGACGATGACCCGGCTGTTGAAGTTGATCTCCTGCACGATGTCGCGCGCGACGTGCCCGCAGGCCGGGCAGGTGCCGATCCGCAGCACGTCCTGAGCCTGCATCTCGTAGGTCGGCAGGTAGATGCTCAGCGCGCGGCCGAGGAAGCGCGAGGTGCCCAACGAGCGCAGTAGGACGGCCTCGTTGACCAGGAACGCGCAGAGCATCGCCTCGATCCCGGTGGCCCCGCCGGCTCCGGTGGGGCCACCGGCACCGACGAACGCGTGGTAGCCGACGTGGTCCTCCAGCCGCGCCAGGGACCGCTGCTCGAAACACTCCAGACAGCCGGTCCGCGGGCTCTCGGCGCCCACCACGGTGGCGAACGGGCCGTCGATGAGACCCACGACCACCGGCTTCTCCAGATGGCAGGCCAGCCGGTTGAGGTTGCGCAGCGTCAGGATCGAGGCCCGGCTGATGCACATCACCAGCGAGTCGTGCCGCTCGACGAGCAGGGTCAGCCGCTTGAGCGTGTCGGCAGCCGTCAGCCCGCCCATGCCGGAGGTGAGATCGGCGCTCTGCAGCTCCTGCAGGAACTCGGCGGGCAGCAACTCGATCGTGGTGCCCAGCACGCTCGCCTGGCCCGAGACGTAGGCGGCCGCGGTCGGCGAGTCGGCGGCGAAGGCGACACTGGCCTCGCCGCCCTCGGCCGTGCCGTAGACGTCCAGGTTCCCCAGCAGGACCCGCGCCATGTCCGTGCCGCGTTCCGAGGGCCGGTCGAAGGCGAGGAAGCCGGCCTGCCGCAGTTCGTCCAGCACCAGCCGCAGGTTCGCCCGTTCGACGGGGGAGAGGTCGGTGTTCGCGGAGAAGGGCTCCTGCGCCGTCCGCCCCTCGGCCAGTGCCTGGAGGAAATCGGTCATCGCCGTCCGGACGGCCGGTGACTCGGCCCGCAGGTCGATGGTCACCTCCTGGAAGTTCCAGATGCCCCAGCGCAGCCGGACGACGTTCGGCTCGACGGCGAGGAGGCGTACGGAGGGTGCCAGGCCCAGGCGCGGCGCGACGGCCGACCCGGTCGATGTTTCCGTGGACATGTGTGCTCAGACCTCTCCGTGTCCGACGAGGGTGAAGTGGACGACGTGGCGTGACGTGCCGTCGTATCCCAGGGTCTTCTCGAGGGTGTGCTTGTCGTAGCCGCCCTGGTCGCAGGCGATCAGGCCGAGCTCGGTGCGGGCGAGATGGATGTTCTGGGAGATCCCGCCGACCTCGATCAGCGCGAAGACGAGTCCGCTGTCCCCGTACTTCTGGCTGTTGACGTACATGTCGTAGACGTAGACGAGCGCGAACGCGACCTTGTCGAGATCGATGTCGACGGTCAGCAGCTGCTTGGTGAGGTCGATCCGGGACGGGGTCCGCTGCAGCGGGTGGAGGGTGTGGCTGTGCGGCTGGTACTCGTAGGCGCCCGGCGCCAGTGACTTGACGTTCTGCACCAGGACGGCGAGCCGGATCGGGTAGAGGCCGCCGCCGGACGGGGCGTTCCGGAGGGCGATCGTCGCGTCGGCGTCCTGGGCGGTGGGCACCGACAGACTGCCGGAGACGCCCTGGCCGTGCCAGAGGACGGTGGCCAGCTCGTCGAGCGAGGCGGCCTTGCCGGAGAAGCCCCGGCCGCTGCGGCGGGCGACCACCGTGGAGGTGAGCCCGCTCTTCAGCCGACGGTGCGCCGGCAGCGCGACCGCTCCGTCGAGCCGCTCGCGCAGGTCGGAGTGGGCACTGGAGAGTACGGCGTCGTGGCCGAGGTAGCGCGAGACGCCGAGCTGCATGCCCAGGTCGCGGCCGCTGCGCCGGTGGTTGAGCAGGAGTTCCTCGCCGACGAAGCCCTCGACGACGGGGCTCCAGCGGCCGCGCACCACGGCTTCGGGCGCGCGCACCACGGTCGTCGCGCTGTGGCTGGACACCGAGGTGTGCTGCTGGCCGAAGCCCGCCACCGAGGACAGGTGCGCGTTCTGGTTCAGGTATTCGGAGACGGCCTCTTGGGAGTCTTTCAGCGACATCTTCTGCCCTTCTCTGGGGACGGGAGAGTGGCGACCGGAGCAGCGTGGAGACGGGTGGTCAAAGGAAGCCGGGCGGGGCCGAAATCACGGCCCCGCCCGGTATTTCCAGAACTACCAGGAGCAGCAGGAGGAACAGCAGCAGTTACCACCGCCGCACGTGGTGCTGGCGCCGGGTGCCACCTGGACGAATGCACCGCCGGTAGCGGTGCTGCCAACCTGGCCGGAGAAGCTCAACATGGTTCTTCACCTCCAATCTTGTTGTAGAGGAGGGGAGTTGTGCTTTGAATGGCTGGGAGCATAGCACGGGTGAACGGCTTTGCCACCGGTCGGAACAACAGATTTTTGGCGTTCAGCTCCGCGAAATATCAGGTTTCCCGGAGATCACCCGGAGTCGGACTGATCGCAATTGCCGGGCCCGCCCGCCATGCAGGCGGAAAGTCAAGAGGCGGGTGGTATCTTCCGCCATTGCGGCTGCCGGAATATGGCGACCGGCCATGTAGGTGATTCAGCGTCCGGTTTACGGGCTGTCGACCATGGGCAGCGGAACGAACCCGGGTAGTGATGCCCAGGGGCGAACCCGGCGTCGGAGGGGGCGGAGGTGGAGGCGAGGGCGGACAGGTGCGTGGCTTCGGCGGTGCCGCCGCGGTGGGCGACGTCGGGCAGGTCGAAGCGGGTGAGGCGGGTGGAGGGGGTTTTGAGTCCGGGGCGGGCGTCGCAATCGGCTTCCGTGCTCAGTCGCTTCCCGCCCCGCGCGGCAGTGAGGCCTTGGCGGCAATCATCTCGTGGCGTGGGGGGCCGTGGGTAACGTCGACGTATACGATATGCGCAACGTTCGGCCAAGGGCGTTGCCGGGCCGTTTCCAGCGGGTTGCCTCGCCCGGTGTCGTGTGCCGGGTGCCGGGTGCCGGGTGCCGGGTGCCGGCTCCGTCAGACGCTCGGCGGCCCGGTGCGGTCGGCCTGCGCCCTCGACACCGCCGTCGGGTCCTCGGTCGCGGTGAGCCGGTAGTCGACGCCGGTCGAGAAGGTGCCGGAGCTGCCGCGCAGGACGATCTCGTGCCGCCCGGGGGTGAGTTCGTCGAGCCGTACCCACAGGCCACAGGCCCAGGAGTCGTTGAAGTCCCGGTGGCTGCGGATCGGGCTGTCGGGCATCGGATCGGCCCGTATCTGGGTGGAGCCCAACTCCTCCACGGACAGGGCGGTCCCGTCGAGCACGGCGCTGCCCCGGGCGTCGTTCATGAACGTCAGGCAGTCGGAGCTCTTGCCGTACATGGTGACGACCGGGAAGAGGACCGGGGTGCCGACGGGCACCGCGCAGGTGCGGGTGACGGTCCCGCCGAACGTCCCGGCCAGCAGCCAGATGCCCTCGTGCTGGCCCTCACCGCAGTGGCGGCCGTCGGGGTCGACGACGGGGTTGCGCTCCGTCGGGGTCGACCCCGCCCAGCTCCACCACTGGTGCTGGAGCTCGGCCGAGGTGAGGGACCGGATGTCGACCGGAGTGGGCTTCGGCGACGGCCCGTCGGACACCGGGGAGTCCTCGGCGGCGTGGGCCGAGGCGGCCGGTCCGGTGGCCGGCGTCGGGTCCGCCGCCCCGGAGCAGCCGCTGAGCAGGACGAGTGCCGCGAGCGGCAGCAAGGGAGTTCGAACGAAACGCATGATCGTCAGCCTATGCCGGGCGGGTCCGCCGCCGTTGACGATTTCCGACCGGTCCGAGGGGAACGGGAGCGGGTGGCCGCGTCGCCGGCGGTGGGTCGCCTTCCGCCGCCCGAGCGGCGTTCGTGTGCCCACTCAGGCAGGTGTGTCCGGCCTCCCGCCGCGCCGGGCGCCGAGGAGAGCGAACCGGAGCAGGATCAGCAGGGCGGCCGGCGGGTGGATCCCGCCGGGTCCAGGGGGTGCGTACGGCTCAGCTGTGAGCGATGCGCTCGACCTCGAAGAGCTGGGCGGCACCGATCCGGCCCTCCTCAAGGGAAAGCAGCCAGCTCAGCAGTTCCGGTGCGGCGTGCAGCTCGTCGTAGAAGCCGAGCCGGAGGCCCGCGAGCCGCCCCTCGAAGAGCCAGTCGTCGAGCGCGTCGGCGAGGTGGCGGTCCGCCGCCTCGGTCCGGGTGCCGGCCCAGACGGTCAGCCACGGTGAGAGGCTCCCGGTGCTGACGGAGATCGCCTCCAGTACCCCGGTGACGGGCTCGGTGCCCGGGTGTGCGTGCAGGGCCGCCCGCCACCAGGCGTGCCAGACGGCCTCCAGCGCCTCCCGCTCCGGCGACGTCCAGGTCCGCGGCTCCGCGGCGAGCAGCCGGGAGGCGATCAGCCCGTGGTCGACGTGCAGTCGATCGGTGGCCAGGAGGCGGACGATGCGCGGTGTCATCCGGCGGTAGAGGGCGGGGAAGTCGTCCCAGTGGCCGGCCGAGGTGGTCGCGACGGAACGGATCAGTTCCTCCGGTACCCGGTGCGAGGGCCCGGCGAGTGCTTCGAGGTCGGTGTCGGTGTAGCAGTAGGTGCAGCCGCCGACGGTGGAGGGCCGCTCGGAGAGCGGCGCGAAGACGGCGTCCAGCTCGTCGAGAGCGTTCCGGAGCTGCTGGGAAGGGTCGGTCACGGGAACCTGCTGGGGGACCTCATCCGGCCTACCGGAGAAGGGATGGACGCTACCACACGCTGTCAGTCCGTCAGGGCGCCGGGTGGACGGTGCGGGGGGGCGCCGGCCCCACGTCCCGGACCTCGCCCGGACCGACTCGACCCGACCATCGCGGCGTAGCGGCCCGAGAGCGCCATGAGCTCGAGGTGCGAACCTTGTTCGACGATCCTCCCCCGGTCCATGACGATGATCTTGTCCGCGTCCCCGATCGTGGAGAGGCGGTGCGTGATGGTGATCGTGGTGCGTCCCTCGGAGAGGGTGTCCAACGCCCGCTGGATCGCACGGGTCAACTGTTGCTCAGGCCCCGGTGGTCGATGAGGTGCACGGTCCGCAGTAGTGGTGGGGCAGCGGTTGACGTCGAGGTCGATGTTGCTGCGGGCGAATACCGCGCTGGTCGACTGAAACACCACACCGCGCTCAACGCCACCGGCGTCAGCTCCCTGGAGGCGGGCCCCTGGTCCACGACGGGCGGTTGGTAATCATCGACGTGCCGCAGATCGTGGACATGGTCGCCAACCCGCGCGGGCGTTCGTTCCTGGAGCGGGACGTGCGCGACGTCGGTGCCTGGTTCGCTGCCCGGGGGCTGTCCGAGCGGCGCGTCGGTGAGCTGGTCGAGGCGCTGGAGTTCGACGCACGGCTGGGGTGAGCCCGTGCGCCGTGGGGGCCGGGGCCGGACGGCACCGGCTCACCCCCCGGCAGGGGCCCGTGGCACGCGTATGAGAGGGTCGGCAGCCCGAATGCGAGCCGGATGCGAGGAGGCGGCGATGAACGGGAGCGAGCCCGGGGCCGTGGGCGGCCCCGGTGGCCGGGTGCTGGTGGTGGACGACGACGCGGCGATCCGGCGCACCCTGGAGCGCGGCCTGCGGCTGAGCGGGTTCTCGGTGAGCCTGGCCGAGGACGGCGAGGCCGCGCTCGCCGGGCTGCCCGCCGCCGCGCCGGACGTCCTGGTGCTCGACGTGTCGATGCCCGGCCTCAGCGGCGCCGAGGTCTGCCGCACCCTGCGGGCCCGTGGCGACGACATCCCCGTGCTGATGCTCTCCGCGTTGGACGAGCCGGCCGACCGGGTCGCCGGACTGCAGGCGGGGGCGGACGACTACCTGGTGAAGCCGTTCGCGCTGGAGGAGCTGGTGCTGCGGCTGCGGGCGCTGCTGCGCCGCCGTCCCCCGCAGCCGGACGGCCGGGTGGTGGCCGGCCCGCTGGTGATCGATCCGGCAACCCGGCAGGCACGGCTCGACGACGAGGAACTTCCGCTCACCCGGCGGGAGTTCGAACTGCTCACCCAGCTCGCGCGCAACGCCGGCCTGGTGCTCTCCCGGGAGGTGCTGCTGGAGCGCGTCTGGGGCTACGACTTCGACGTCCGCAGCGACGCCGTCGACACCTTCGTCAGCTATCTGCGGCGCAAGCTCGAGGCCGGCGGGCGGCCCCGGCTGCTCCACACCGTGCGGGGCGTTGGGTTCGTCCTGCGGGTGCCTGGCGGCGATGCCCCGGGGTCGTTGTGAAGCTCTCCACCCGGATCGCGCTGTGGGCGGCCGCCGTGGTGCCGCTTCTGGTGGTGCTGGCCGGGCTGTTGCTCCTGCCGCTGGTCGGCCGGGACCTGCGGCACCAGCAGGACGCCCGGCTCAACGACCGGGCGGCCGCTGTCCTTCCCAGCGTCCGCGCCCTGGTGGCCGCCGACAGCAAGGGCCGCCCGAAGGCCGAGCAGACCCAGCAGCGGAAGGTGTTGGACGCGGCCCTGGACGCGGGTGTGCGGGTGGTCGGCGAGGACGGTTCCGTCCTGCTGTCGGTGGGCCCGCAGCCCGCAGACGCGGCGGCGTTCCCGGCCGGGCCGGGCGGTCCGGCCACCGTGCGCGACCAGGGCAGGGCCTGGCGGGTGCTGACCGTCAGGATCGGTGCCACTGGGGCGGGCGGCGCCACCGGCACGCTGTGGGTGGTGACGCCCGCGGGACAGGTGGACAGTCAGGCGGCCGCCGTCCGGCGGCGGGTACTGCTGGTGGCGCTGATCGCGGCGCCGGTCTCCGCGCTGATCGGATTCGTGGTCGCCGAGCGGGCGACGGCGCCGCTGCGCCGGCTCAGCCGTCGCGCGACCGCGCTCGACCCGGCGGCACCAGCCGATACCGACGGGGCGAACGGGCCGAACAGCACCGTCGGGCGGAACAGCACCGTCGGGCCGAACAGCACCGTCGGGCCGAACAGCGCCGTCGGGCCGAACAGCACCGACGGTCCGAACAGCGCCGACGGGCCGGGCGGCATCGCCGCTCCGGTCGGTCACGGCTTTGTGGCGGAGCGGACAGGGACAGCCGAGGTGGACGAGCTCTCTGCCGCGCTCGCACTCCTCCTCGCCCGCTACGACGAGCAGGCGCGGCGCACGGCCGAGGCCCTGGACACGGCCCGAGCGTTCTCCTCCGCGGCCTCGCACGAACTGCGGACCCCCTTGATGAGCCTGCGCACCAATCTGGACGTGCTGGCTGCCCACCCGGACCTGCCCGCCGTCGACCGCGCGGAGATCGTCGCCGAACTGCGCGACGACCACGCCCGGATGCTCGACCTGCTCACCGCACTGGCCGCTCTGGCCCGGGGCGACCTGGTCCAGGTGGACGCCTTCCAGTCGGTGGACCTCGCCGAGGCCGCCGACGCGGCGGTCGGCGAGGCCGCGCGCCGCCATCCGCAGGCGGCCTTCACGGTGGATGTCCCGCAGGAGGTGCGGGTGTTCGGCTGGGAGCCCGGACTGAGGATCATGCTCGCCAACCTACTCGGCAATGCCGCTGTGCACGGCCGCAACGGGCAGGACCCGGCGCAGGTCACGCTCAGGCTGGCGGCCGAGGGTGAGGCCGTGGTGCTCACCGTGGACGACCGCGGTCCCGGGATCGGCCCGGCCGAGCGGGAGGCGGTGTTCCGGCGGTTCCACCGTCGGCGGGACAGCCCCGGCTCGGGCCTCGGGCTCACCCTGGTCGCGCAGCAGGTCGCGCTGCACCGAGGGACGGTCCGGATCACGACCCCGCCCGGCGGCGGCTGCCGGATGGAGATCAGGCTGCCGTTGCCCCGCCCGGATGCCCCGACCATCGAGCTGCCGACCGGCCGCGACTGGATCTCGGGCGCCGGCCACTGAGCCGCCTTCCGTCCCCGTTGCCCGTTCCCCACTCCCGCTGCCCGTTCCACAGGGAATCCACAAGAAGGCGTCCTACGCTCCTGGCGACCGTCCCGGCACCGGCCGGTCGTCGTGCGCCCGGCCGGTGCCGGGACCCGCAACGGAGAGAGGATGCCTCATGTCTGCCAACCGCGTGTCCGTCAGCCGCAGGGCCGCCGCCCTCGGCGCCCTCGCCCTCGCCGGCTCGCTGCTCGCCGCCGTGCCGGCTCACGCCGACGGGGGCAGCGGCTCGCCGTCGGGTGCCCCGACCGCCGCGACGACGCCGAAGAATGACGGTGCGAAGAACATCTGCAAGCGGTTGCCCACGACCGAGGAGCGGATCACCAAGGCGCTGAACCGGCTCAACGGCGACGCCACGGTGGTCGGTTCGGTCGCCCGCCTGCAGCAGCGGGTCACGGAAGCCAAGGCTGCCGGCCACGCTGAGATCGAGACCTACCTCAACAACCGGCTGACCGTCCGCAAGGCGCTCGTCCCCACCCTGAAGGCCCGCCAGGGCGACCTCAAGGCCGTTGCGACCTGGTGCGCGGCCCACAACGAGGGGGCCGGCAAGTGACCCGCCGCCCGGCCACCGCGCTCGCGGCCCTGGCCCTGGCGGCAGCCGCCCTCCTCACCGGCTGCGGGCCCTCCGGCGGCCACTCGGGCAGCGCCGCCGGCTCCTCGGGGGGATCCTCCGAGGGTAAGCAGGACGGCGGCGCGGCCGACAACGCCCGGGACATGCAGCAGAAGCTGGACGCCGCCGACAGCGCTGCCGCCCAGGCGGACACCGACACGGCAGCCGACAGCGGCTGACCGTGCACGGCCGACCGCTCACGGCCCACCGCCCGTCGGAGGTCGTCTCCGACGGGCGGTGGGCTCACTGGGACGGAGCGGGACCGGTGTCGGCGCCCGTGGGCGGATCGTTCTCGTTCACGATCCGCAGCATCTCCGACGAAGGCCGGTGTTGTTCCGTCACGCTCTGCGGGCAACGCCGGCAGAGCGCGGGCCCTTCCTGGTGGAACCAGCGGCACTGCGTACGGATCGGACATCGGGGCAGGCCGTCGACCAGCTCGTCCAGCAGCACGGCGCTGCGGGCGGGTCGCCGCGGAAGGTCATCAGCTGCATGAGCGCGGCCTCCAGCCGTGCAGCCATCGTGACGGCCCCGGGCCGGCTGGGCCGGCGGCTGTCGGACGGCCCGCTCGGGCGCGAGCGCCGTCCGGGGCGCGGGGCCCCGGGGCCGGAGTGTGCCGGGGAGGTGGCAGAGTTGCCCTGAACCGACACCGCACCGAGGGAGTTTTCATGGCCAAGGGGCTTTTCGCGACCCTGCACACCAACCGGGGCCCGATCCGGCTGGAGCTCTTCCAGTTCCATGCGCCGAAAACGGTGCGGAACTTCGTCGAGCTCGCCGAGGGGTCCCGTGAGTACACCGATCCGCGGACCGGGGAGCCCGGCAGTGGCCCGTACTACGACGGCACGGTCTTCCACCGCGTGATCTCCGGCTTCATGATCCAGGGCGGTGACCCCACGGCCACCGGTACCGGCGGCCCGGGCTACACCTTCGCGGACGAGTTCCACCCCGAGCTCTTCTTCACCAAGCCCTACCTGCTCGCCATGGCCAACGCCGGCCCGGGCACCAACGGTTCGCAGTTCTTCGTTACCGTCGGCACCCCGGCTCACCTGAACCGCCGGCACACGATCTTCGGCCAGGTCTCCGATGCCGCGTCGAAGGCCGTGGTCGACGCCATCGCCGGCGCGCCGACCGAGGACGAGCGACCGGTCGAGGATGTCGTGATCACCAAGGTCGAGATCGAGCGCGGCTGACGCCCGCCCGATCCGGCCTGCCACGGGAATCCGGGGCCGCCGGACGGCCGCGCCGCGGAGGTTCGTGCCCGCGTGCCGCCAGGCCAGCTCGACGGGGTCGAGCGGTCTGCCCGGTGCCGGGCGCCCTCCGCCGGACGCCCGCACCCCCGCGGGGCCGGGGGAACCGGCCGCCGCGGGGGGTGCGGGGCGCAGGTGCGTCAGTCGACCAGGTCGACCGGGCGGTGGGCGTGGTGGCCGTCGCCGGAGTTCAGGCCGTAGCTGTGCGTGGTGTGGCGGGTGCCCACCTTGCCGGCCTGCTCATAGGAGCGGTAGGAGTTGTGCTTGCCGTCCACCCAGCCGTCGAAGCTGACGACGTGCCGGTGGTCGGGGTCGTTGCTGTTGGCCTTGATGACGAGGTCGCCCTGGCGCAGCTCGGATATCGCGATGGCCTTGGTCCAGCCGTCGTTCCTCAACGACACCGTGTTCGGGCCGGACTTGGGGAGCTTGAGGGTTATCGAGGCGTAGCCGGAGCAGTCCTGACGGTAGCCGTCCTTCCAGTTCTTCTTCTGGCTGTAGGGCACGGACGTGCCCGCGTTGTCGGCGAGCCAGATCTTGGCCCGCCGGATCTCCTCGGCGGCGGCCACCGCGGCCGCGTCGCCGGCCCGGTCGGTGACTGCGGCGGTCGGCGGGGAGCCGGCCGGCAGCGCGGCGCCGGACCGCTGCGGCGCGGTGTCGGGCGGCTGACGGTGCCTGCGCATTCGTCGGCGAGAACGGCGACCGGACAGCCGGTCATGGCGTCCGCCCTCGATGAGCGTTGTGCCCGGTCGAGGTTGTTCGGTCGTGTCCGCCCCGGGGCGGGGCGGGGCGGGGGCGTGGCCGTGGCGCGATGAAGCAGCGCCACGGCCACCCGCCGTGACTGCGCGTGATCACCGGAGCCCGCCCCGGTTTCCCGATCCGGGCCGGCGCCGAATTCGGGAGCGGTCTGCCGGTCGAACGTGACACGGTGGCCGTATGAACCCGCCGACCTTCGAGCAGACCGCTCCCGCGCGCGGTCAGGTGATCATCCTGACGGGGCCGCCCGGAGCCGGGAAGAGCACCGTGGCGGCGCTCCTCGCCGATCGCCTGACACCCAGCGTGCACCTGCACAGTGACGACTTCTGGAGCTTCATCAAGCAGGGCGCGATCCCGCCGTACCTGCCCGAGGCCCACCGCCAGAACCAGGTGGTGCTGCGGGTACTGGTGTCGGCGGCGTTCGGCTATGCCGGCGGCGGCTACCAGGTGGTCTACGACGGCGTCGTCGGCCCCTGGTTCATCGACCTCTTCCGCGCGGCGGCGAAGGAGCACGCCGTGGCGCTGAGCTACGTCATCCTCCGTCCGGACCGGCAGACGACGCTGGAACGGGCAACCGGCCGCACCGGCGACGCGCTCACCGACCCCGAACCGATCCGGGCCCTGCACGCCCAGTTCAGCGACCTGGGCGCCTACGAGGCCAACGTCCTCGACTCCGGCGACCTGACCGCGGAGGCGACGGCCGAGCGCATCCTGGCGGGCCTCGCGCGGGGCAGCCACCTCCTCGACCCCGACGGCGGCGCCATCGACGCGGCGGACCCGGGCCACCACGCTTGACCACCGGTCGGCCGAACGGCCGGTGAGCCTGTCCGGTGCCTGCCGGGCGGCCGCGGCGTCCTCAGCGGGCGAACTTCTCGATCGCGGCGGGCGTGACGGGGGTGAAGAAGTTGACGAGGTTGCCGTCGGGGTCGCGGAACAGCAGCGCGCGGTTGCCCCAGGGCATCGTGGTGGGCTCGTTGACGAAGTCCTCCACGAAGCCGGTCAGGTTCCGGTACACGCTGTCGACGTCGTCGACGAGGAACTCGAGGATGACGCTGTGGTTGTCGGCCGGGCGGGCGGAGCCGGCGGAGCCCGGCGCGAACAGCGGGACGGTCCGGGTGCTGCCGATCGCGAGGGTGGCCGACGTGGTCCTGAGCTCGGCGAAGTCCTCGTTCGACCAGGCGGCGGCCACTCCGGTGGCGCGCTCGTAGAAGGTGACGAGGCGGGCGACGTCGCTCGTGATGACGCGGACAGAGACGAAGTTCACGGGGTTCTCCTGGTCGGTCGGTGCTTCTGACCGCACGCTACGGCGAATACCGGGCAGAACCCGCCCGGTATCTTCGGGAGACTTCGGAGCATGCCCCGGCCCGTCGCCCGCGTGCCCGCCCTGCCGGAACTCCCGCAGTCGAACGCCCGGACGAGCTCCGCGGCCTCGTCGAAGCCCTCGCCGAACGGCTCACGACCTCCGCCCGGCGGAGGACGCCGTACGCATGACGAACCGGCCGGCCCTGCACCGCCCGGAGGCGGGGCCCGGGCGACGCCGGTGCGGCGGGCCCGCCGACCGGGCCCCGGAGCCCTCCCGCACGGCTGTCGGTGGTGCGCGCTAGGTTCGTGATCATCAGCCGGACCGAGTGGGGGCGTCATGACCGACCGTACGAGCGAGACGATCAGCTGGGACGAGGCGCGCGCGCTCATCGCCGCCCGGATCCCGCAAGGGGTGATCGACCGCCTGCGCCCCGTGCCCGCCGCCGAGCTGCGCCACCTGCGCACCCCGCTGCGCAAGCTCCGCGCCGAGCTGCTGCGCGAGCTCTCCTCGGGCGACGCCCACCGGTCCCTCGCCGCGTACGACCAGCTGGGCGCCCTGCAGTTCGCCGGGATCCTCTCCGCCGCCACCCCGGCCGAGGCCCTGGACTGGCTGACCGCCCGGCGCCTCCTGCGCATCACCTGGCCGCGGGCCGGCGGCGGCTCCACCAACGCCGACCCTCACACCCTCCTGCTGGCCCTGATCCCACCACACCGTGACGCGGCGTTCCACCGCGAACTCGCGGCCCGGCTCGCCGAATGGCTGCCCGCACGGGGCGACGGCCCCCGCTGGCTCATCACCCACGGCCTCGCCGTCTGGTCCGGCGCCGAACTCCCCACCACCGACGGCTACATGATCGGCTGGGTGCGCGAGGGCGGACTGATCCACCACCACCACCGGGAGATCGGTGAGTGGTTCGCCGACCAGGGTCTGCGCGAGCCGGTGCCGCGGCACCACGCGCTGCTCTCCTGGCTGCGCCCACAACCCCGGATCGCCGAGTTCGTCCGCCGGCTCTTCGAAGTCCCGGACGTCGGAGCGGAGTTCGCCCACGAGTACGGCGGACCGGAGAACCAGTGGCCCCAGGTGCTCACCACCCTGGCGGGTGAGGGCCTGCTCGACCGCGCCGAACTGATCGACCGCTGCCTCGGCCGCCTGTTGCGCGGCGACCGGCCCGGGAACCTGCGCGGATTCCTCCGGCTGTACACGGCACTGGCCCCCGATGCCGAGGAGGTCCTCGCCCGGGCCCACGACCACGTCCGACTGGCCGTCGACGGTGCGCCGGGCGCCGCCAGGATCTCCCAGGCGGCGCTGCGCTCCGTGGACGCGCGGCTGCCGGCCGAACTGTTCGCCGAACTGACGGCCGGGGTGCTGGCCCGCCCGGAGAAGACCCTCGCCACCGTCCAGCTCAGCTGGGTCGACGCCGCGCTGCGCCGCGACCCGGCCGGATCCGACGGCCTGCTGCCCGCCGTCGCCGAGGCCTTCGCCCACCCGGCTCCCGCGATCCAGGAACAGGCCCTGCGACTCGTCGCCCGCTGTCTGCCCCGCACCGCCCCCGCCACCGCTGAGGCCGTGCGCGCCGCCGCCGCCGTCCTCAGCCCCGCCCTCCAGGCCGACGCCCACCGCCTGCTGGCCATCCCGACCCCGACCGCGGCCCCGACCCCGGCTGCCGAGCGGTCGGAGGACGCGCCCGCCGCGCCGGTACCCGCAGGGCCTGTCGCGCTGCCGGCCGCACCCGCCGGACCGTTCGATCTCGCCGAGCGGCTGGGTGCCGTGATGGCCGCCGGGGTGCCCGACCCCGCCGAGTTCGAGACGGTGTTCGCCGCCCTCGTCATCGAGCACCACCGTGACGCGGCCGCCCTTCGGACGGCGCTCGCCCCGCTCGCCGCACGGCGCCACGCGAACCCGGCCTCGTTCCGGGACTTCCGCAGCATCGGAGGAGCACTCGGCTGCCTGCTCGACGCCCTGACCGGACGAACGCACGAGTCCGGCCGGCACACGAGCACGCTGCTCGGCCTCCCCGCCCACCTGGGCACCCCCGCGATGATCCCGTCACTGCGCGTTCACGAGGCGGCGTGCGGGATCACCGACGCGCCGGTGCCGCTCCTGCTCGCCACGCCCACGGGCGGCGACGGCGAGATCGATCCGGCCGCGCTCGTCGAGCGGCTCACGGCGTACCGGACCGCCGGTGCCCGCCCCTGGCCCGGGGACCTGGCCCAAGCCCTGCTCCGGGTGGCCCCGCACGCGCTGCCGGCCGTCCGCGCCGCTGCCGCCGAGCTCGGCTGCGACCTGCCTCCCGACACGGCACCGCCCACACCCAGCCGGTTCCACATCCAGCCCCTGGAGCTGCCCGAGCGGGAGGGCGTCTCGGGCCGGGCCCTCCCCACCGTCCCGCGCATCGCGCCACTCGCGGTCACCGGAGCCGCGCCGGTGCCCGAGGGCATCATCGGCCTCCTCCACCGCCTCCCCGACCCCACCGAGACCGCCCGGTTCATGGGCGTGCCGGGGATCCCGCCCGCCGAGCTCGCCCAGCTGACCTGGCTGGCGCCCTGGCACCCGGACGCCGTCGCCGCGCACGGCCTCCCCGTCGCGGTGGAACAGGCGGGCGCAGCCGCTCCGCGGGGAGCCAACCCCCTGCTGGCCCGGCTCGTGGCGGCTCCCGGCGACTTCGGACCGGTGAGCCACCTCCTGCTCGCCTACGGGCTGAGCGCCAACCGGGCGGAGAACCGCACCGCCGCGCTGAACTTCCTGCTGACGGCGACCGCACGCGGCCGGCTCCGGCCGGATGTGCTCGGTGAATGGCTCGCGGCGCTCTGGCGGCTGTCCGTGGCCAAGCCGAACCGGATCCTGGGCGTCCTGGCGGACGCCGCGCGCAGCGGAGCGGGCCGGACGGTGTGGGCCGTCCTCGCGGCCGTGATCACCGAGCTCGCCGCCGAGCCCGGCAGGCGCGGGCTGGCCGACGCCCTCGTACTCGCCGCCGAGTGCGCGGCCGCCGAGGGCATCCGCACCACCGTCCCGGCCCTCGACGCCCTGGCCGCACCGGCCGCACCCCCGCGCGTCCGGGCGGAAGCGGCCCGCCTGGCCGGGATCCTGACGACCTGACCGGGCAGAACGCCCCACGATGCGCCATGGGGGAGCCACCGCCGGGTCCGTCGCCGCCCTCCGGACGCACCTCGACGTCGACGTGCACCCTCCGAGGACGGCGACGGCTGCCGGTTCGGCAGTGCCCTGCGCATCGAGAGCCGGGGACGGCCATGTCGGCGTGGAACCCGACCGGACCCGTGCGCGCGTGGAGCACCAGGTGCGGCAGTGCGATGTCGCTGTAGCCGAGGATCGGCTTGGGGTCGGCCCGGATCGCCTCGACGTCCATTCAGGTCGGGGTGGCCGAGCGCCGTCCGGCCGCCGTCACTCGCGACGGCGGCGCGCACCTCGGGATCGCGCGACAGTGCGGCACCGGTCATGGCGTCATGTCGCCGGTTCCGTCGGTACGGTCACGCGACTTCCGCCGGTCGTCCGCCCCGGCGCGGGCCCTTCACTAGTCTGTACGACGTGATCACCACGGAATGCCCGGAGCCCGCCGGGGCGCGGAAGTGGCTCCTCCGCCGGCCGCTCCTCGGCTTGCCGCTGCGAAGCACCTCGTGAACGACGGCTACGGCGAACTGGCCCTTCCCTCGACCGCGCTCGCGTCGGACACGATCCGCTACGCGCAGGCCCTGCTCCCGGCCGCGCTCTTCCATCACAGCCTGCGTACCTACCTCTACGGGCGCCTTCTCGGTGAGCGGCGTGGTCTGCGACCGGACCGCGACTACGACGACGAACTGCTCTTCCTGGGATGCGCCCTGCACGACAGCGGGCTCAGTGCCGAGGGCAACGGTGACCAGCGGTTCGAGCTGGACGGCGCCGACTTGGCGGTCCGCTTCCTGACCGACCGGGGCGTGCCGCCGGACCGCACGGACGTCGTGTGGGATGCGATCGCGCTGCACACGGACCGTGAGATCGCCCTGCGAAAGCGGCCGGAGATCGCGTTGGTCGCCCTCGGCGCGGGCTTCGATCTCGGCGGCGGCCCGACGGAACTCCCGGACGGCTACGCGGACCGCGTCCACCGGCTGCTGCCCCGCCTGTCCACGGCGGCGGTCCTCCACGACAGCATCGTCGGACAGGCCCTGGCCAAGCCGCACAAGGCACCGCCCTTCACCCTGCCGGGCGAGCTTCTTCGTCAGGCGACCGGCCGGACCTGGCCGACGTGGGGACAGCTCGCACGATCCTCGGGCTGGCACGACTACGAGGATGATCCTCCGAACTCGCCCTGAGACGGCCCCTCGTACGGTCACGGCGATGGTGTCCGGCATCCCTTCCCTCAGCTGCGCTCGGCCCGAACCGCTGATTCACGGGTCTAAGCAGGCATGGCGTCGCAGCCGTCGTGGGCGACGGCGGGGCGGGCGGGCCCGTCGGGCACTTGGGCCTGATCAGGCGAGGTTCTTCTCCAGGGCGGCGAGGTAGTTGCGCATGAAGTGGTCGCGGATGCCCTCGCCGGTGGGGGAGAACACGGCGTTCGTCAGCCCCTCGGCCCGCCGGGTCAGGCCGGTGACCAGGCCGGCGCCCTCCTGGATGCGGCTGGCGGCGTCGATCCGGCGCAGCGCGTCGACGTGGGTGAAGGCCGGCTCGGGCGGCAGCTGGGGCACGATGTCGTTGTTGTTGACGAACCGGTACATGCGGTTGGCGAAGCCCTTGTTGTAGGCGGCGGCGAGCAGACGGTCGCAGGTACGGGGCTGGCCGAAGGTGACGACGCCGTCGGCCCGCAGGCGCGGGTCCTCCAGGTAGAGGCGGGCGGCGGCGAGCATGGCCAGGGCGCCGCCGAGGCTGTGCCCGGTGAACCAGAGGGTCTGCCCGTCGGTGCGCAGTTCGGCGATCGTCTTCTGGGCGGCGGGGAAGACGGACTCGAGGGCCTCCGCGAATCCGTGGTGCACGTAGCCGGTGCGGGCGGGGCCGGGCCAGGGCGGGGTGGTGCCGTCGGTGAGCCAGTCGCGGATCTGCGCGGGTTCCGTGCCGCGGAAGGCGGTGACGATCATGTGCTCGCCGGCCATGGTGAAGGCCTGGGTGTCCTGGAGCGGGAAGGGCGGGGTGAACGTCGTCTCGTGGTGGCGCACGGTGTCGAAGCCCCAGGCGCGGGCCTGCTCCTCGATCTCGGGTTCGCTCTTGTAGGCGAGGTCGGAGGCCCTGGCCATCCAGTAGGCGTGCGTGAGGCTGTAGTCGGTGGTGGTCTGGTCGAACGTGGTGGGTACGGCCACGGCGGGACTGCCTTCCGGTGGGGTGTCGGCGGCCGGCCTGGCCGGCGACGGGGCTGCGTGCCCCTCGTTCGTAGCGGAACCACTCGGCCCTGTCCGCGCGACAGAGCCGGGGTGTCACCCGAACGGACCGCGAGCCGAGGACGGGCCGGCGGGCCCGGCGCGGCGGGATCCGGGTCCGTGAACTCCGGGCCCGCGAAGCCCGCACCGTCCGCGCCCGTCGATCTCGACCGTCCGCCGGTGCCCGCCCGGGCGGGGCGGCCGGAGGCCGCTGCTGACGACGCCGGCCCCGGTGTGCTTGGGTGGGACTCCTGTCGCGCCTTCCCGGGCGGAGGGGGCGGGCGGATCTGTCGGCGTGCGGTCGAGGGTTGGGGCGTGGGGTGGGGCGGGTTGCCGCGGGTGGGCGTGCTGAGGCGACTCTCGCCTGGGCGTCCCGGATGTGTGAACCGCGGTTGCGGTCGTGGGTGGGGGCGCTGGGCGGGGACGCGAGTGAGGTGGCGGCCTACCAGCTGGGCTGGTCCGGAGAGTCCGGGCCCGGTCTTCACGGCGGCAAGTTCGTCCGGGCCGCCCTGACCCTGCTGTCGGCGCGAGCGGCCGGGGGAGAGGCCGCGGCGGCCGTGCCGGCGGCCGCGGCGATGGAGATGGTCCACAACCTGTCGCTGCTGTACGACGACGTGCTGGACGGCGACACGGTGCGCCGTCACCGCGCCGCTGCCTGGCAGGTGTTCGGGACGGCGTCGGCCACGCGCTCGGCCGACGCCTTGCTGGTGGTCGCGTTCGAGGTACTGGCCGGCGCCGAGGCGTCCGAACCGGTCGCCGGGGAGGCCTCGGCCGCGCTGATCGACACGCTCGTGCAGCTCGCGGTCGGTGAGGGCCTGGACGTGCTGTTCGAGCAGCGGCAGCGGGTGGAGCCGGCCGAGTGCCTGGAGATGGTCTCGGGGAAGACCGCCGCCCTGTTCGGCTGCTCCTGCCGGCTCGGCGCCCTGTACGCGGGGGCGGACCCCGGGACCGTCACGGGGTTCGCGGCTTTCGGGCACGACGTGGGCATGGCCTTCCAGCTGGTGGACGACCTGCTGGCGGTCTGGGGCGACCCGGCCGTCACCGGCAAGCCGGTCCACCGGGACCTGCTGCGACGCAAGATGTCCGTCCCGGTGGTGGCGGCACTCGCCTCCGACACCCCGGCCGGGCGCGAGCTGGCCCGCCGCTACCGCCGGCCCCCGGGCCCCGACCCGGTGGCCGAGGGCGCCGAGCTGGCCGAGCTGGTGGAGCGGGCCGGGGGCCGGCGGTGGACCCTCGACCGGGCCGCCCGGCACGCCGAGGCGGCCCGGGAGTGGCTGGCCGAACTCACCCGCCGGGGCACGGGCGAGCCCGCCGCGCTGGAGGATCTGGCGGCCCTGTGCGAGTTGGTGGTCGGCCGGGCGCGGTGACACCCGCCCGGCCCGCTACCCGACGGCCCAGGGCGCCGGGGTGTCCAGGATGTGCGGGCGGCCCTGCCGGTACAGCTCCCCGTCCACCTCCTTCAGACGGCGCAACTCCGGCGGCTCGTACAGGTCGTGGACCTCGGGCGCGGGCGCCGGGTGCGCGCCGGCCTTGAGCAGGGCGCCCACGGCGGTCCGGGCGCTCTGGTTGGCACCCTCCATGGTGGCCAGGTTCACCGGGCAGCGCACGAAGTCGCCGGCCATGAACAGGTTCTCGGCCGCGGTCTCCGCGTGGGGGCGCCGCGCCCAGGAGCCGGTGGTGTTGATCAGCAGGGGTTCGTCGTTGGCGGCGCGGCCGGTCCCGTCCAGGCCGGTGACGGCCGGGTCCAGATGCCAGGAGTGCAGCAGCCCGTCGTGCAACCGTTGCCCGGCCGCACCGTTGAGGCCGTCGCACAGCTGGGCCCACACCTCGGCCGCGACCTCGGCCCGGGTGCAGTCACGGGCCGGCTTGCCGTGCACGATGCCCGGGGTGTCCCACGCGGAGATGTCCACCGACAGGCAGTCCGCCACCCGACCGTCCCCGTAGGTGGTGCGGAAGTCCGCGTCCCAGAACTGCGCCTGGCTGATCGAGGTCAGCGCCCACGGCGAGTCCAGGTGGACGACGTGGCCGTGGGTGATCGGCACGGGCTCGGTCAGATAGAACTGGATCCCCGTCATCCAGTCCGTCTGCAGCTCCGTGACGCTCGTCAGCCCGGGGTCCGCCTCGGCCAGGCCCCGCTCCAGCAGGCCGCCGATCCGGTCGACCGGGACGGCGCACACGAACCAGTCCGCCGCCAGGTCCCTCCTCCGCCCGCCCGGACCCAGCAGCTCCGCCCGCTCCACCCGGCGGCCCCGCACCCGCAGCCGATCCACCCGCCAGCCCAGCTCCAGGCGCACCCCGAGCCGCCGCAGATGGGCCACCCACGGGTCGATCCACGCGGTGCTGGTCGGCGCGTTCAACACCCGGTCCGCCGCCGCGGCGTCGCCCCGCCCCAGGAACCCGTACCCGAACGCCTCCAGGAACCCGCCCACCGTGTGCGCGCTGCTCACCTCGGCCCGCGCCGCCACCACCGTGCGCGTCGCACCGACCACGCACACCTTCCGGTACTCCTCCGAGGCCCCCTCGGCGGCGGTGAAGTCCCACCAGGACGTCGCCTCCCACTGCCCCAGCCGCCGCTCCCGGCTGCTGGTCATGTAGACCATCATGCGGTTGGCGAAGTACAGCAGCTCCGGGCCGAGCTCCCGGTCGTCGGGAGCGATCCCCCAGGCCCGGAGGATCTGCAGCGGGGTCCGCGGCCCGGCCGTGGACGACACGTCGGACACGACCTCGCCCAGCCGGCCCGAACGGGCCGACAGCATCTGCGGCGCCTCCCGCAGGTTCCCCTCCACCCCCGAGCGCGAGCCCGCCACCGGGATCCGCCGCAGGGTGTCCGGCAGGCTGCGGTAGAAACCGGGGAAGAACCGGAAGCCGTGCTCCGACGGCAGATCGAGCCGCCCGCCCGTCCCCGTCCCCGGCACCGAGGCGCTGCGCGCCTTCCCGCCCCAGCCCTTGGGCTCGACCACCGTCACGTCGAAGCCCCGCTCGGCCAGCTCCATCGCGGCGGTCAACCCGGCGACACCCCCGCCCAGCACCGCCACCCTGCCGGCCGTCCCACCCGCGCCCACCATCGCCCGCCCCGCCCCGTCCCTCGTGCCGTTGACCCGTGCCGCACAGGCCGCCGCCGGTGCCCGGACGGCGTGGCGCCGGTGCGGGCCCGCCGCCCACGCTAGGAGGGTGGGTCGGCACGGGGCAACCGGCCGGGTGATCGTGACCGGTCCGCGGCCGAACCCGAACCGGCCGAACGGCACCGGCCGAACCGAACCGGCCGAACAGCACCGGCCTAACCGCGCCGGCCGAACCGAACCGGCCGAACGGCACCGGCCTAACCGCGCCGGTCCCCCCGAGGCCGGCGCCACCAGCGACCGGGCCGCGTCCGCCGCGCATCGCCGTCGTCGGCCGTCGGCTTCGCCGCGCCCGCCCGCTGCCGGCTCCCGGCGTACAGGAGGTTCCTCATCGCCCCGTCCTCCTGGGCCGCGCAGTCCAGCTCGCGGAAGAGCAGGACGGCCTTCCCGGACGCGTCCACGGCCTCGTCGTACCGGCCCAGTTCCGTCAGAGCGACACCGAGGTTGACGTAGGCCGCGGCGGTGCCGTACCGGTCGCCGGTCTCCTCGAAGATCTCGGCCGCCCGGCCACCGAACCGCGCCGCCTCCTCGAACCTGCCCATCTCCTGCAACGCCGCCGCGCTCTTCTCCGCCGCCTCGGCCTCCCCGTGCCGGTCGCCGACCTCCCGGTAGACGGCCGAGGCAGCGGCGTGGGCCGCGAGGGCCTGCTCGTGCTGGCCCATCTCACGGCGGCACACACCGACGTTGTTGAGCACGTCCGCCTCGGACTTGCGGTCCCGGCTCTGCCGGAAGAGCGCGACGGCCCGGTCGTGCGCCGCCAGCGCCTGCTCGAACTCCGCCGACCTGCGCAGGGCGCAGCCCAGGAGGTTCTGCGCGACGCCCTCGCCGTACGGGTCGCCGCACGCGCGGAGGATCTCGGTGGCCCGCCGGTGCTCCTCGGCCGCCTCGCGGGGACGGTCGGAGGCGGCCAGGGCCATGCCGAGGTTGACCCGGGCCAGGCCGGTGCCCTGGTGGTCCTGGGTGTCACCGAAGGCCTCGACGGCCGCGGTGTGTGCCTCGATGGCGTCGTCGAGCCGGCCGACCCGCTGGAGGCAGAGGCCGAGGCTGTTGCGGGCGATCGCCTCGTGGTGGCGGTCCCCGACCGTGCGGACGAGCTCGGCGGCCCTGGTGTGGGCCTCGGTGGCCTCCTCGATCCGCCACATCTCGAACAGCGTGTTCCCGAGGTCGGTGAGGGCGACCGCCTCACCGTGGTGGTCCTCGTCCCGACGTCCGATCTCGGCGGCCCGGCGGAAGAGCCCGACGGCCTCGTCGAACTCGCGCTTGCCGGCCAGCGCCCGGCCGCGGGAGACGAGCACATGGGCGTCCCCGTCACGGCGCTCCTCCGGAGTCCCGTCCGCGGCCTCGGCGAGGTCGCCGAGAGCCTCGTCGAACTCCCGCAGGTGCGACAGGACGGTGGCGCGGTTGGTGAGCGCGGCGCTGCGCCCGTCGCTGTTCCCGAGTTTGCGGTACAGCTCGGCGACCTCCGCGTAGAGCCGGGCCGCCAGGTCCGAACGGCCGATCTGGTGCCAGACCCCCGCGCTGTTGCCGGCGGCGTCGGCCAGCCCCTCCCAGTCGTCCGCCTCCTGGTAGAGGTCGATGGCGGCCTGGTGCGCGCCGAGCGCCTCGCCGAAGCGTCGAGCCGTGGACAGGGCCGCGCCGTGGTTGTTCAGGGCGGCGGCCGTGGCGTCGTCGTCGCCGCTCAGCCGGCACAGTGCCACGGCCGTCGTGCTGACCTCGATCCAGTCGTCCAGGTGGCGACGGAGCCCGAGGTACCGGGTGAGTACGAAGGCGAGCCGGACGCTGACGTCGGGCCGTCGCAGGGTGTGCGCGACCGTCACCGTCCCGACCAGGTTGGCCCGCTCCGTCTCCAACCAGGCCAGGGCCGCCGCGCGGTCGGCGAAGCGGCCGGAGCTCCCGTCGGGCCCCAGGAGCGTGTCGGCCGCCTCGGCGGTCCGCAGGTAGTGCTCGAAGAGCCGGGCGACGGCCTCCAGGGGTCTGTCCTGCTCGACCCGCGCGTTGCCCTTCTCGTGCGCGAACAGCCGCACCAGGTCGTGCTGGCGCCAGCGGTCGTAGGAGGCGCCGTGCCCGACGAGGTGCGCCCGGGCCAGGTCGCCCAGGAGGTCCTGGACGTCGTGCAGGTCCTCGTCGAGCAATCGGGCGGCGGCCTCGGTGGACACGTCGGGCCCGGGCACCAGGGAGAGGAACAGGAACAGCCGCGCCTGCTGCGGGGGCAGCGCCCGGTAGGAGAGTTCGAAGGCGGCCCGTACCGCCTTGTCGCTGCGCCGGCTCAACCGCTCCAGCCGGCGCTGGGAGTCCTCCAGCGCCTCACGCAGATTGGCCAGGGGGCGGGCGGGGTCCTCGGTGAGCAGCGCGGTGGCGATCCACAGCGCGAGCGGCAGCCCGGCGCACAGCTCGGCGAGCCGGACGGCCTCGGCGGGCTCCGCGGCCACCCGTTCGTCGCCCGGCCGCGCCGTGTCGAGCACGCGGCGGATGAACTCGACACCGGCGTCCGGGTCGAGGACCTCCAGGTCGTACAGGCGTTCGCCGAGGTGGAAGGTGAGGGTCTGCCGGGAGGTGATCAGCACCGGAGTGCCGCCGTCGGAGGGCAGCAGCGGGCGGACCTGTTCGGTCGCGGCGGCGTTGTCCAGGACGAGGAGGACGCGACGGCCGTGCTCCGCATAGCCGTTGAGGACCGTGCGCAGCAGGGCGCTGCGGCTCTCCTGGTCCTCCGGGATGTGCTCGAGCGGGACGGCCAGGTGGCGCAGCAGCGTGTCCAGGGCCTGCTCCGGTGACCGGTGGTGCTCGTCGTCGTGGACCGAGAGGTCCAGGTAGAGCACCCCGCCGGGGAACCAGCCGGGTTCGGCCACGGCCCGGTGGGCGATCTGCAGGGCGAGCTCGGTCTTCCCGATCCCGCCGAGGCCGGTCAGCACGGTGATGGCCCCGCCCGCGCCGGTGCGCCCGGGTGCGAGGCGTCGGTGGACCTCCTGCGCCGTCGTGTCGCGCCCGACGAAGGTCGCACCGGCCGGTGGCAGCCCGTCGTTGACGGGGGTGACCGTCGGCGGCAACCGCAGCTCCACGTGATGGCCCTGGATCACCGTCCCCAGGATGAACCCGCCGTTGATGGTGTTGTGTACCGACCCGTTGTCCACCCGCTGCCCCCGTCCCGCCGCCACGGCGACACTGTAGGCCCAACCGGCAGTGCTCCGGGGCGACTTCGCCGCATCGGCGGGTGGACCGGTCGGGGCGTGACCGGTGAGGTGAGCGGCGGCACCGTCCGAGTACCGCGGACCGGGGGCGGCTCGCTCAGCCGGTCGGCAGGACGTACCGGGTCTTGGCGGTGGACCGGCCGCCGAGCCGGTCGTAGAAGCGGATGGCGTCGGTGTTCCAGGGCGGGGTCTGCCACTGGACGTGGGCGAGCCCGAGGCGGCGGGCCTCCGTCAGTACCGCGTCCACCAGGCGGGCGCCGAGTCCCAGGCCGCGGTGGCCGTCGCGCAGGTACAGGCAGTCGAGGTGCAGGTACTCCGCCCCGTCCCAGGTGGAGAGCTCGGGGGCGCAGGACGCGTAGCCGATCGGCTCACCGTCGCCCGGGTCGGCGACGAAGCAGCGCAGCCTGGGCACGGCGGTGTCGAAGAGCAGGACGGCCAGCCGCGCCGCGAGGTCGGCGGGCGGCGGTGCGGCCCGCTCGTACACGGCGTGCTCGGCCGCCAACAGGGCGAGCCGCGGCAGGTCCTCGGGCCGGGCCGGGCGTACGTGTGCTGCGGTGGGGGCGGTCATCGGGTCTCCCAGGGCGGGGGAAGGGGGTGACTCGATCCTCCCGAGCCGGTACCGGGCCCGGCCAGGGGCGAAAGCGCCGCGATGCGTCGGCATTGCGCCACCGGTCCGGCCATTGCCGTTGCCGTCGTCGCCGTCGTTGCCCTCCCGGTCCGCCGGAGCCGCGCGCCGGCCGCAGCTCCCCGATGGCGGTTGACGCCCGGGCGCCCGGTCCCTAGCGTGAGGCGCTCCGTCATTACCAGCCGGTAGGGATTCTTCATGGATGCCGTACGTCCGTACGACCTCGTCCTGTTCGGTGCCACCGGCTTCACCGGCGCGCTGACCGCCGAGTACCTGGCCCGGCACGCTCCGGCCCACTGCCGCTGGGCGCTCGCGGGCCGCAACCGGGCCAAGCTGGAGGCGCTGCGCACGCACCTCGCCACCCTGAGCCCCGGCTGCGCCGACCTCCCGTTGCTGGCCGCGGACGCCGCCGGCCCCGCCTCCCTGCGCGAGGTGGCGGCCTCGGCCCGGGTGGTGGCCTCCACCGTCGGCCCCTACCTCCACCACGGGGAGCCCCTGGTGGCCGCCTGCGCGGACGCCGGCACCGACTACGTCGACCTGACCGGCGAGCCCGAGTTCGTCGACCGGATGTACCTGCTGCACCACCGCCGGGCGGTCGAGACCGGTGCGCGGCTGGTGCACTCCTGCGGCTTCGACTCCGTGCCGCACGATCTGGGCGTGCTGTTCACCCTGGAACGGATGCGCGAGCTCGGTGTCCTGTCGGACGGTTCCGCGGTCTCGGTGCGGGGCTTCGTCCGGGCGGGCGGGATGTTCTCCGGTGGCACCTTCGCGTCGGCGCTGACCGTGATGTCCCGGCCCGCGGCGGCCACCCGGGCGGCCCGGGAGCGCCGTGCAGCCGACCCCCGGCCCGCCGACCGCACGATCAGTGCCAAGGCCGGCCCGGTCCGGTGGTCGGCCGAGGCCCGTGCCTGGGCGGTGCCGATGCCCACGATCGATCCTCTGGTGGTCGCCCGATCGGCCGCGGCGCGGCCCGACTACGGCACGGCCTTCCGCTACGGCCACTACGCGGCGGTCCGCCGGCTGCCGGTGCTGCTGGCCGGCGGCGCGGGGCTCGCCCTGCTGGCGCTCGCCGCGCAACTGCCGCTGCTGCGGCGGACGTTGACCCGCCTGCGCAGGCCCGGCGCCGGGCCCGATGTCGAGCGGCGCGCCGAATCCTGGTTCACCGTCCGCTTCGTCGGCGAGGCCGGCCCCGGGCGGCGGCTCTTCACCGAGGTGTCCGGAGGCGACCCGGGCTACACCGAGACCGCCAAGATGCTCGCCGAGTCGGCGCTCAGCCTCGCCTTCGACGACCTGCCCGCCACCGCCGGCCAGGTCACCCCGGCGGTGGCGATGGGCACCGTGCTGATCGACCGCCTGACCGCCGCGGGTCTGCGCTTCACCGTCCTGGACGCTCCGCCGACCACGGCCCCGAGCCGGGGGCGGCACCTGTCCGGCGGATCCGCCCACTGACGACGGGACACGGTGCCCGGTGGCCGCACCGTCGGGCTGCCGGACGCTTCACCCGGGCGCCGTGCTGCCCGAACCGGGCTCAGTGACCGCCCTTCGGCTCGGTGCAGCCGCCCTCCATGTAGTAGCCGTGCGCCTCCACCGAGAGCGGCCCGCCGCCGGGGCGGCCCTCGATGCACGGGCCCGCGCCGGGGACCTCCAGGGTGAAGCCGGCCGACCCGCCGTACGCGGTCACCCTGATCGACTCCCTCGGGTAGCCGAGGGACTCCAGGACGGTCTGCACGTCCGTCGCGTTGCCGGCCTTCCGGGCGGTCAGGGCGGCACGGATCCGGGCGGCGTGTGCGTCACCGCGGCACTGAACGGGGGCGGTCAACCGCGCGGTCTGCTTGTAGCCGTGGTTCTCGGCGTACTTGGCGGCCTCCGGGTCCAGCGGGACGGAGGCGGACGGACGCGGTGTCTCGGTGGCGGTCGCGCAGCCCCTCGCGACCTCCGGGTAGCGCCGGTCGTGCTCCGTGAGCACCTGCCGGGCCTGCTCCGCGGCAGCCTGCTGGGCCTGCCCCGCCTGTGCGGACGGGCTCGCGTCCGCGCTCGGGCCGGTGCCGGTGCCGGTGGTGTGCACGGTGCCGCAGCCGGTCGCGGCCAGCAGGACGGCCGTGATGGCCGTGACGGCCGTGAGAGGACCGCGTTTCACGGGTGGGCTCCAGTGCTGTCGACGGATGATCGTAAGAATCCTGCCCCATCGCGGATCGCGCTGTCCTGAGTACCCGTACTCAGGAGCGGCCGGCCGGTCAGGCCCGGCCGGGACGAGGCACCGGACGGGGGCCGAAGTCGGCCGGATCGTGGGCGCAGATCAGCCGCACCTCGTCGTGGTGCGCACGGCGCAGGTCGCGCAGCCGCTCCCGGTTGTGCAGGCGGGCGCCGTTGTCGGCCGCCATCATGCGCTGGAAGGCCGTCAGCCCGGGCGGGCGGCGGGGCGAGGCGGGGTCGACGTCCGTCTGCGAGAAGTAGGCGTCGCCGCAGTGCAGCAGCCAGCGGTCCGCCTCCCGGACGGCGACGCCGCAGTGGCCCCGGGTGTGCCCCGGCAGCGGGACCAGCAGGAGGTCGGGGGCCGCGTGCGGCAGTACCGGGACCGCGCGGAAGCCGTACCAGTTCTCGGTGGCCGCGTCCGGCCGGTGCTCCACCCAGCGCGGACCGTGGGCCCACTGGACCGGGCGGTAGCGGTCCCGTTCGCCGCGGGTCGCCAGGGCCTCGACGGCCCGGAGTTCGTCGGCGAGGACGTGCACCCGGGCGTGCGGGAAGTCGCCGATCCCGCCGGCGTGGTCGGGGTCGAGGTGGGTCAGGACGATGTGGCGGACGTCGCGCGGGTCGTGGCCGAGCGCGCGGACCTGGTGCACCGCGGTGGCCGCCGGTTCGAGCCGGGGCCGGACCGTCCGCAGGAACGACCGCCCGAGCCGGCGGGGGTCCGCGACGTCACCGGTCCCGAAGCCGGTGTCGACCAGGATCAGCCCCTCCGCGCCCTCCACCAGCAGGCAGTGGGCCGTCAGCCGTCCGACCAGCGGTCCGCCGCTGCCCAGCAGCAGCCGACCCCCGTACGGGCACATGGTGGCGCAGTTCAGGTGATGGACGGTCATCTCGCCTCCGGTGAGCTGGTGCTACGCGATCCGCATGGTGCCGCGGGCCCGGGCGGCGGGCGCGGCCTCGGCCGTGTCCGGTGCCCGGTGGCCCGCCGGTCCGGCCAGCTGCCCGTCCAGCTCCTCGGCCAGCCGGACGTCCCCGTGCGCGGTGTACAGGTCGCCCGCCGCCCGCAGGTGGTCGCGGGCCTCCTCGGTCCGTCCCGTCCCCGCCAGGAACTCGGCGAAGTGACGCCGCGCCAGGGCGTGCAGCCGCCCGTTCCCGCTCGAACCGCACAGGTGCAGGGCCTCCCGCCAGACCCGTTCGGCCGCTTCCGGTTCGCCCAGCGCCTGGCGGGCCAGCGCCTCACTGACCATCGCCCAGAGGTGGGCATTGGCCGTCGGACGGTCGGACAGCAGGGCGCGGGTCTCGCGTGCGTGCTCCAGTGCGGCCGCCGGCTCGCCCAGCACCACCTTGATCGCCGCCGAGTTGCTGAGCACGGTGGCGGCGTGCTCGCGCAGCCCGCTCGCCCGGATGAGGGCGAGGGCGGCCCGGGCGATCCGGTCGGCCTCGGCCGGGTCGCCGGACAGGGCGGCCATCGAGGAGCGGACGGAGAGGGCGTGGATGTGCAGTTCGCCGTCGGCCGGCGTGGTCCGGCCGACGGCCCGCCCGGCGAGCGGCAGCGCCTCCGCGACGCGTCCGCTGGAGCCGAGCGCGCAGGCCGTCGCCGCCTCCATGGCGGCCAGCCCCTCCCGGCCGCCGTCCAGCCGGGCGGCCCGCAGCCCGATCCGCAGGCAGTCGAGCCGGTCGGCGACGCGCCCGGCACCGTAGTAGAGGATCGAGGCCGACCGGGCCAGGCGCCAGGCGCGCTCGTGCTCGCCGCGATCGGTCGCGGCCGTCACCAGCGCGCGGAGCACCGGCTCCTCGGCGTGACACCAGGCGAGCGTGGACCGGACGTCGCCGAGCCGGGGCAAGGCGCGCGGCCCGGGCCCCGGCGGCCGGAACGGCTCGTGGTACGGGTTCATCCGCTGCACCGCCAGGCCGGCGGCCACGAGCTCGTAGTCGACCAGGCGCCGGAAGGCCTCCCGCTGCCGCTCCGGGGAGAACCGGTCGAACAGCTCCGCGCCGTAGAGCCGGACGAGATCGTGCCGGCCGAAGCGGCCGGGCGTCTGCTCCGACAGCAGATGGTTCGCGGTGAGCGGGCCGAGCGCCTGCCGGGCCGCCGCGGCCTCCGTGTCCAGCAGCGCGGCGGCCGCGTACGGGTCGGCCTCGGCCCCCGGGTGCACGGTCAGCAGCGCGAGCAGGCTCCGTGCGGCGTCGGGGAGATGGTGGTACGTCAGGGAGAGCGCCGTCCGGACGCTGGCCACTCCGCCCTGGGTGCCGAGCGCGGCCAGCCGGGTGCCCTCGTCGGTCAGCTCGTCCACCAGGTCGGCGACCCGCCAGCCCGGGCGCGCGACGAGCCGGGCGGCCACGATCCGCAGAGCCAGCGGGAGCCGGTCGCAGAGATCGGTCAGCCGCTCGGCCGCTTCCGGCTCCGCCGCCACGCGCTCGGTGGTGAGGCGGTCCTCCAGCAGGCTGTACGCGTCGGCGGGTGGCAGGGCGGCGAGCCGGAGCAGCGCGGCGCCGTCGGTGACCACCAGGTCCTCCAGACTGTTCCGGCTGGTGATCACCGTGGCGCAGCCGGGCCCGGACGGCAGCAGGTCGGCCACGTCGGCGACGCATCGCGCGTTGTCCAGCACGACGAGCAGCCGGCGCCGCCGGGTGTGGTCACGGAAGAGCGCGGCCCGCTCGGCCCGGTCCTCCGGGACCGCCTGCTCGGGCAGGCCGAGCGCCCGGAGGAAGCGTCCCAGGGCCTGGGCCGGGTCGCCCGGACCGGCGGGGTCGAAGCCGCGCAGGTCCGTGAAGAGCACGCCGTCCGGGAAGCCCGCCGCGGCGCGGTGCGCCCAGCGCAGCACCGTCGCGGTCTTGCCCACCCCGGCCGGGCCGGCCACCACGGCCAGGCCGTCACCGGTCCGGTCCGGCCCGCACTGCTGGTCCAGCCAGCGGCTCTCCGCCGCTCGGCCGACGAAACCCCTGGGCGGCCCGGGCAGGCTGCCGGTGGTCGCCGACATCGGTACGGGCGGCGCGCCGGGCGCGCCCAAGGCGCTGCCGGGTGCGGCCGCGGTGCTGCCGGGCGCGGCCGCGGTCGAGGGGGCAGCGGGTGCGTCGGCGCAGGCCCGGCCGGCCGCCAGCACCTCGGCGAGGGCCTGCTGCAGCGGGGGCCCCGGCGTCACGCCGAGCTCCTCGTCCAGCCGGGCGCGGGCCCGGTGGTAGACGCGGAGTGCGTCGGGCCCGCGCCCTGCCTGCTGCAGACAGCGCATCAGCAGGGCCACGGTGGGCTCCCGCAGCCCGTCCGCGCGGACGCTCTGCTCCAGCGCCGGGACGGCCGTGTGGCCGTGTCCGAGCCGCAGCTGCCGCTGTGCCCATGCGGTCAGCGCCTCGGTCCGGCCCTCGTCGAGCCGGCCGGCCAGGGCGGCGCACAGCGGGGTGGCCGGAAGGTCGGCGAGGGCCGCGCCGTGCCACAGCCCGAGCGCCTCCCGGAGCAGCGCGGCGGCGGTGGCGTCGTCGGTCGTCCCGGCGGCCCGTGCGGTGAGTGTCCCGGCGAGGAGCGCGTCGACCGCCCCGGGGTCGCCGTCGAGCCGGTAGCCGGGCGCGCGGGTGGCCAGCGTGAACCCCGAGTCGGCCAGCACCTTGCGCAGCGCTGCGACGTGCCCCTGCAATGCCGCCTTCGCCTGGGCCGGCGGCTCGTCGCCCCACAGCAGCTCGAAGAACCGCTCGACCGCCACCGTCCGGCCGAGGTCCAGCGCGAGCAGGGCGAGCACCGCCCGCCGCTGCGGACCGCTCACCGTGGCGGCCCCGCCGTCCGCGAGCCGCAGCTCGACCGGCCCGAGCAGTCGTATCCCCATCGTCCCCGTCCCGCCTGGTCCCCGTACCGCCGTCTCCGTGCAGGGTCGGCGACAGCCTACCGGCGAGTAGCATCCGGGTGGCACCCGCCGTCCGACGGGTCCGGTCGTCACCTCGTTGCCGGCCGTCGTCGCCTCCGGGCGGGCTGCGCATCCTCCCGCGCCCGTGGCCGAAATCCCTGCGGCGGCCGGGGAATTGGGGTCACCACCGCCACGGTGGGCGGGGTGGGCCACGGGGGACGGGGGGACGGGGGACGGGAACCACCGCGCGGGGACCGGGCGACCGGGGAGCGGCCGGCGGCGTCCCTTCGAACGGGAGTGCTCCGAGTGGGGGACGTCTCGATGGCGCGGCGGCGCTGTGCCGGTGACGGGCCGCCAGGCGTGTTCTGCTGGCGTCGGCACCGGGTGGTCCGTGCCCCAGCACTGTCGAAGCCGAGGAGAACGCCCATGCCCCGTCCGTCCCGCCGTCTCGTCGGACTGCTCGCCGCCGCCACCGCAGCCCTCGCACTTCCGGCCGCGACGCCGGCCGTCGCGGTGGCTCCACCGCTCTCCGAGCCCCGGATCGTTGCCCACTTCGACCTGGCCCGGGGCCTCCAGCCGGAGAACATCGCCCTCGAACCCGACGGCTCCGCGGACCTCACCTTCTCCTTCGCCCGCCAGATCGGCCGGGTCGACCCTGCCGGGAACCTCACCGTCCTCGCCACCCTGCCCGCGCCCGCGAACCCGGCCACCCCGCTGCTCGGCGCGGCCGTCGTCAGCGGCCTCGCCCGCGCCCACGACGGCACCCTGTACTTCGGCTACGCCACCGGCACCGCCGACCTCACCGGAATCTGGCGGCTGTGTCCCGGCGGCACCCCCGAGCGCATCTCCGCCTTCCCGGCGGACAGCCTCCCCAACGGTCTCGCCCTCGACGAGCGGGAGGGCCGGCTCTACTCGGCCGACTCGGCGCTCGGCGTGGTCCGGTCGGTCCCGTTGGACGGCGGCGAAGCGACGGTCTGGTCCGACGACGCCCGGCTCAGGCCCACCACGGGCTTCGGAGCCAACGGCCTCAAGGCGCACCACCACGCCGTCTGGGTCGGCAACACCGACACCGGCACCCTGCTGCGCCTCCCGATCCGGGACGACGGCACCGCCGGTCCGGCCGAGGTCCGCGCGACCGGCCTCGGCGGCCTGGACGACTTCGACTTCGTCGGGCACGGCGACAACCTGATCGCCGCTCTCAACCCTTCGAGCGAGGCCGCCTTCATCGGCGCGGACGGGACCCACCACACCGTGCTCGGCGCGGCGGACGGCCTCTCCAACCCCACCTCGGTGGCGGTCCGCGGGGACGCCGTCTACGTCCCGAGCGCGGCGTACTTCACGCAGACCGACCCCAACCTGCTGCTCGCGACGCTGGAGCGGTGACGGGCGCCGGCGCCGGCCGGCCACCTGCCGGACCGCCTTCGCGGCGGGCCCAGGAGCTTCCGCGAATAACCTGTTGGCGGACCACGGTGCCCGCTGCTACCTTTCCGGAGGCCGTGCGAGAGAACGAGGAGGTGGTACCCGTGAACGCGATATCGACATGGGTGCTCCCCTCCGGGGTCACGGTCGGGCGGTAGGTCGTCCGGGAGCGCCGTTCAAGCGCATTCCCGAAAGGCACGACCATGCACTTCATTACCGAACAGCGCCTCGACGACGGTGTCCTCGAGCGCGAATTCACCCTCGGCGAGATCCCCGGCACCCTGTGGACGCCTGCATCCGCCGCACCGGCCCCGCTGATCCTGATGGCCCACAACAACGGCCTGCCCAGGACGGCAGACCGGCTGGTGGCGCGGGCCCGGTACTGCGCGGCGCAGGGCTACGCGGTGGCCACCATCGACGCCCCCGGGTGCGGTGAGCGGCCGCGTTCCGCCGCCGACGAGCAGGTCCGCGCCGACCTCCGCCGGGCGATGCAGGCCGGCGAGCCGGTCGACGAGATCTTCGAGTCCCTCGTCGGCCCGCTGGTGGAGAATGCGGTCCCGGAATGGCGGACCACCCTGGACGCCCTCCTCGCGCTGCCGGAGATCGGCGGCCCGGTCGGGTACTCGGGGTGGACCGCCGTCGGCATTCGGCTGGCGGTGGCCGAGCCGCGCATCGCGGCCGCCGGTTTCTTCGCCGGTGGTTACGTGCCCCGTGCCCAGCGCGAGGAGGCCCGGCACGTGACCGTCCCGCTGCTGTTCCTGCTGCAGTGGGACGACGAGGGGAACCCCCGGCAGCGGGCCCTGGACCTGTTCGACGCCTTCGGTACCGGGGAGAAGACCCTGCACGCCAATCCGGGCGGCCACACCGGCACCCCGTGGTTGGAGGCGGAGGACGGGATCCGGTTCTTCGGCCGGCACCTGACGTGATCCCCGGCCGCCAGTAGCCGGTAGGAGCTGCCGGCCGGGACGCCGGCAGACACCCGACTCGCCGTCCGGGGCGATCGGTCGCAGACGTGTGACCGAACGCCCCGGACGGCCGATGTGCGTTGCGAGGTGACCGCCTGTCGGCGACGAAACCGTCGTCCGGGACGGACGTCGATCGCGTGGTGTCGAAACTCGCATGCGCTGCCGCCAGGGAATGTGCCACGCTCCGGTGCATGCCGGCTCGTAACCGCAGACTGCCGCGCCACCTGTCGTGGCCGCTCACCCCGACGGACCTCCGCGCGGTGCTCGGCGAACCGCTGATGGATGAGGTCTCCCTCATCTTCTTCGGGCAACCTTGGCACGACGGCACGCTCCTGCAGGTCTCACGGAACGGCCTGACCACCTCGAACTACGGCTACAGCACGTTCTCCCCCGCGTGGTCGCGGCTGTCGATCGGTATCGTCCCGCTCCCGGCCGGTGAACGGGCCCACGCCCGCGGCGTCCTGCGTGCGCAGGCACTCCCCGAACTCCGGGACTGGGCGGACCGGCTCCGCCGAGCACCCGAAACGCGTGCCCTGACCAGCCACAGCGCCTCCTGGCGCGTCACGGGCCACGGTGTGGCCCGCCGCGAGGACGACCAGTGCTACCCGCCGGCCGAACCCGGGTGAGCAGGTCGACGACCCGCGACCCGAACGAGATCACCAGCCGCCGCAGGCCCCGCCGGTCCAACGCCGGTTGTCGAGTCGTGCCGACCGAGGACCGCACGCCGGGCAGCGCCGTCGGCGACCCGTGACGTGCCGGGTCGCGGCTCAGCCGGTCGGCGTGGGCGTCCGGGGTAGCCGCGCAACCCGTCCCGGTGCGGGCCGTCCGTCCGTCAGGCGGGCTCGATGACCACGATCGGGATCTCGCGGTCGGTCTTGGTCTGGTACTCCTCGTAGGCGGGCCAGTGGCCGACCATCACCGGCCAGAGGGCGGCCCGCTCCTCGGAGGTGGCGGTACGGGCGGTGGCCTGGAGGATCTTGGGGCCGACCTGGACACGGACCCGGGGGTCGGCCGTCAGGTTCCGGTACCACAGGGGCGCCTCGTCCGCCCCGCCCTTGGAGGCGACGACGAGGTAGTGGCCGCCGTCCTCGCCGTAGATGAGGGGGGTGCGCACGGCTTGCCCGGAGACCCGGCCGACGGTGGTCAGCAGGAGGGTCTGGGTGCCGTTCCAGTGCTGGCCCTCGGTGCCGTTCGAGCTCACGTACTGCTTGACGTGGTCCAGCTGCCAGGTGCCCGGCTTGGGGTCCTTGGGGTGGTCCCAGTCGATGTCGGTCACGGTGCTCGCCTGCCTTCGTGAGGAACTGGTCAACAGTTTCGACAACGACCGTCAACGCCCTTGGGCACGGCTCCATTCCGGTGGATCCGCGCAGGCGGCTCCGGCCGCTCCGCCGTGGACGAGCACGGGCACGGCCCGCGTCGTGCGGGCCGTGCCCGGGGGGTGCTGCGCCGGCCGGTCCGGGCCGACGACCGCGCGGGGTACCGGTCTAGGGAGTGCTCGCCCCGGGGCGGGCCTTGCTCATCTTCACCGCCCTGGCCCGCGCCCAGCGCAGCAGCAGGACCGCGACCACCACCGCCATCAGGGCGGCCTTGCCGACGGCGACGGTCGCCCCGCCGCGCAGGGCGGAGGAGAACATCGGCGTCAGCGCCGCCACGCCCACCGCGGGCCCGGCCGCGTACCAGGCGGCGAACAGCAGCGGGCCCGTCCCGCCACCCGCGCCCTGGGCCGGGGAGAACATCAGGTCCTTGCGCAGCACCCCGCGGCAGGCGTTCACCAGGCCCGCCGCGACCAGGGCCGGCGCGGCGGCCGGTGCGAGCCAGGCCGCCGGGCCCGTGCCCGCCGCCAGCAGCGCCCCGGTGCAGGCCAGCCCCAGCAGGACCCCGGTCAGCGTCGGAACGATCGCATGGCGCAGCATCAGGGCGGCGAAGGGGTACGGCGACCACGAGGCGCGCCGGACGTCGTCCGTCTCGATCCGGGCCGGCTCCAGCAGCTGCGCGACGGCCAGGTAGCCGAAGACCAGCGCGACGGCGGTGGTCAGCCAGGACAGCCCGCCCGTGGCACCGTGCGCGAGGACGGCGCAGAGCAGTGCGGGCACCGCCAGCACCACCGCGCGACCCAGCCGGGCGGGGGAGCGGAGCAGGGCGAGGGTGTCCCGCCACGGCACGACCAGCCAGGCCCGCCGGGGCGCCGGCAGCCGGAGCCGGCGTTGCCGGGCGCTGCCGTTGGCGCCGTTCACCGCCAGCCGTGCGCTGCGCAGCTCGACGGTCCGGAGCGCGGCCAGCACCCCGGCGGCCGTCCTGGCCCGCTCCCGCAGCCGGGCCAGCGGCACCGTCGCGGCGGATCGGTCGGCGAGCACCAGGGCGGCGCCGGTCGAGACCAGCAGGAGCGCGGCGGCCACCCAGCCGCCCGCCACGGCGGCCGGGGTCGGCGCCAGCGCGGCGATCGCGGCCCAGCCCCACGGGCCCGACCACGTTTCGACCAGTTCCAGCCAGTGCAGCGGGTGACCGGCGACGGCCAGCGCGCCCTGCCCCGCCAGCGCGATGATCAACAGTGTCAGATACGGAGTGAGCCGGCGCACCCAGCGGGCGGCGCGGTCGCTGCGCTCCACCACCAGCGCGGCGCAGGTGGCCAGAAGCGGCACGCAGAGCCCCCCGAGCAGGCACCAGCCGAGCGCGGCCGGCAGGCCGACCCGAACGGTCAGCCCGAGCGCGATCATGCCGCCGACCGCCGCCACCAGGCCGGGGAACGCGGCCACCGCGCAGGACAGCCAGAACCACGGCCGGAGCACCGGGCGGGGCCGGACGGGGTGGGTCAGCAGCCAGTCGGTCGCCGCCCGGGGCGGTACCACCGGGCCGCGCCACAGGCCGTCCCGGGCCAGCAGGAGGAAGGTGAGCAGCCCGATCGCGGTGACACCGGCGGGCATCGCGGCGAGCAGATCGCCGCCGTGCCCGGTGTAGTCGGCGCCCATCGAGGCCTGCAGGAACAGGCCGAGGCTGGGCACGCCGCCCCAGATGATCAGGATGAGCACCACGCAGTAGACGGCGAAGCCGATCGACTTGGCGCGGTTGCGCCGGTGGGGCGCGCGCAGGGTGCGCAGCAGGGCGAGAGTCTCGTCGGTCCAGTCGTCGTCGTCCGTCCAGGCCTCGACGGCGGGGTCGGCCTCCGCGTGGGTGGTGGTCACCGGGCGACCGCCGGTCCTGCGGCGGTGCGGGCCGCGAAGTCCGCCGCGAGCACCTTGCGGGTCGCGCCCTGCTTCAGGATCTTGCCGTCCTCCAGCACCACCACCCGGTCGGCCACGTCCAGGGCCAGGTCGGTGTGGTGGGTGACCAGCAACACCCCGACACCGTCCGCGAGTTCGGCCTTGAGAAGGTCGGCGAGGTGTCGCCGGGCGTCCGGGTCGAGCCGCTGCTCGGGCTCGTCCAGCAGCAGCAGATCGCGCGGACGCACCAGCGCGCAGGCCAGCAGCAGGGCCTGCATCTGTCCGGAGGAGAGGGCCGAGGGCAGCGCGTCGGCCCGTTCCGCGAGCATCCGGTCGGCCAGTACCTGGGAGACCCAGCCGGGCGCGTCGGCGACCCCGTGCGCGACCGCGACCAGCAGCAGGTGCTCGCGGACGGTGAGGTCGGGGTAGCAGGCGACGGTGTCGCCTACCACCGCCACCCGGGCCCGGACCCGGGGGTCGTTCTCGTCCATCGGGATGCCGTCGAAGACCACGGTGCCCTTGCTGGGCGCGTCGCGTCCGGCCGCGACCCTGAGTAGGGTCGACTTGCCCGATCCGTTGTGTCCGAGCAGCGCCACGCACTCTCCGGCGGCCAGCGACAGGCTCACGGGGTGCAGCACCTCCCGCTCGCCGTACGAGCGGCTGACGCCGGTCAGCTGCAGCAGGGGCCTGCGGGCCGCGGCTCGTGGTTCGGCGGTGTTCTTGGCCATGGGGGAGGACGCCTCTCAACGGGGTGTCCGGCCACAGTACCGATCCGCCGGCGGCCACCCGGGTGAGGGTGGCGCCGGCCCGGAACCGGCGGGACCGTCGCGCGCTCGGCGGGCGGGTGGTCGAGGGCAGGCGGCGGAGGGGCGCGGGGGCGTCGGTGGTGTGCCGGGACGCGGGTACCCCGGCCGCGCGTCGCCGCCGGGCCGACGCGGACCGGCCACGGGCCGGCCCGACCCCGGCCGGGGCGGCGTCAGCAGGACGCGATGTCGCCGGGCAGGGTCAGTCCGGCGGTGACGACGTAGTCGCCCGTGACGGTGACGCTCTGGCTGAATGGCTTCGCGCCGGCTGGGTCGGGTGTGGAGATGAGGAGCTTGTCCGGCAGCTTCGCGACGGGGACCGGCTCCCCGAGATGCACCACGGACAGCACACCGGTGCACGGGGCGGTGGCCGGTGGCGCACTGCCCTCGGCCGTTCCGTCGGCGGGCCCGATCGTCACGCCGAGCGTTCCGAGGGCGGTGTAGGAGAGGACCGGCCTCCGTGCGGTGGCCGGGCCGGTGTGCGACACCTGGACCGAGAAGCGGCTGATCTTCACGGGAACGGCCTGGCAGGGCCGCTCGTGCGTGTCCGTCTTCAGGCGGAGGCCGTCCAGATCCATCACGAGCCCGGGGGTGAGGGTCCGGTCGACGCCCGGGAGGTTCGCCAGGTAGCGGCGGACGGTCGTGTCGCCGACCATCGTGGTGTTGAAGCACGTCGGACTCGGGGAGGGCGCGGTGCTTCCGGAGGCCGAGGGCGTCGACGACGCGGTCGTCGGCGTGGCGGGCGCGGTCGTCGTGGCGTCCGCCACGGCGCCGGTGCCGCTCGCGGAGCAGCCGGCGATTCCCAGCGCGAGCAGCACCAGAGAGGCGCCGGCCGCCCCTCGAACCCGGGGCACTCTCTTCGCGTCCATCCCCAACCCCCTTGTGAGTCAAGGCTGATGGTTCCAGAGAACCGGGCCCGCGGAGGGCGGAACGCCGAAGTCGGCCGCGGCCGTGCCCCCCGGCAGCGGCCCGGCGGTTCCCCGGCCTCGCCCTCCGTGCCGAGGCCGGCCTCGCCCTCCGCGCCGGGGCCGGCCCTGCCCTCCGCGTCGGGGCCGGCGGGGCACGAGCGCCGGGCCGGCTTCGGTGGTCGGGGCGGTTCGACGCTCCTCGCCCGCGTACGTCGACCGCTTCCGGGTAACCGCGAACCATGTTGACCTTGGGAGTCGAGGAGGAGTACCTCCTGGTGGATCCGCGGGACTGCGCGCCCGTGCCGCGCGCCACCGAAGTGCTGGCCGCCGCCGACCTGGCGCCGGCCCTGCGATCGGGCGAGGCACAGGCCGAGCTGCTGAAGGTGCAGGTGGAGACCGCCACCCCGGTCTGCGAGGACCTCGCGTCACTCACCCGCCACCTGACCCGCGTCCGGTCGGGCCTGACCGCCGCCGCGGCGCAGTACGGGTGCCGGATCGTCCCGGTCGGCGCCGCTCCGTTCGCCCTCGACGACCCGGTGCCGGTCACCGACCGTGAGCGCTACCGGCGGGCCCGTGACGAGGCGCCCTCCGTGGTGGACGACCTGATGCTGAACGGCATGCACGTGCACGTCGGGGTGGCGGACGAGGAGGAGCGCCTCGGGGCCCTGGTGCGGGCCAGGCCCTGGCTGTCCGTCCTGGTGGCGATGTCCGCGAACTCGCCGTACTGGCGGGGCCGGGACACCCGGTTCGCGAGCTGGCGTACGGTCCACTTCGACCGGTGGGCGGTGAGCGGCCCGCCGCCGGCCTTCCGCGACATCGCGGACTACCGGCGGCGGACCGCCGCCCTGCTGGCCGCCGGGGCGATCGTCGACGAGGGGCAGGTCTACTGGCAGGCCCGGCTGTCCGGCCGGTACCCGACGGTGGAGGTGCGGGCGTGCGACGTCCAGTTGACCGTCGCCGACGCCGAGTTGTTCGCCGGGTTGACCAGGGGCCTGCTGGCCCGGGCCGTCCTCGACGAACGGGCCGGCCGCCCCCGGCCGGACACGCCCGACGAACTGGTGCGCGCCGCGGTCTGGCACGCCGCCCGCGCGGGCCTGCACGCCGAGCTGGTCTCGCCGGTGGACGGCGTGTCCCGGCCGGCCGCCGCCGTGGTCGAGGAGTTCCGGTCCTACGCCGCCCCCGGGCTGGAGGCCGCAGGCGACACCGGCCGGGTGGCCGAGCTGTGGCAGCGGTTCCGGGACCGCGGGAGCGGTGCGGACCGCCAGCGCCGTTGGTACCGCGACGGGGGCCGGGCCGGCCTGGCCGAGCACCTGGTGGGTTCGACGGTCACCACGAACGACTGACGCCGGGCGGCCCCGTCGCCGCGACCGGGACCGCGCCCGGACCGGGCAGCGCGCGAGCGCGCCGCCGCGCCGGCCAGGGGTGGTGGCCGACCCGAGTGCCGTGCCGGGCGAGGTCGTGTCCGTCGGCCGAGTCGTCGGCGGGGTCCGCCCGGGCCGCGTCCCCCGGCGCTCAGCCGGTGTGCACCCGCCCCTGGGCGTGCTGCGCCCAGTCCACGATCTGGATCGCCGCTCCGGCGGCCTCCTGGCCCAGGCAGCGGGTGTGGTGGCGGCGGGCGATGCCGTCCAGATCGAGGTGGCGGCCGAAGGCGGGATGTCCGGCGAGCCGGCGGGCGTGGGCCCACACCCGGGAGTGCTCGGCGATGCGCTGCACGGCGGCGGCGTCCAGGTGCCAGCGGTGCACGGTGTCCAACCGCACCAGGGTCACCCAGAGCTCCACGTCCGCGAGGGTCAGTTCCTCGCCGAGCAGGTACTCCTGGGTGTCCAGACGGCGTTCGATCGCGGCCAGCCCGTCCAGCAGGCTCCGCAACGCCGTCGCGCGCTCGTCCGGGGTGGAGTCGGACCGGCCCGCGCGTTGGGCCGGGGCGTTGATGCTCAGCTCGCACAGCTGCCTGACGGCGTCGATCGCCGTTTCGAGGGCGCGCGGGTAGAGGTCGGGCCCGGGGAAGCGCCGGGCCAGGTCGGTGAGGATCTCGGTGGGGTCGGTACTGACGATCCGTCCGCTCCAGCTGTCGCTGAGCACCGGTGCCACGGCGGGCCCGGGGTACTGGTGCGCGCTCGCCTCGTACAGCGGTCGCAGCGCCCGGTACCCGCCGTCGCCGTCGTCCGGTAGCGCCGGCAGCAGGGTCACCGGGAGGGTGTCGTCGAGTCCGAGCAGGCTGTGGGTGACGGCGATCTGCAGACAGTACGGACACGAGAGCGTCAGATGGAGCCGGTAGCGGTGCGGCACGGGGTAGTAGCCGCTGCGGGCGTCGTGGCCGATCCGGCCACGGAGGGAGGGCACGGCGGACGGGGACGAGGCGGACATGGGTCTCCCAGGGGTCGGAAAGGTACGCGCACGCGCGCACGGCGCAGTGGGTGGGGGAGAAGGGGGAACGCGGGGCAGGCGACAGCCCGGTGGGGAATCAGCGGGGGGAGGCCGCCGGGCGGTGGGGAGCGGGCGCTCCTGCCAGGCTGCTGCAGACCCGCTGCAGGTCGATGTGGCGGCGGCACGTCAGCACCGGGCGCAGCCGGACAGCGTGAGCCACGCCATCGATGACCGGCTCCGCGTGCCTCACGGCTCTCCCACCCACGTTCGACGATTCCTGTTCCGGAGTGTCATCCCGGATCCGTGCCGCGTCAAGGGTTCCGGCAGCGGAGGACCGACGGTCCCGCATGATGGGACGCGCGGCTCGCTCCGGCGGGGCCGGTGCGCCGGCCCGCCCACGCGCGACGCAGCGGACCGGCGGGGCATCGAAGGGTGGCGCCGGCGGGTTCCGGGTCCGGAAGGCCGGTCCGTGGGCCGGGGCCCGACACCACGTCAGGAGCGCCGTGGAGGGCGCTCCTGACGTGGTGGGGGTTGTCTCAGTGCGCGGCGGGCTGCCAGCCGAGCGCGGGGCCGAGACCGGTGGCGATGTCGGTGAGGATCTGGACGTAGTCCTCGTGGTCGAAGCTGAACGGCAGCGCGAAGACGACCTCGTCGACCTCCCGGAACGCGGCGTGGGCGTACAGCTGTTCGGCGATCTCGGCGGAGGTGCCGATCAGGTCCGGCGCGAACAGCATCCGCGCCGGTCCCTGCGGGGCGGTGGTGCGCGGGATCCGACTCCGCACGTACTCCCGGTACTTGGCGCGCTGCTGTGCCGACGCCCCGTCGGTGGGGATGACGACCAGCCCCTGGGATACGCGGGCCCGCGCGCCCGCGGGGTGGTGGGCGCGGAAGGCGGCGATCTGCGAGCGCTGGACCTCGGCGAAGTCCTCCGACTCCTCGGCCCGCACCACGCTGCTGGTCAGCAGGTTCAGCCCTTGCCCGCCGGCCCACCGGGCCGAGCGCAGGCTCCCGCCGCCGTACCACATGCGCTCCGCCAGGCCGGGCGCGACCGGCTGGACCCGGTCGGAGTACACCTCGATGCCCTCGGTCCCGCTGAAGTCGGTGGCCCGCTCGCCGCGGACGAAGTCCAGCAGCCGCCGTACCCGCTCGTAGCCGAAGTCCTCGGCGTCGGCGGTGTCGGGGTACAGCGCGGGGGCCACCTGGTCGTAGTGTCCGGGGCGTCCGACACTGACGCCGGGATTGAGCCTGCCGCCGGACAGGAGGTCGACGGTCGCCAGGTCCTCGGCCAGCCGCAGCGGGTTCTCCCACCCCAGCGGGATGACCGCGGTGCCCAGTTGGATGCGGCTGGTGCGCTGGGTGGCCGCCGCCAGGACCGCGACGGGGGAGGAGATGCCGTACTGCAGGTGTCGGTGGCGCACCCAGGCGCTGTCGAATCCCAGGCGCTCACCGAGTTCGATGATCCGCAGCGTCGACTCGTGCCCGTGGCCGGGGTCGGCCGGGTCGAACAGTCCGATGGTCAGGAATCCCAGCCTCCGAAGGGGCTGCGAGGGCGACGGCATCGTTTCCTCCGTCCTCCGCGGCAGGCCCTGCCCGAGCGGCGCGGTTCGACATTCACGGCCCGGATTTCGATCACCGGACGTCGGCCCCACACTCACACACCGGTCGGCGGCGCTCAAGTGCTCCACCGGAAGCGCAATCCGGGGCAACACGCACGTGACGTCCCCGTCAAGGACGGGAGGGCGTCCGCGCAGGGAAAGGGGGCCGGCGACCGGCGGGCCCGCTCGCTCAGGCCCGCTCGCGCCGGCGCAGCAGCTGGCGGCCGAGCAGGGCGCCGAGGAGGACCCCGGCGGTGTTGTTCCCCCAGTCCAGGTACTGGCAGGAGCGCACCGGGTCGAGCGTCTGCACCAGCTCGACGGCGGCCCAGGCGGCCGACGCGAGAGCGGTGACCAGCAGCGGGCGCCGGGTGGCGAGGGTGCCGAAGAGGCCGAGCGGCAGCCAGAGCAGGACGTTGGCCGCGTGGTGGGCGGCGCCGCCCTGGAGGGTGCGGACGGAGCGGTCGGCGAGGCAGGCGGCCAGGCGGTGGGCGCTGCCGGGTTCGAGCTGGTCGGGGAGGGTGAACCCGAGCAGCAGGGCCGCGCTCACGAGCAGCCCGGCGGTGGCGCCGCGCGGCCACCCGGTGCGGCGGGCCAGCGGCCGGTGCAGGGCCGCGGCGGCGAGGGCGAGCAGCAGGCCGAGGGCCGCCATGACGAGGCTGTGGTGCTGAGTGGACATCGAGCCATTTCCGGTCGGGTCGCGCCGCGGGTCAGCGTAGCGCCGGCCGGCGGCGCGCCCTCGGGCGGCCTCCGGGTCGGGGCCCCCGCGGCAGGGCCTCCGGGCGTGGGCGGACCGGTGGCGTCGGGCGGTGCCGGGGTTCGGGAGGCGGACGGTGCCGGCGCGCGGACCTGGTCCGTGCCGGGCGGCCCGTCAGAGGCGGGCGGTGATACCGGTGAGGATGAGGTCGATCCCGGCGAGGAACTCCTCGCGGTCGTCGTGCTCGCGCATCTGGCCGGCGACGGTGCGGACGAACGCGTACTCGTCGGGGTCGAGCTCCGCCCAGGCGGCGGAGGTGGCGGCGAGGAAGGCCGCCCGGCTCGTGGGCGGGTGGGCGGCGGCCGCGACGGCGTTGGCGGCGTTCTGGTTGCTCACCCCGAGGATGTAGTGCAGCAGGGCGGACGCCGAGCTGAACAGCTCGGACTCGGGGACGCCGAGGGCCTGGACCTGGCGGCCGAGGCCCTCCATCAGGCGCAGCAGTGGCGAGGGCGAGGAGGGGCGGGCGAGCTGGGCGCCCACCCAGGGGTGGGCGTCGATCGCGTCGAAGACGCCCAGGGCGAGGCTGCGGACGGCCTGCTGCGGCGTGCTGCCGGGGGCGGCGGTGGTGAGGGCGCCGGCGAGGACGGCGTCGGCGGCGGCGCCGAGGAGCTCGTCCTTGTTCGCGACGTGCCAGTAGATCGCGCCGGGGCCGGTGGCGAGGTGGTGCGCCAGGGCGCGGAAGGTGAGGCCGCTCTCGCCGGACCGGTCGAGGAGCTCGACGGCCGTCTCGACGATGCGCTCGCGGGAGAGCGGCTCCTCCCGCCGCTCGGTGCGGCGCGTCCTGGTTGCCATGCCCCCATCCTGACACATCTGGAACGCCGTTCCAGCTTGACAGTCCTGGAACGGTGTTCCAGGCTGGTTCTGGAACGACGTTCCATGATTCGGCCGGGCGGACAGCGCCCGCGAGGAGAGAGGGCACCGCCATGACCACCGCACCCACCACTCCCGTCACGATCATCGGCGCCGGGCTCGGCGGGCTGGTGCTCGCCCGCGTCCTGCACGTCCACGGCATCCCCGTGAAGGTCTACGAGGCCGACCCCTCGCCGCAGGCCCGGACGCAGGGCGGCCAGCTCGACATCCACGAGCACGACGGGCAGCGTGCGCTGGCGGCGGCCGGCCTCACCGAGGAGTTCCGCGCGATCATCCACGAGGGCGGCGAGGCCTCCCGGGTGCTCGACCGGCACGGCGAGGTGCTGCTCGACGAGCCCGACGACGGCACCGGCCGGCGGCCCGAGGTGCTCCGCGGGGACCTCCGCCGGATCCTGATCGACTCCCTGCCCGAAGGGGCGATCGCCTGGGGGCGCAAGGTCGCCGGGGCCCGGTCCCTCGGTGGGGGCCGGCACGAGGTCGCGTTCACGGACGGGTCGACCGTGACCACCGGGCTGCTCGTCGGTGCCGACGGGGCCTGGTCCAGGGTCCGGCCGCTGCTCTCCGCCGCGGAGCCGCAGTACGTCGGCACGTGCTACGTCGAGACCTACCTCCACGACGTCGACGAGCGGCACCCGGCGGCGGCCGCGACGGTCGGGGCCGGGTCCATGTCCGCGCTCGCCCCGGGGCAGGGGATCTCCGCGCACCGGGAGGCCGGCGGGGTGCTGCACACCTACGCCCTGCTGACCCGCCCGGCCGACTGGGTCGCCGGAATCGACTTCACCGACGCGGCCGCGGCCAGGGCCGCGGTGGCCGCGGAGTTCGAGGGGTGGGCGCCGCGGCTCACCGCGCTGATCACCGACGGCGAGAGCGCCCCCGTCGCGCGCGTCCTGCACACGCTGCCGGTCGGGCACCGCTGGGACCGGGTGCCCGGGGTGACGCTGCTCGGCGACGCCGCCCACCTGGCGCCCCCGGCGGGCGAGGGCGCCAACCTCGCGATGTTCGACGGAGCCGAACTCGCGCGGGCGATCGTCGCGCACCCCGGCGACACCGAGGCGGCCCTCGCCGCGTACGAGGCGGAGCTGTTCCCGCGCAGCGCGGCGGCGGCCGCGGCCGCGCACACGGTCCTGGACCTCTGCGTCGGGGACCGCGCACCGTACGGGCTGGTCGAGTTCTTCACCGGCGGTGGGCCGGCGGCGTGATCCGCCCGCCGGGTGACGTGATCCGCCCGCCCGACGGCGGGTCCGGCCGGAGATGCCCGGCCGGACCCGCCGCGTGGGTGCCCGCCGGGCCCGTGGCCGGGCTCGGCACCCGGGCCCCGGCGGTGTGCCGGTCAGGTGCGGTCAGTGCGTACGGCTGTCGAGGGGCGCCCTGGTCGCGCGGTGCTGTTCGGCGGCCGAGGCCTGCTCCTGCAGCAGCGCGGAGATCTGGTTGACGTCGTCGAAGATGCCGATGAAGCTGTCGATGTCGGGGCTGGCCGCGCCGGTGACGCCGATGTAGAAGAGGTGGAGGCAGCCCTCGTCCGTCTGCAGGTAGCCGGCCTCCTCCTGGGCGCCGACCGCGATCTGCTGGTTGAGCTCGTCGAAGCCCAGGATGGTGCCGGGCTTGGCGAAGACCTTGCCCTTGGCCGGGCAGTCGGTGGTGCAGGAGATCCCGTTGCTGCCGTCGACCCCCAGGATCGGCAGGGACAGGCGGAAGGCCTCGGCGTCGGGGGTGCCCAGCCAGTAGGCGAGGAGCTGGTCGAGGCCGATCGGGGTGGCCCGGTCCGCCGGCACGCCGCCGCGTCCGTCGGCGAGTTGGAACTGGGTCGGATCGACGTGGGCGACATCGGTGAGGAAGGCGTGCTCGGTGCGGAAGGCGTCGAAGCAGTTGCGGCTGCCGCGCGCGACGGCCATGTTGCACAGCGCCAGGTTCGCGCCGAGGTTGTGGCTGACCTTCAGGATCAGCTTGGCGTACTGGCTGTACGGCGGCGAGACGTACGCGGCGACCTGCGGGTCGCCCTCGTAGGAGGCCGGCAGCGCGTCCTGGCGGTTGGGGCCGGTCGGATCGGCCGTGACGCTGACGCCGACGCGGGCGAGTGCCTCGATCAGCGCGGTGCGACCGAAGTCGTTGGGGTGCTGGATGTCGGAGATCCGCAGCAGGGGCTGGGCGTCGGCGGCGATCGTGCCGGACAGCGAGATCCGGGTGCCGTCGGGGGAGGCGGCGACCTGGACGTTCGTCGGGCCGCCGGCCTCCACCGTCTGAACGGTGGACGTCACCTGGTAGGGGGCGACCTGCGGGCGCCAGGTCAGCTGGGCGGGCTGTCCGGCCGCGGTGGGCGTGGTGAGCAGGTCGATGAGGTTGTCGTTGATGATCAGCGGGGTGGGTTGCGGGTCCAGGTCCGGGAGCGCGAACAGCCGGGCGTCCACGATCACGTCGCCGTTGACCTGGGTGATGCCCGCGTCGTGGATCTGGCGGGCGATCTCGTTCAGCCCGGCGAGGGGGTTCTCCGGGGTGAGGGCGGCGCCGGGGAGGCTGGCCTCCGTGTGGTCGATGTTGGTGTAGTCGACCGAGCCGTCGGGCTTGGTGCGGCCGCCCATCGTCAGGTCGCCCTGGGCGACCAGGGCCAGGTTCCCGTTCAGGGTCGAGCCGTCGCGGGTGCCGGTGGCGATCACGGGGGTGGTGAAGCGGTGGTCGGGACCCAGGGTGTGCCACGCCGAGGACATGGTGACCAGCTTGGTGGTGGATCCGGGGATGAAGAACTGGTTCGCGTTCCTCGAATGAATCACCTCCCCGGTGGCGACGTCGATCTCCAGCACGCCCCACTGCGCGTGCTCGTAGCCGGGCTTGTGCATGATGGCCTCGATGGCGGGCCCGAGGTCGTCGTCCCGGGCCACCGCTGTCGGGCCGGTGACGACGGTTCCCGCCACGGCCACGAGCGTCGCACCGGCAGCGGCACAGGCCCTCAGCCGGCCACGGATCGTCGGTCTCATGCGTTTCCACCGTTTCTGGGGTCGGAGAAACCCCGGGTCGAGGAGGCCCGGCGGAACAGACCTGGGGCGACCGCGGCCTGCGTCGCACGGGCAGCGGAGCCCGGACCACGGTCGCCGGGGCGCTCACGGCGGAAGCGTAGGCACCCGACCGGCGCATGTCCGGCTGCCCACGGCGAGCTGACGGCGCGGGGGGCGAATGTCATCCGGTCGGACGATCCCGTGGCGTCGGAGGACAGCCCTGGCCGCGCGCTTCTCCGCGTGCGCCGATCGAGTGGCCTCGGAGCCGACCCAGCTCGGTGAGCGGCCACAGCCGGAGCACCCGGGAATGATCAGGGGCGTGGTGCGCCGAGGTGGTGCGTGCCTCGCCCGGACCGCGTCCGGCCCGCTGCCTCGCGGGGCGCCGACCTCAGCACGCGCGGGCAGCGCACGTGGCTTCCCCGTGCCACGGCCCGATCGCGCGCGGGGACGGGTCTTCCGCCGGAGTACCGACAGTTGTGAAAGGCGTGCGTGATGAGCCGAGGCTTGATCGTCGTGGACGTGCAGAACGACTTCTGCGAAGGAGGCAGTGTCCCGGTCGCGGGAGGCGCCCGGATCGCCACCGCGATCGCCGGGCTGGTGGAGCGGAGCGCGGGCGGTGACTACCGGTACGTCGTGGCCACCCGCGACCACCACATCGACCCGGGCGGCCACTTCTCCCAGAACCCGGACTTCAGGAACAGCTTCCCCGTCCACTGCGTGGCCGGAGGCGAAGGCGGCGAGTTCCACCCGAACTTCGCCCCCGCCGTCGCCGGCGGCAAGGTCGACGCCGTCTTCTTCAAAGGCGCCCACAGCGCCTCCAAGAGCGGCTTCGAAGGCGCGGACGCGGACGGGACCTCCCTCGCGGACTGGCTGCGTGCCCGAGGCGTCACGGAGGTCGACGTCGTGGGCATCGCGACCGACCACTGCGTGCGTGCCACCGCACTGGACGCCGCCGCGGCGGGATTCGGCACCCGGGTGCGGCTGGACTACTCGGTCGGTGTCGCGCCCGAGACCATCGCCTCCACCCTGGACGACTTCCGCCGGGCAGGCATCGAGACGTCCGGCCGGGAACAGGCGCCGAGCTAGCCTCCCGGGCCCCGGGCCGGACCCGACCGGGCACGCGAGGACGGCGCGGACCCGAGGGAGGTCGGCCGCGCCCCCTGGCCCGCGCGAGGTGTGCGCGTCCTGCCGCGTGTCGGACGTGCCGTTCGTCGTGGAGGAGTCGTGGAAGATCCGTACTGCCTGGGGAGTCCGGTCCCGCGCCGGTCCGGGTCGGGCGGGGGTCAGTGGAGGATGCTGACCGCGCGGGCGATCACGAGGAGGGAGGTCAGGAGGGCCGCGATGCTCTCGATGCTCATCAGGAGCTTGGCCCGGGTGGTGAGCGGCATCGTGTCCGTGGGGCTGAAGGCGGTGGAGTTGGTCACCGAGATGTAGAGGTAGTCCGGCAGGGTGGGGACCCAGTCGGAGGAGGTGCTGGCGCCGTCCGCGACCTCCTCGACGGCGTCGTCGTTCTCGTCCTGGGAGAACCGGAAGTCCGCGAGCGGGAGTTCGGCGCGCGGGGCCTGGGTGCGGCTGACGGGGCCGCCGCGGTCGAGTTCCCAGTAGGCGAGCCCGAAGACGATGATGTTGGTGAGCCAGACCTGGAGGGCGGCGACCAGCAGCTCGCCGCCGCCCTCCACGTGCTTGGCGACCAGGTCGTGGATGAGGATGCCGAGCGAGGCGAGGTTGCTGGCTCCGATCAGCAGGACGAGCGTCAGCGACAGCGCGCGGGAGACGCGGGTCTGGCGGGTCAGCCGCAGGGGGTTGACGGCGATCAGCGGGACCAGCAGCAGCACCTCGAGCGCCGGCAGCACGTAGCGGGGCGCGACCAGCAACTGCTGCGGAAGGGCCACGTAGAGAAGGATCGCGACCAGTGTGGCGAGGACCGCGGGGAGCCTGGCCTCGCCGCGCCGCTCGTGTCGGGGGTGCCGGAGCCGGGCGTCCTCGCGGCTACGCGTCATGACCTTGTCCCTCGCTCGTGCACATGGAGTGCGGTGGGCCTCGAAGTCCGGTGCTGCGCCCCTGTCTGTCCGCCGGCCCGGTGGTTATGCCGTGCGTGCGGGTGTTTCGCCGGGCACCTCGTCGTGTGTGGGGCCGACCGTATCCGCGCCGGTGCCGGCGCGGACGGTGGCTCGCGGCTGCCGGGGGCGGTGCTTGCCGCCGGCCGCCGGGCGGGCCCCGGGCCGGAGCACCGTCCACACTCCGGCGCCTGACCCTCTGTCACTCGCACGGTGCGGTCCTCCGGCACGCCGTGTCCCTCACCGCCCGGGTACGGCCTCGCCGGGCCGGGGCGCGAGGGCGTGCACTCCGGCCGGCCGATGCCGCCCGCCGGTCGGTGTGCACCGATCGGGTGGTTTCGCGGGTGTGGGGTCGAACGCGGTGTGAAGGATCGGGCCGGGCGGTTTCCGCCGGTGCGAAGGCCGGTATGGAGGCTGTCATCGTTGCCATGGCACAGGGGAGAGATCTGCTGATGAGTGCGTCGGAGCGCTACGTGCGCGCGTGGGAGGGCTTCTGGGCCGAGAGCACGGGCGAGCAGGGCGAGCCGTTCTGGGACGCGGACGCGACGCTGACGGCGGCCCCGCACACCGCACTGTTCGCGGACCATGTGGACCGCACGCTGCCGATCGTCGACCTCGGTTGCGGGAACGGCACCCAGACCCGCTATCTGGCGGGGCAGTTCCCGCGCGCGGTGGGCGTCGACCTGTCGGCCTCGGCCGTGGCGCACGCCCGGCGGGCGGACCGCGACGCGGTGGCCGAGTACGAACAGCTCGACCTGACCGACCTGGCGGGGGTGAAGCGGCTCGCCGGCCGGCTCGGCGAGGCCAATGTCTATGTGCGGGCGGTGCTCCACCAGAGCGACCCGGTCGACCGGGTGCCGGTCGCGGCCGCCGTCGCCCTGCTGCTCGGCCGGCGCGGCCGGGGCTTCGTGGTCGAGCCGACCGCCGCCGCCAAGACGGTGCTGCAACAGGTCGCCGAACGGCCCGGTGGCCCGCCGGAGAGGCTCCGCCAGGTCCGCAAGCACGACCTCCGCCCGGCCGAGGTCGCCGCGGGGGAGGTGCCCGAGCTGCTGCGCGGCGCCGGGCTGGAGATCCTCGACGAGGGCGAGAGCGACCTCGCGATGAGCGAGCGCCACCCGGACGGCACCCGGGTCGAGCTGCCGGCCCGCTGGTTCGTGGTCGCCGCGGCAGGGTCCGGCCGGGCGGGCGACTGACCGCCTGCCGGTCGCGGTCAGTCGCATCCGCGCCGGGCCGTGACCCCGAGGACACCCGGGGCGAGGGCCCACGAGCTGCCCGCCGAGACGGTCCGGTGCACCTTCGAGGCCCCGCCCGGGCGCGCCGACGCTCCCGCTGCCCACCGGGCGGGAGCCGGTGGGCGCGCCGGACCCTCTGCTGGTGGGAGGTGCGGCCGCGCCGCTTCGGCAGCGCTCCGTGCTGCTGGTCGGCCGGGCCCCGGCGGTACCGGTAGGCGCAGAGGACCCGCCCTCGGCTAACCTGCCCCCTCGTGGACGATCACCCCGAGCCCTCGACCCTGCGCGTCTTCGTGGCGCTGGCTCCGCCCGACGACGCCAAGGAGGAACTGGCCCGGGCCCTGCGGCCCGCCTACGCCGGCTACCCGCGGCTGCGGTGGAACCGGATCGAGGACTGGCACATCACCCTGGCGTTCCTCGGTGAACTGCCGTCCACGGCGGTGCCGCCGCTGCGGTCGGCGCTGGCCGGGGCGACCGCGTCGCGCCCCGCGCTGCAGCTGGGTCTTCGCGGCGGCGGCCACTTCGACCAGCGACTGCTGTGGAGCGGGATCGACGGGGACCTCGAAGGGCTGCACCTGCTCGCCGACGACGTCCGGGACCTGATCAGGTCCTGCGGGATCGAGTTCAGGGAGCGCCCGTTGCACCCCCACCTGACCCTGGCGCGGTCGCGTCGCGACGATCCCACGAGCGTGCCGCAGGCCGCGGCCGGGCTCACCGGGTTCGTGGGCCGGCCGTGGTGGACCGACCGGCTCCACCTCGTCGGCAGCAACATCGGCCGTGGCCCCGGGCCGATCCGCTACCGCGACATCGAGTCGTGGCGATTGGGCGCCGCCGTCCGGGCCGGAGGCGACGGCGCCGGCACCGAGCCGTAGCCCGCAGGCGGGCGCCTGCGGTGGGCGGGGCGTCGTGCGACCGTCCGCCGGTGACGGAACCCGGGCCGGACGGTGCGGCGCCCGACCGGAGCGCGGCCCGACGGTCCTCACCCCGGTGCGCGCGGCCTTCCGCCTGCCGGTCCGGTCACCAGCGGTCCCAGTGCAGGACCTGCTCGCGCGGGATCCGCCGGGCGGGGCGGAAGTCGGTGCCGACGGTGTACGCGACCGGGATGAAGGCGGCCTGCATGACCTCCGTGTACGGGATGCCGAGCGCCTGCGCGAACTCCCGCTCCAGCGGCAGGTTCCCGGTCGTCCACACGGTGCCCAGGCCGCGCTCCCGGGCGGCCAGCATGAAGCTCCAGGCGGCGGGCAGGATCGACCCCCAGGTGCCGGCCTGGTGGGTGACGGAGAGGCCCTCGGTGCGTCCCTCGACGCAGGGGATGACGTAGGCGGGCACCTCGTGCAGATGGCGGTACAGGTGCTCGACGCCCGTGTACACCCGCTCCATCACGCCCGGCGCGACCTCGGCCCGGCGCACGTCCCGGGCGGGCAGCGGCTGGTGGGCCTGCGGGACGCCCAGGCTCGCCCGCCACAGGTCGGCGAGGACGGCCCGGCGGGCCGGGTCGGTGACGATGACGAAGTGCCAGCGCTGCCGGTTGCGGCCGGTGGGCGCCTGGACGGCGAGGTCGACGCACTCCTCCAGGAGCGCGCGGGGCACCGGCCGGGTGAGGTCGAGCCGGTGGCGGACGGCCCGGGTGGTGGAGAGCAGGGCATCGGAAGTGAGACCGAGGTTCATGCGTTGAGCCTCGTACGCCCCGGGCGGGGGCGGGAAGGCCGGGCTTCCACTGAGTGGAACCCGACGAGGAGACAGGGGCGGGGAGTTGGGCGAGAGCGTGGCGGGACGGCTGTTCTCGGTGCTGGACGCCTTCGAGGGCGGCGGGCCGGCGGCGTTGCGGCTCACCGACATCGCGGCCCGCACGGGGCTCCCGGCGCCGACGGCGCTGCGCCTGGTGCGGGAGCTGGTGGCGTGGGGCGGTCTGGAGCGGGGAGCGGACGGCAGGTACCGGCTGGGGCTGCGGCTGCGGGTCCTCGGGGCGGCGGCGCCCTGCCCGCGCGGGCTCCTGGACGCGGCGCTCCCCGCGCTGCGGGCGCTGGGCGCCCGGACCGGCGGTCACGCGGATCTGGCGGTGCTCGCCGCCCCGTCGGCCGGCGGGGTGCTGTGCCTGGTGAGCGGGGAGCGGCCACCACCGCACGCGACGGCGTACGGGAAGGTGCTGATCGCCGTCCCGCCGGCGGAGCTGCCCCGGCACACCCGGCACACGGTGGTGTCGCCCGGCGTCCTCGCCGGCCAGCTCGCCCGGATCAGGGCGGCGGGTCTCGCGGTCTGCGCCGAGGAGTTCCGGCTGGGCGAGGTGTCGGTGGCCGCTCCGGTGCGGGGCCCGGCGGGGACGGTCGCCGCGCTGGGGGTGACCGTCCCCACCGGCGTACCCCTGGACCGGGTGGTGGCGGCGGTCCGGGTGGCGGCCGCGCGGGTACGGCCACCCGAGCCGTCGCCGTCGTGGTGAGGGTCTTCAGCCGCTCCCGGTCACCGGCCGGCTGCTGTCGCCGTGCTCGGCGCGTCGACGCGTGGTGACGGCGTGACGGCCTCCCGGCCTGGGGTTTTGCGGGTTCGCGGGACGTCGTGACGATCGGCCGCTGCCGGTCGGATCCGCTGCCGTTCCTCGCGTTCCTGTATCGGCACCGATGCGATTGCTAGCGCTGCTAGACATTCAAGCGGCGAATCCCTAGCATTGAACCAGAAGCTAGCGGCGCTAGGTGCTGCTGGGTCTGAACCTTGGGAGGGAACATGCAGAACGCACTCGCCGTCGTCACGGTCGTGGTCGTCGGCCTGTTGGTGGGCGTGGAGTTCGCGGTGGCCGTCTTCGTCAACCCGATCGTCGACGGGCTGCCGCACAACGGCGGCCTCGCTGCCCGCAGTGCGGGAGCCCGGTTGCTCGGGCGGGTGATGCCGTTCTGGTACATCGGGTCGGTGCTGTTGGGCGTGGCGTGGTCCGCGGTGACCTGGGGGGACGGCGGGGCGGGGTTGGTCGCCACGGCCGCCGGGTTGCTCGTCCTCAGTGTGGTGATGTCGGTGGCCCTGCTCGTTCCGATCAACTCACGGGCCGCGCACTGGACTCCGGAGAACGCCCCGGCGGACTGGCGGGAGCAGCTCGGCAGCTGGGACCGCCTCCACTACCTGCGCGTGGCCGTCATCGTCACCGCGTTCGTGCTCCTGGTCGTCGCCCTCGTGTGAGGCGCCGACCGCCCACTCGGGGTAGCGGTCGGCCGGGCGTCGCGTCGGTGAGCGCGACGCCCAGGGCGTCGATCGCCCAAGCCGTCGCTGCGTCGGGGTACGAGAACATCGTGCGGGCCGTCGCCACGGAGACCGCAGAGACCGTCGGGACCGTCGGGATCGGGAAGAAGGACGATTCCCGCTGCCGAACGTTGACGGCCGGACAACTCCTGACGCCCGCTGCCGAGAACCGTCCGGCACGGATGACGAACGCGCATATCGGATTCCCGCAGACCGCAGACCGCAGACCGCAGACCGCAGACCGCAGACCGCAGACCGCAGGCCGCAGACCCGGGCCGGACCCGCGCGCGTCGAACCAGCGCCGGGTGTGGGCGAGTTCATGAAGTCTTCCTCAGGTTCCGTGCAACTGTTCCGAGGGTGCGGCGGTCCAACGCTTCGACGCCGCCGGGGAGTCCTGGCACCGACTCCTCGCCTTCCCGGCCGAGCGCACCACCCGCCGCACCTCAGGAGGACAGCCGTGACCGATCCCGCCCCCGCCGGAGGACACCGCACCCACGCCGCCCTGCTGGCCCTCGCCGTCGGCCTCGCGACCGCCCTTCCGGTGGCTGCCGCGGGCACGGCCCACGCCGAGCAGATCCCCCGCTACACCCCCGCCTTCGAACTGCGCAGCCAGGCGACCGGCAAGTGTCTGGAGGTCGCGGACTGGCGCACCGACAACGGCGCCCCCGTCCGCCAGTGGACCTGCACCGGCGGGGCCAACCAGCAGTGGACCGCGAACAGCAACCGCCTCCTGCTCAACATCCACAGCGGAAAGTGCCTGGACGTTCCCGGTGCCAGCACGGTGTGGGGCACCCAGGTGATCCAATGGGACTGCGGCCTGTGGACCCGGCCCGTCAACCAGCGCTGGACGGTACCCGGCGTCAACGCAGGCTCGACCGGCTACCTGTTCAGCGACGTCGGGCTCGCCCTCGACGTGCCGGGCTCCGACCCCACCGACGGCGCCCCGGTCGTCACCTGGGGCGCCAACGGCGGCGCCAACCAGACCTGGACCGGGCTCCAGCCCCGGGTCGATTTCTGAGGACCGCTTCATGTGTCCCTCGTCAAGTAACCGACAGGGCGCGCCGCTCGCCGATTCCCGTGGTCCTTTTCGGCGCCTGCCGCAGCTCGGGGGAGAGCCCCGGAGGGAGCTGCGGCAGGCGGCAGTCTGTCCTGGTCACGGGAAATCCTGCGGTCCGCACCCTTCGATTTGACGGTTACTCATGAGCCGGTGCCGAAGATCTTCCGGCGAACGGCTCAGCGTCCCGCAGGTGGGTGTTCCGAGTGCTGCGCCCGCCGGTGGGACGTTCCTTCGCGGCCGGCTGTCACATCCGCGGCTCCGGATCCGTCGAGGGAGTACGGGCACGACACGACCGAAGGGACCCCCGCCATGAAGACCGCCGAGACCGCCGAGACCGCCGAGGCCACCGTCATCGCCGAGGCCACCGTCATCGCCGAGGCCACCGCCGCCGGGGCGCCGTCCGACGAGGACACCGTCACCACGCGGCTCGGGTCGCGGATGCCGGACCCGTCCGAACTGGTCCCGGAGCTGAAGGAGCTGGGCGGCTGGCTGTACCGGGCGACGGGCAACCGGTCCGTGCCGCGCACCACCATCGGCCTCGTCCAGCTGCGCGCCGGGCAGATCGTCGGTTCCACCTACCTGACCGCCCTGCACGCCGGCCTGCTGCGCAAGGCCGGCGAAACCGACCGGCGCATCGACGCCGTCGCCACCTGGCACACCGCCCCGTACTTCACCGACGCCGAGCGTGCCGCGCTCGCCCTGGTCGACGCGGTCCTGACCGCGAATCCGCAGGGCGAGCGTGTCCCCGACTCCCTCTATGCCGAGGCGGTCCGCCACTACGACCCCAAGGCCCTCGCCACCCTGACGATCGCGATCGGCCAGGTGAACTTCTTCGTCCCGCTCGCCCTGATCGGCAAGCCGGTGCCCGGCGTCGCCCCCGCCGACCAGTGGACCTGACGGCTCCGGGCCGGCGATGTGCCCCGCGAGGCAGTGGGACGGCCTGATCCCGGGCCGAGCGCCGGTCCGGCACCCCTACGGGGCCCGAACGGGCTGTGACCGTCCGTCGGACGACGGGCGCGGCGGTGCACGCGCCGCCCCCGCCGTCCCCGCCGCCCCCGCCGTCCCGCTGGGGCGGGGCTCGGGTGCCGTCGGCCCCGGTGCGCGGAACCGGGGCCGACGGGGGCGCGGAGGCTACCTCCGCTGGCCGGGAAGCCTGCGGTCGCGGTCGTGCTTGAGGTCGAGGAGCTCCCTGAACAGGCCGTTGCCGGAGGCGAGTTCGGCGAAGGTCCCGTCCTCGGCGATCCGCCCGCCACGCATGACGACGATGCGGTCCGCGAGGACGGCGTTGTCGAGGTTGTGGGTGACCAGGATGGTGGCGCGGCCGGCCGCCAGGGTCCGCAGGTTGTGGAAGATGCGGTGCTCGGCGCGCGGGTCGAGGTCGGAGGTCGGTTCGTCCAGGACGAGCAGGCCGGGAGCGCGCAGGGAGCGGTGGAAGGCGCGGGCGACCGCCACTCGCTGGAACTGGCCGCCGGACAGCCACTCGCCGCCCCAGAACGCCCGGGCCAGCAGGGTGTTGTAGCGGGAGCGCAGCGTGGCCGCGACCTCGTCGGCGCCCGCCAGCGCGGCCGCCCGCTCCACCAGCTCCTGCCCGCCGGCCCGGTCGAGGTGGCCGAGGTGGATGTTCTCGCCCAGGGTGAGCGGCCAGCGGGAGAACTGCTGCGGCACGAGCGCGACCCGCTTCCACAGCGAGTGCGGGTCCATCTCCTGCGTCGGCACGTCGTCCCAGGTCACGACGCCGCAGCTCGGCAGGGTCAGGCCGGAGAGCAGCCGCAGCAGGGTGCTCTTCCCCGACCCGTTCTCCCCGATCAGGGCGACGATCTCGCCCTGGCGGAGCTCCAGGTCCAGACCGTCCAGGGTCGGCCGGTCGGCTCCGGGATAGGTGTACGAGACCTTCCGCGCCTCGACCCGGCGCGGGGCGGCGGGCTCGGCGGCGCCCCGCCGCATCGCGTGTCCGCCGGCCTCGGCCACGAAGTCGTCGAAGTCCCGCAGGTACAGACCGAGTCGGTAGAGCCGGGTGCCGCCGCCGACGATGCCCTGGAGCCCGGACCCGGCGGTGCGCAGCGCGAAGACGGCCGTCCCGGCGGCGGCCACCGAGACGTGGCCGGTGGCCAGCAGTGCCACCAGGGCGCCCCACACCAGGACGGAGGCGAGGCCGGTCGCCAGGGAGCCGAGGAGGGAGATGCGGGCGGCGCGGCGGGCGGCCCGGTCGGTGGCCGCGTCGAGCCGGTTTCCGGCCTTGCGGTACTTGGCGGTGAGGAAGCCGGCCATGGTGTCGGAGCGGATCTGGTCGGCGTTGTCGTCGTGGCACAGGCAGTACCGCAGCATGGCCAGGAGGCGCCGGTCGTCCATGCTCTCGATCGCCATCAGGTAGCGCACGCGCGCGGCGCGGGCCGCGACCACGCCCTGCGGGATCGACGCCAGGACCAGGAACGGAACGAGCACCGGGTGCAGTGCGGCGAGGACCCCGGCAGCCGCGGCGAGGGTGACGACGGAGGCGATGATCTCCTGGGCGACGCCGAGGAGTTCCTGCGAGGAGTCGGCCCCCCGGTCGGCGGCGTCCCAGCGCTCGGCGTATCCGACGTGGTCGTACGCCTCCAGCTCGGCGGCCACGGAGACGGCCAGTAGCTCCAGTTCCGCCTCGCGCGCGATCCTCGGTGAGAGCCGTTCGGAGATCGCCACGCTGGCGGTGCCCAGCAGCGCCCGGCCCGCCGCCGCCAGCGCCAGGACCGTCACCGGCCACGCGGTCGCGCCGAGCCGGTCGGCGACCGGACCGCCCGCCGGTGCGATCATCGCGCCGATCGCACCGGTGGTCGCCCACAGGGCCACGGCCGCCAGCACGCCGGAGACCAGCTGCCCGGCGAGCAGGGCGGCGGTCGCCCGTCGGTCCACCCGCCACGCCAGGTTGAGGGTTCGCCGCACCAGCTGCGGCAGGCGCCGCATCATCGCCCAGGCCGAGAGCTTCGCGGTGGCCTGCACGATCCGGTCCGTGCGGTACGACCAGCGGGCTTCCTCCGCCGCGTCGTCCGGCGGCTCGCCGGCCGGGTCCAGCTCCTGCTGTCGTTGCTCAACCATGCGTACTCCTCTGGCAGTCGGGCACATCCGTGCCGCATGCGGGCAGCCCGGACCCGCCGCGCCCGGTGACCGGGTGAAGGCCCGGCGCGGGGCGTGCGGGGGTGGCGGACGGGCTCGCTGTGAGCCGTCCGGTAGGGCTGGGGTCGCGGTGTGCCGCTGATCCTGGCAGTGGCCGGCCCGGCCGCCGGGCGTGTCCTGGGCAGGCTCACTCGATGTGAGCAAACCCGTGTCCCTATCGGCGAGTTGGTGGACACCGTCGCTCTCCCCTTGCGGCGGCTGGCGGCCGCGAGGGGGCCCGCTCACCGGGCGTTCGCAGGCACCGGCGGTGCGACCGGGAGGGTTCGTCAGGTCAGTGAGGGCGGGCGGGCGGACGCGCAGCCGGCCGATCGGGGGAGTGCACCGGCCCGGTCAGTGCCCCCGTCCCAGCAGCGTCCGCGCGATGAGGACCTGCGCCGGATCGAGCGCCGGCCTGCCGTCCTCCACCTCCCACAGGGCGTTCTGCAGGACGCGTCCGAGCGTCCAGCCGGTCGCCCGGGCACGGTCGAGGCCGAGCGCCTCGGTCAGCAGGTCGAAGCGGCGAAGGACGGCGCCTCGGGCGTCACCGGTCGCCGTGACCGCGTCCCAGCGGCTGTCCAGGGCGGGCAGCAGCTCGAATCCGGGATCTCCGGCGAGCGGTTCGGGATCGATGGCCAGCCACGGCTCGCGCCGCCCGGCCAGGACGTTGTCGTAGTGCAAGTCCCAGTGCAGGAGACGGTCGCCGGGTTCGTCGAGGAGGTCGGCGACGGCGGCCGCGCAGGTGGCGACCAGCCGCCGCTCGGCGGGATCCCGCAGGGCCGCGCCGGCCCGTGGTGCCGCGTCCACCATGGCGGCGGCGATGTGGCCCAGGCGCCGTACGCCCGCCGGAGCGGGCACGGCGGACAGCCGGGCCGCCAACCCCGCGAGGACGCCCATCGCCTCGTCGTCCCCGGCCACCACGGCGGCGGGCCCGGCCGACCCTGCCGGCACCAGCGCGGACAACGTCCGTCCGGCGTCGAGCCGTTCGAGGAGCTGGGCGCCGCTCGGCCCGTCATCGGCGAGCAGCCGGACGGCCCCGTGCCCGCCCCAGGCGCGCAGTCCGGCGGCCGCGCCGGCGGTCTCCTCGCGGATCTGCTGGAGCTTCAGCACCGCCGGTGAGCCGTCGGCCCGCCGGACGGGGAGCACCAGCGAGGCCATGCCGTGGGCGGCCGGGCCGTCCAGCCGGAGGCCCCAGCGATCCAGCAGGTCTGCGGCCAGCCCGGGAAGCCCGGCGAGCCACGTCCGGGCCTGATCGCCGTTGGCCCCGTACGAGTCGATGAAGGCCTCGGGGACCTCGACGGGGCCCCGCGCCCCGCGAGCCGCCGGGGCGTCACGGCCGTCGGTGCGATCAGTGGCGGGGTTCATGGGGCCGGGGGCCGGGAGCGGTGAGTCCACCGGCCGAGTGTGCCCCGGAGGGAGGGCCGGGCCAAGAGGATTTCCCACCGGTGGGCGGAACCGCTCCGGCCCCGTGCGGGCTCCACGGCGCCCGCAGGACCGGACGCCGCCGGGTGCCGGTGCCGGTGCCGGTGCCGGCGAGGGCGGGGGCGAGGGCGACAAGGGCACTTCGCACCCGAGGGGCACGGACGGGGCCCGCTCCTCCTCCCCCAGGCGCTGTCGGGCACCATGGTGGCCATGGACTCGGACCAGCCGCTGCCCCGTGAAGTGAAGGCCGTCGACACGGTCACCCTGCTCGGACTGGAGGAGCGGGCGGGCGAACTCGCCCTCAACCAGCGGTTGGACCCGGCGTGGGTGCGGGCCCGGGCGGCGCCCGACGGGACCCACTACCTGTGGCCCGCCCTGTGGCACAGCCTGTCCCACCGCCCCGACCTGCCACGCCAGTTGCGGTGCGAGCTGCTGCTCGCGCTGCACACGGGAGAGCATGTGACGAGCCTGCTGGACATGCTTCCCGAGGACTTCACCCCGCTGGCGAGGGTGACTTCGCGCGAGGAGGGCCTGCGGGCGAGTGGGTTGCTGAACCGCGTTCCAAGCGTCCGGGAGTGGCAGCTGCGGGAGGACGAGGCCTCCTCGGGGTCGCTCTGACGGAGTGGCGCGGCCGCGGGCGGCGGCCGTTCGTCGGGGTCAGTGCGACGGCGACGGTTCGACGGGGAGCACGCGGTCCGCTCGCCCGGCCTCACGGGCCTGGGGGTTCGGGTAGACGTACAAGGTGCCGCCGTCCAGGCGCAGTTCGGGATCGGTCCACGACTCCGTGGCCTCGGGCACGAGGATCCGCGTGGTGGCCAGCGCGGCGTCGTGGACGACCAGCGACAGGATGTTGCAGCAGAGGTTCCCCATCGTGAGGCCCTGCTCGGGGTGCTCCGGCGGGCCCCCGGCCTGCACCACGTAGTACCGCCGGCCGACCCAGTACCCGGAGCTGTCCAGCGTCAGTGCCTCCGCCAACCGGACACCGTCCACCTGGACGTCCATCCTGGAGTGGTCGGACGGGTCCTGGAGGTGCACGGCGCGGTGCCGGCCGTCGGCGGTGAACTCGACGTCGATCCCGTAGGCACTCCAGCAGTCCTTGAAACCGCTGCAGGCGCCCGGGACCGGACCCGTACGGTGCCGGGCCGCACCTGTCGGGGCGTCGGGCAGGTCCTGGCTGCACGTCCTCGGATCACGGCACGGCCGGTCGATACGGCGGCTGCACCCGATCCCCATGGCCGCCACGTCCCGCGGCGAGGCCCGGGACAGCAGCTCGGCCAGCCGCTCCAGGTAGCGCTGCGGCCCGACGAGGGCGAGCAGGTCGTCTCCTTCGTCCCTCCACCACACGAGCAGGTCGACCCCCGTGGGGGAGCGGCGCAGCCAGTCCTGCCACTCCTCGCCCCAGGGCCCCCACCGATGGTGCCACTGGTGCGCCGCCTCCTTCGCGGCCGCCTCCTCCGGTGGAGGTACGGCCTCGGGCGTGTCCGCGGTCCCGGACCCCGTGCCGGTCGTCCTGCGCCATCGCCACCCCACGACCGCACCCCCGGCTCCGTCTCGACAACGCCCGGCCTCGTGACGGCGGAATGCCGGCCGGCGAACCCGACGATCGTAGAGGGGCTCCCGGACCCGCGTCCGGATTATTCGCGCGGGGCAAGCGCCGGGAGCGGGCCCGGGCGCAGGGGGAGCCGACGTCGGGGACAGCCGGCGCGATCCGAGGACAAGATCACCGCTAGAGTGCTCGCCGCAGATGTGTGGGCAGACAGTGAGGGCGCCCGGGGACCGGAAGGGGGAGGCGTGGTTGAGATCGTCGTCGCGCAGGAGGCCGGGCGGAGCTGGGACGCCGCTGCCGACGAGGTGCGGGCGGTGGTGGCGGGGCTGGCCGAGCGGGTGGCGAGGCGCACGGGCCTCGGGCTCGGGCCGGGGCTCCACGTCCGGCTGCTCAACCCGGACGCCTATGCCCTGGCGCACGAGGCGCACGAGCGGCGGGTCAACGAGGCCCTGCTGGCGAGCGACCTGCTCTACGCCATCCCGGACCAGGCGCGCCGGCAGCGGCTGGAGGCGGACCTCCGCCACGCCGACGGCTCGTACTCCGGCGGAAACCGGAAGTACGGCTGCCTGCCGTCCAGTCGGGCGGTGCCGGGGGCCGACGGCGGCTGCACGATCCTGCTGGCTCCGGCGCTGCTCCGCCGGAGTGCCGGGGCGGTGAGCCGGGACGCCCTCCGGTCGGTCCTCGCCCACCAGCTCGTCCACCAGGCGCAGTTCGCCCTGTGGGGGCCGTCCCTGAGCGTGGACCTGCGGGCCGCACTCCTGGTGCACCGGGCGTCGGGCGCCGCCGCCGACGAGTTCCGGAGCCTGAGCGCCGCCTTGGAGGGCCACGCACGATTCACGACCAGGGAACTGCTCGCGTCCGACTACGTCCAGGAACGGAAGGCCGGCCGCCTCCTGCGCCTGCTCCGGGGCCCGAACCGGGGTCCGGCGCTGTACGACCGGGGCGAGGACGGCGTGCGCAAGGCGGTGGAACACGGCGTCACCGACCTGCTGCTCCGCCTTCGGGTCGATCCGACGCTGGCCCCGGACGCCCGCGAGCTCACCGACCCCGACGGGTGGGTCGCCCGTCTCACGACCGCGGACGCCCCGGTGCGTCAGGAGCCGGCCGGCCCGGCCTGACCGACGGGGGCCCGCAGGCCGGCGGGCCGACTCCCGGCACCGACCGGGCCTTCCCCGCACCGCTCGGGCGCGCGGACCCCGGTCGAGGGTGCCGCCCCCGAGCCGTGCCTCCGCTCCCCGCGCGCGTGGTCCGCAGGGGCCGCGTGGCGGCTCCCCGAGCGACACGCGGCGGGCGAGGCGGGGGCCTCGCGAATGCCGCGGCGGGCGGGAGGGAAGGTAGGACGGTATGACCTCTGGGGAGACCGGCGGAGGCGGCGTCGAGCCGCGGCAGGACCTGGTGCGGCGCGCGGCACCGTTCCTGCCCGCCGGCAGCGAGATCCGGCAGGCGTTCGTCTGCCAGAGCGCGCCGAACTTCTGGTTCTTCGTCATCACCTATCTCACCGGTCTGACCGTGTTCTGGAACACGTACCGGTGCGTGGCGGTCACCGCGGACGCCATCTACGTGCTGGACGGCAGCAAGCGGTCCGGTGGCGCCGCCCCGAGGCGCCTGGCGGGCGTGATGGCCCGTGACACCCGGCTCGGTCCGGTCTCCGGCCGATGGCACCAGGTGGAGCTCCTCGGGGAGCGCCACTGGGTCCACCGACGCTTCGGGGAGCAGATCGCCGCCGCGGACCGGGAGGCCGGCCTCAGCCCGTAGGGCGACGTCGTCAGAGGACGTCGTAGGTCAGATGCGTCGCGGTCGACGTCACGATGACGTTCCGCTGCACCAGCGTGCGCGGCACCGCGCCGGTGAACAGTGGCGTCCCGCCGCCCAGGACGACGGGTGCCAGGTGCAGTGACAGCGTGTCGACCAGTCCGGCGTCGAGCGCCGAGCGGATCAGGGCGCCGCCGCCCATGAGGACGACGTCGAGGTCCTTGCCGCCCCTCGTCGAAGCCGCTTCGGCGCGCTCGCGCGCGGCACTGACGGCAGCGGGCAGACCGGTGGTGACGAACGTCCAGTCGAGGCCGCCGAGCCGCACCGACTCCGGCGGCGCGCTCGTCACGACCACGAACGCGGGCTTGCCGACCTCGCCGGCGCCGTAGCCGGTCTCGTCGTCCCAGCCACCGGGGCCGTCGACCAGGTCGAAGAGCCTGCGGCCGAGGACGACGGCGCCCGACCGGGTGGTCCCCTCGCGCAGGATGCCCCGGTCGTCGGGGTCGTCGGAGAACGCCCAGGTGTGCAGGGCCTCACCGCCGGTACCCAGACCGTTGTCCGGGCCGGGACCGGGGCCGGTGACGAAGCCGTCGAGGGAGACCGAGATGTCAGCGATGATTCGAGTCATGTCGAGGTGGACCCGATCCGCTGGCCGAACTCATCGCTCATGCGTGAAGTATGTGACCCAGGTCACTCGAATTCCAGGGGTACGCGCCGGTCGGGCGCGGGCGGGCGTGGCGTCACCCGTTCGGATCGGATCGGATCGGATCGGATCGGGACGTGGGCCGGGTGCCGGTGCCCGTTCCTCGGACCGCCTGTCACATTCTCCCGCCGGCATCCGTCGGTGAAGTGACAGAGCCCGACGATCGAAGGACCGCATCATGCTGACGAACATCATGTACGTGACGCTCTACGTCACCGACCAGGACCGTGCGCTGCGGTTCTACACGGAGCAGCTCGGCCTGGAGAAGCGCATCGACTTCCCGAACCCCGGGGGGCGCTTCCTCACCGTGGGCGTTCCCGGCGGCCCGGTGGAGATCATCCTGTGGGCGCACGCCGCCGCCGCGGGGCAGCCGGCCGAGGTGGTGCCGGGTGCCACCCCCGGCCCGGTCATCCTCGAATCGGACGACCTGCGGGCGGACTTCAAGGTGTTCCGCGACCGCGGGGTGACCTTCGACAAGCCGGAGCCGGAGGACTACGCGTTCGGCATCGCCATCGAGGCGGTGGACCCGGACGGCAACCGCATCTCGCTGCGCGAGCGCGGCCGGGCGGGCCGCGGCGACGGCTGACCGTGCGCCGCCCGGTGGGGCCGTGGGGCCTCACCGGGCGGCGCAAGCCCGACCGGCTCGTACCGGCCCGGTCACCGTCCTCGTGCCGCACCGCGGCGGCCTCGGGACGTGGGGTTCAGCGGGCGCTGCCGAGGTTGCGGTCGCCGTCGGCGCCTTCGAGCAGGAGGGTGGTCTCCTCGATCCGGCGGAAGCGGCCGTCGGGGGCGAACTCGGCGAACAGGTAGACCTCCATGCGGACCGTGGACCCGTCGGTCTTGGTGATCCGCATCGTGTGGCGGTCGGCGTACCGGTCGCCGGAGGAGAGCTCGTCGTGCACCTCGACCGAGCCGTCGGCCACGACCGTGCGCAGGTGGGCGATGTGGGCGAGGAACTGCGTCCGGTCGTCCCAGCGGTCGTCGGTGCGCTGGCGGTAGTCGGGGGCGAAGTGCCGGTCGGCGGCCTCGGCCAGGTCGAGCCCCGGGGTGAGGAGCAGGTCGGTCAGGGCGGCGCGGATGTCGGTGTGGATGACGGTGCGGTCCATGGGGATTCCTTCGGTTGCGCGCGGGATCGTCCCGCCGTGGATGGATCGGAGATGCGTGCGTTGAGCACGCTTATGACTGTAGCGGAAAAGCGTGCGCGGCGCACGCTAATCCGGAGAGGGAAGTGCTCGGCAGGGCGCGCCGGCGCCGGCGCCCCGGGGCTGCACCTGCGGCACAGCACTCGCGCCCGGCTCCACGCCCGCCTGACCGAGCGGGTGGGGGAGCCGGGCGCGGGCCTTCGACGGAGCGGCGCTCCGGGGCCGAGGGGAGGGGCCGTCCGCGCCGAGCGGCACCGTGGGCCGCCCGGCGCGTGGTTCACGTTGCCGGTACCGCGGCCGGGGCGGCGGTGGACCGGGTGGTGAGGGTGCGGCCGTAGCGTCGCAGGAGGAGGACGGCGGTGGTGGCGAGGCCGGTGAGCAGGCCGAGCCAGAGGCCGCGGGTGTCGCCGCCGAGCGGGTAGGCGAACAGCCAGGAGGCGGGCAGGCCGACGAGCCAGTAGCCGACGAGGGTGATGCGGAAGCCGCTCCCGGTGTCGTCGAGTCCGCGCAGCAGGCCGACCCCGATGTTCTGGGCGCAGTCGAAGAACTGGAGCACGGCGACGACGGCGAGCAGGCCGGTGGCGATCTGCAGGCCCTGCTGGTCGGTGGCCGAGTCGGGGTCGAAGTAGGGGCGCAGGACGAGGTCCGGGAGGGCGAGGTAGAGCGTGCCGACCACGGTCATCACGGCCGCGCCGCAGGCCAGCGCGGTGTTCTTGATGCGGCGGGCGGCGCCGAAGTCACCGAGCGCCAGTTCGCGGCTGACGTTGATGGAGGCGGCGTGGGAGAGGCCGACGGCGACTTGGAAGACGATGTAGATGAGCTGGTTGACGGCCGTGTGGGCGGCGAGGGCGGCGGCGCCGAAGCTGCCGGCCATCAGCGCGGTGACGGAGAAGAACCCTGCTTCGGAGCCGTAGGTGGCGGCGATGGGGGTGCCGAGGCCGAGCAGGCGGCGCACGGTCGGGACGTCCGCCTTCCAGAAGTCCAGGCTGAGCAGCGGGGCCAGCTGCGGGTCGCGGCGGGCGCTGGCGTACAGGGCCAGGAAGGAGAGCAGGTGGACGCTGCTGGTGGCGACGCCGATGCCGGTGAGGCCGAGCTCGGGCAGGCCCCAGGTGCCGTGGATGAAGGCCCAGTTGAGCGCGGCGTTGACGGCGACGGAGGCGATGGTGATCTGCAGGAGCGCCTGCGGGCGACGCATGCCGACGGTGAACTGGCGGATCGCCTGGAACCAGAGGCAGGGCAGCAGGCCGGGGGCGAGCGCGACGAGCATGCCCTGCGCGCGGTCGGCGACGACGGCGTCCTGGCCGAGGAAGGTCGCCGCCCGGCCTATCAGGATCATCAGGACCGCGCCGGCGATGCCCGCGAGGGTCGCGACGGCGACGGCCGCCCGTACCAGCCCGCGGACCTCGTCGTCGGACCGCGTCGTCGCGTCGGGGTCCGTCCCGGAGTTCGCGGTGACGAGCTCGGCGCGGGCCGCCGCGGCCGCCACCTGGTTGCCGACGGAGGTGACCAGGCCGACGCCCATCGTGCGGAGCTGGTTGAAGATCACCAGGGCGAGGCCGCCGGCAGCCAGCGCCTCGGTGCCCAGGACGCCCATCATGATGGTGTCGGTGGTGGTGAGGGCGACTTGGGCGAGCTGGGTGAGGGCGAGGGGGACGGCGAGCGTGGCGAGCGCACGGCTGTCGCGGGCCAGGGTGGTCAGCTGCTGCATGGTGGGAGTCACGTTTCTGAAAGTCAGGGCCTGCGGAGTTTGACGAGGGACTCGTCGATTTCGGCCTCGACGGCCTCGTCGACGAGGTTGCGGGCGTTCATCCAGTCGTCGTTGAAGACGGTGTCCATGTACTTCTCCCCGCCGTCGTTGACGAAGGCGACCATAACCGCGTCCGGGGGGAGCATCCGGAGGCGGGTCAGGGCCTCGTGGACGACGCCGCCCGCGGAGCCGCCGATGAGCAGGCCGGTGCGGCGGGCGACGACGCGGGCGGTGGCGAACGCCTCGACGTCGCCGACCTTGACTCCTTCGTCGATGAGGTCGTAGTCGACGAGCAGACCGATGGTGGCGCCCTCGGGGGTGCCGGTGCCGGACTGGTAGTAGTCGTGGGCGGGCGGTCCGAAGGCGATGGAGCCCTTGGGCTCGACCCCGACGACGGTGACCCCGGGGACGAACTTCTTGAGTTCCAGGGCGGTGCCGCAGAGGCCGCCGCCGGTACCGACCGCGCCGATGAACACGTCGACGCGGTTGTCGAGGGCCTGGGCGATCTCGCGGCCGACGGGGTAGTAGCCGACGGCGTTGCTGGGATTGTTGTGCTGCTCGGTGAAGAAGGTGTTGTCCTCGCCGCGGGCCATGTCCTCGGCGAGTTCCTCGCGGGCGGCGGTGTTGAGCTCCTCGCCGCCGTCCTCGGCGACGTAGACGAGTTCGGTGCCCATGGCCCGCATGCCGCGCAGTTTGTCGATCGCGGCGTGGTTGTCGACGACGGCGGTGAACCGGTAGCCGCGTTCGGCGGCGACGACGGCCAGGCCCAGGCCGGTGTTGCCGGAGGTCGACTCGATGATGTGGCCGCCCTCGCGGAGCTCGCCGCGTTCCTCGGCGTCGAGGACCATCTGGCGGGCCATCCGGATCTTGGCGCTGCCGGTGGGGTTGTACATCTCCAGCTTGAGCAGGAGGCGGGCGCCGTTGTCGGCGCGGGCGAGCTCGAACAGCGGCGTGTACCCGATCAGGTCGGATATCCGGGTGACCACCGGCGGGCGGAACAGGGCGTCGGTCATGGCGGGGAGCTCCCTCGGAAGCAGGGTGGAAGCGGGTCAGCAGGCCGGGCGACGGTCGAGCCGCCACCGCGACCGGCCGTTGTCGTGGTGGATGACGACCTTGGGCGGCAGCGGGAGGTCGTGGAAGGGGGACTCGTTGGAGTCCATCTGGTAGCCGGCGGTGTTGGGGTAGACGAGGAGGTCGCCGACCCGGGGCCGGGCGGGGAAGGCGATCTTGCGCCAGGTGAGCAGGTCGGAGTCCAGGCAGCTGGCGCCGCCGACGCAGGCCCGGTACTCCGCGTCGCCGGTGCGATCGCCGGCGGGGCCGTCGGGGCGATCGGCGGTGCGATCGGTGGCGGGGCCGTCGGTGAGGAGGACGGGGTCGGGCAGGTACTCGCTGTTGAACCACTGCTCGGACAGGCTCAGGCTGGTTCCGTCGACGGTGACGATGCCGTACCCGGCGCGGTCCTTGACGCCCTGGACGCCGAACACCGAGGACCCGGCGCCGTCGAGCAGCGCGCGCCCCGGCTCCACGAGCAGCATCACGCCGGCGTCGCGCAGCCGGGCGGCCAAGGGGTCACCCGTACCGTGGGGGCGGGCCGCGAGGACGGCCCGCAGGGCGTCGGCGCCGGCGACGGGGGAGTGGTACGGGTAGAAGTCCCCGGTGGTGAAGGACTTCCGGGCGTGGTAGTCGTCCGGGCCCTGCGCGGCCAGGAAGGCCTGCCAGTGCTCGGCCGAGGCGTAGTCGACGGCGAAGCCGCCGCCGATGCTGATCCGGTCGGCCCGGAGCCCCAGCACCCGTGCCTTGAGGCAGAGTTCGATCAGGTCGCCGGCGAGGTCGACGCGCGGCCGCACCGCGTAACCGGACAGGTGGAAGCTGAAGCCCTCCATCCTGATCCGGTCCCCGGCCGCGGCGCACCGCAGCATGGCCCGGTCCAGCTGGTCGTCGTCCATGCCGAAGCGGCTCCCGGGCTGGGACGGCGGGAAGCGGCGCAGCAGGACGCGGACCGGCCGGGGGGTCTCCAGCCGCAGGACGCGCTCCAGTTCGTCGAGGGAGTCGACGGCGATCAGCGCCCCCTGGAGGGCGGCGACCCGCAGGAGTTGCCCGGCCTTGGCCGGTCCGGTGACGACCAGGTCCTCACCCCGGACGCCGTGGCCGAGGGCCTCACGCAGTTCACCGTGGCCGGCGACGTCCACGCCGGCGCCCACCTGCGCGCAGCGTTCGACGAAGGCGGCGGCCTTGTTGGCCTTCTTCGCGAAGTACACCTTCCCTTCGACCCCGGATTCGTCGAGGGCGCGGTGGAACGCGGCGAGGTTGGCGTCGAAGCGCTCGGGCAGGACGAAGTGGAACGGGCCGCCGAAGGCGTGCGACAGCTCCTGGAGCAGGCCGCCGGCCAGGATCGCGTCGTGGCCGGGGTCGGGGTGGGCCGGGAGGGTCAGCGCCACAGTGCGACCTCGGTGCCCAGGCCCTGCTCGGCGGCGAGTTCGGCGAAGCGGTGACCGAGCGCGATGTCGGTGACGACCAGTCCGCTGTTGTAGGCGAAGATCCGCTGGTCGGGTGCGGTACGGGCCTTGGAGACCCCGGCCAGGACGACGGGCAGTTCGAGGTCGACGGCGGGCAGCTTGCCCTCGTCGTCGGCCATGTCGGTACCGGTGACCTGCATCTGCGCCTCGCTGGTGGCGATCACGCGGTCGGCCCGGTGCAGGGTGGAGGGCGCCAGGCCGTGGCCGACCAGGATGGCGACGGCGCCGGGCTTGAGCCAGCCGGCCTCGACGGCGGCGTCGGTGTGGCCGCCGGCGGTGGCGACGATGACGTCGGCGTCGCTCGCGGCACGCCGGAGGTCGGTCACCAGCTCCGGCTCGCGGCCCGGGAAGTGGTGGGCGAGCTGCTCGCGGACGGCGGCTATGCCCTCGGGGTGGCTGCCCGAGAGCAGCAGGCGCTCCAGCTTCGGGAGGGTGGTGAGCAGGAACGGCAGTGCGAGCCGCCCCTGGGTGCCGGTGCCGATGACCAGCGCGGTGCGGGCGTCGGGGGCGGCGCACTCGCGGGCCAGCAGGGCGGAGACGGCGGGGGTGCGCAGCGAGCCGATCCGCCCGCAGTCCATCATCGCCACCGGCAGGCCGGTGACGTCGTCGTAGATGCTCAGTGTCGTGTAGTAGTGCTGCTCCTCGCGGCCCCTGTCCAGGCCGTGCTTGTACGAGGTCTTGATCGCCACGACGTTGCGCACGCCGTCCCGGCCGAGCATCGCGTAGGAGACGGAGTGCCCGTCGGCGGGCTTGACGGTGAGCTTGCGCGGGTTGTCGGACTGCCCGGCGGCCAGGGTGCGGTAGGCCTGTTCGACGGTGTCGACGACGTCGGCGAGCGTGATGTCGATGCCGGCGAGGTCGCTGGTGCTCAGGACGCGCAGGGTGCCGTCGTGGGGTGTGACGGTGTCCTGGGTGGTCATGGGGGTGTCCCTTCGAGGGGTGGGTGCGGCGGGGGTGGCGCCGGTCCTGGTCAGGCGGGCCAGGCTTCGAGGGCGGCCTGGCCGTAGCCGTGCTCGGCGGTCTCGGCCTCGGGGCGGCTGCGGCGGCCGGGGACGCGGACGGAGGCGCGCTTGAGCCAGCGGTCGGTGCCGTCGTAGCGGGCCCGGAACGGGACGCGGCCGTGGACGACCAGGTCGTTGTCGACCACCAGGACGTCGCCGGGCCGAAGGCTCACCGCGACCGACACGCGGGCGAGTTCGTCCTCCAGGCGGCCGTAGGCGGCGCGCCAGGGCTCGTCCGCCTCGTCGAGCGGGGTGTAGGCGGGGTCGTAACGCAGGGTCAGGCCGTCCTCGGTGGCGAAGAGGGTCGGTACCGGTGCGGGCCTGCCGCCGAACTGCTGGGCGTCCTCGTAGGCGTCGTCCGGCAGGATCGGGGCGACCGGGCGGGTCAGTTCGGCGACGTCCTCGTCCGGGAGGTCGGCGCGGCGGATACTGGCCGCGGTGGTGGCGATGTGGTCGTGGTTGCGCATGCAGCACAGCAGGAGCAGGTGGGCCCGGCCGGGGTGGAAGGCGTCCTCGGTGTGCGGGGCGAGCAGGACGCTGCTGCTGGCGCCGGTCTGGACGGTCTCGTGCCCCGGCGAGGGGACGATGTTGTGGACGAAGCGGCCGTCCTGCTGGCCGTCCCAGGCGATCGGGGTGCCCATCAGGGTGGAGACCAGCAGCAGGACGACGTCCCACAGGGCGCCGGCCTCGCCGACGGTGGACCAGTGGCCGGGCGTGGGGCCGAGGTCGGCGTCGTCGACGTGCAGTCCCCGGACGACGAACAGGCCGTCGGCGGTGTCCACCGGGCGCAGGGCGTGGCGCAGCTCCCGGCTGAACCGGGAGCGGACCAGGGGAAGGTCGGCGAGCAGCGCGGGGCTGGTGGCGGAGCCGTGGATGTCCAGCAGTTCGGCCGCGACGGCAGTGAGCTCGGTGACGTGGTCGGCGTCGAGCTGGCGTACCGGGGCAGGGGCGGCGGCGGTGGGCACGGAGGCACCTTCCGTTGCGTGGCAGGTGGAAGTGCGGGCACACGGCAGTGGCGTGGCCCGGCACGGAAGTGGGAGGAAACGCGAAGGCGTCTGGTCCGGTGCGGCGCTGGCCGCCGGACACCGAGGAACGTAACAACGACTCGAAGGTAAGGCAAGCCTTAGTCGATCGACTGTCTACTTTTGTGTCGTCAACCACGGCGTGTGCTCACGATCGATGCCCTGCGTGACAACCATCCTGGCGGAAAGGGCACTTGATGCCGAATCAAGGAGGAATGCACCTCGGCCAAGTTGGCTCGCCGGGGTTGCGAAGATCCTCATACTTAGGATAGGTAACCCTAAGCAACTTCTGCTCGACCGGAATGAGGAACGACGTGGGCATCACCAGACGACAGCTGCTGTGGGCCGGTGCCGGGATCGGGGCGGTCGGCGCGCTCGCGGCTTGCAGCAGCGGTTCGGGCGGATCGAAGGACGCCGCGGCCACCGGGTCCGCGTCCGCACAGCCCCGCAGCGGTGGCACCCTGAAGGTCGGCGCGCTCGGCAAGGCGTCCTCGGTGACCCGCGACCCGCACGGCACGCAGTCCAACGAGAGCGACTACCTGATCCTCAGTCTGATCTACGACACGCTGGCGGTACCCGGCGACAGGACCAACACCGCGCCGAGGCTCGCCGCGAGCTGGAAGCCCTCGGACGACCTCAAGACCTGGCGCTTCACCATCGCCGACGGCGCCAAGTTCCACGACGGCACCCCGGTCACCGCCGACGACGTCGTCTTCTCCCTCCAGCGTCTGCGGGCCACCCCGGCCGGAGCGTCCCGCCTGCCGGGCATCAAGCCCGAGGGCATCACGGCCGAGGACGCGAAGACCGTCGTCCTGGTCTCCGACTACGCCAACGCCGACCTGCCGCTGCTCACCCGCCTGACCACCTTCGTCGTCAAGAAGGACACCAAGGACGACCAGATCGCCGGCGCGCCGGGCACCGGCCCCTTCAAGCTCGACTGGTTCCGCGACGGCAACGCCCGCCTGGTGCGCAACGACGACTGGTACGGCGGCAAGGTGCTGCTCGACGCGGTCGAGGTGCGGATCTTCGAGAGCCCCCAGGCGATGGCCAACGCCCTGCTCGCCGGCCAGATCGACGTCGCCTCCAACGTCGGCGCCGTCGCCGCCCGCACCGCCGAGACCCGCAAGGACATCCAGATCCTGCGCCGCCCCAACGACATGGCGATGCCGATCGTCATGCGCACCGCCGACGGCCCGTTCGCCGACCCGAAGGTCCGTGAGGCGCTGCGCCTCGCGGTGGACCGCGACGCGATGGTCAAGCAGGTCCTGTCCGGCTACGGCACGGTCGGCAACGACATCCTCGGCACCGGCGACCCGGCCTTCGCCAAGGACGTCCCGCAGCGCAAGCGCGACCTCGCGAAGGCCAAGCAGCTGCTCGCCGACGCGGGCTTCGACACGGCCAGGACCTACGACCTGATCACCACCGAGGACATCTCCGGGCTCGCGGAGTCCGCGACGCTGTTCGCCACCCAGGCCCGCGAGGCCGGCGTGAAGATCAACGTGGTCAAGCAGGACTCGAAGATCTTCTGGGATGCCACCTGGCTCAAGGCGCCGCTCTACACCACGTACTGGGGCACCAACGACTCCGTGGTGTTCTTCGCCTCCAAGACCATGGTCTCGGAGTCGGGCCAGAACGAGGCCGGCTGGAAGGAGGCCTCGTTCGACGAGGCCTACCGCAAGGCCATCGGCGCCGCCGACCAGGCCGAGCGGGCCAAGGCGCTGCACCAGCTGCAGGAGATCGAGTACGCCTCGTCCGGCTACCTGCTGTGGGGGATGGCCGACGGCATCGACCTCGCCGGCTCCGCCGTCCGCGACCTGCCCAAGCTCCCCGGTTACGGCCGCGTCCAGCTCGAGAAGACCTGGCTGGCCCGTTGATCCCGGCACGCGCCGCCGACGGTGCCCGCGCACCGAAGGCACAGTCCGGCCCGGCCCGCATCCTCCCCGGTGCGGGCCGGGTCGCCTGGCTCGCCGTCAGGCGGCTCGGCATGCTCGTCCTGCTGCTGGCCGCGGTCTTCGCCGCGATCGAGGTCCTGCCCGGCGACGCGGCCAACACCACCTCGGAGCGCGGCGAGACCGCCGCCGACATGGCGGCCCGCCGGACGGCGCTCGGGCTCGACCGGCCGGTGGCCGAACGGTTCCGGGACTGGATGACCGGCCTTCCCACCGGCGACCTCGGCACCACCGCCCACGGACAGCCCGTCACCTCCGTGCTGTCCGGCCCGTTCCCGAACACCCTGCTGCTCGGCTCGCTCGCCCTCGTGCTGAGCATCGTCGGTGCCCTCGCCCTCGGCAGCTGGGCCACCCTGCGCCCCGGCGGCCGGGTCGACCGCACGATCGCCGTGCTCGCCACCGCCGCCTTCGCCCTGCCCGAGTTCGTCGTCTCCGTCGCCCTGCTGCTGGTGTTCTCCCAGTGGACGGGCTGGCTCCCCGCCGTCACCCTCACCGGCGCCGACGGCGCACCCGCCTCCTGGGACATGCTCGTGCTGCCACTGCTCGCGCTGGCGATCCCGCAGATCGGCTGGAACACACGGATCGTCCGCGGCGCCCTCGCCGACCAGAGCGCCCTCCCGCACGTCCAGGCCGCCATCCTCGACGGCCTGCCGCGCCGCCGGATCCTCACCCACCACATGCTGCCGGGCGCCCTGCCCGCCATCGCGGTCTCCACCGCCACCTCCGCCGGCATGCTGCTCGGCGGCGCCGTCGTCGTCGAGACGCTGTTCAACTACCCCGGCATCGGGGCGGTGCTGTCCGGTGCCATCGCGGACCGCGACACCCCGCTGGTGGCCGGCGTCGTCGCCGCCACCGGCGCGGCCATCAGCGGGCTCCTCCTCCTGGCCGACCTGATCCGCGACCGCACCCTGGGGGCGCGCCGATGACCACCACCGCCCCGCCCGCGCGGGCACGACGGCCCCGCGTCCGCGTGCTGGCCCGGGTGCTGCCCACGCTGCTGCTCGTCGCCCTCGCGCTCACCGGCCCGCTCCTCGCACCCGAGTCCACCGACCGGCCGGTCACCGCCCCCTACGGCTCGGCCGACGACACCGCCGCCCTCGGCGGGGACCTGCTCGGCCGCGACGTCCTCAGCCGGCTGCTGCACGGCGGCGCCCCCCTGATCGGCACCGCGCTGGCCATCGCCGTCGTGGTCACCTCGGCGGCGACCGCGATCGGCATCCTCGCCGCGCTGCGCCCGGCCCTGGGCCGCTGGGTCGAGCGCACCGCGGACCTCGCCATCCTGCTGCCGGCCGTCCTCGGCATCATGCTCGTCGCCCTGGCCTGGCCCTCCGGCGGACGCCTCGCCGTCGGCGCCGCCGCCGTCGTCCTCGGCATTCCCTACGCCGTCCGGGTCGTCGCGGCCGCCGCCGCACCCCTCGCCGCCACCGGCTACATCGAGACCGCCGCCGCGGGAGGCGAACGCCTCTGGTACCTGATGGCCCGTGAACTCCTCCCCAACCTCCGCTCCACCCTGCTCGCCCTGTTCGGCCTGCGCTTCGTCGAGGGCGTCTACGTGGTGTCGATCGCCGCCTTCCTGCAGCTGGGACCCCAACCGCCCGAGGCCGACTGGGCCCTGATGATCCGCGAGAACGCGCCCGGCATTCTGCTCAACCCCTGGGCCGTCGGCGCCCCCTGCCTCGCCATCGGCCTGCTCGCCATCAGCGTCAACCTCGCATCCGAAGCCCTCGCACCCGCCCGGCCCACCCCGGAGACCCCCCTGTGAGCCCCACCGCCCCGGCCGCCCAGGCCACCGGACTCTCCATCGCCCTCGGCGACGGCACCCCCCTGCTCGCGGACGCCTCGCTCACCCTGGAAGCCGGCCGGATCGACGCGATCACCGGACCGTCCGGGGCCGGCAAGACCACCCTGCTGCGCGCGATCGCCGGCGCCCTGCCCCCGCGGGCGGCCGTCACCTCCGGGGCCGTCACCGTGCTGGGCCACGACGTCCTCGCCCTGGCACCGGAACAGCTGCGCCGGCTGCGCCGCGAGCACCTCGCCTACCTCGGCCAGGACCCGGGCTCGGGACTCAACCCCCGGATGCGGGTGGACCGCCTGATCCGGGAGACCGCGGTGGACGGCTCGCGCGCGGCGCTGCTCGACCTGCTCGCCCAGGTCCGCCTGCCCCTCGACGAGCAGGTGGAGCGCCGCCGCCCCGCCGCGCTCTCCGGCGGTCAGCAGCGCCGGGTCGCCCTGGCCCGCGCGCTCGCCCGCCGGCCCCGCATCCTGCTGCTCGACGAGCCCACCGCCGGGCTCGACCCGGCACTGCGGGACGAGATCGCCGACCTGCTGCGCGACCTGGCGGACCGTCACGGCCTGGCCGTCGCCCTCGCCAGCCACGATCCGGAGTTCGTCGGCCGCTGCGCCGACCGGACGCTGGAGCTGCGTCCGGCCGCCGCCGCGGTACCCCGCCCGACCGCCGGTCTCACATCCCGGCCGGCCGTCGGGCTCGCACCCCGGCCGGCCGGATCGCCCCGGAGCGGCGACGGGGCCGCCCCCGGTCTGAGCGCCCGTGCCCTGAGCGCCGAGGTCGGCGCCGGCCGCGACCGCCGGCCGGTGCTCGCCGGGCTCGACCTGGACCTGCGCCCGGGCGGCTGCGCCGGGATCATCGGGCCGTCCGGATCCGGGAAGACCACCTTCGTCCGGGTCCTGGCCGGGCTGCACCAGCCCTCCGGCGGCACCCTGACCCTGGACGGCGCAGCGCTCGCCGGCCACCACCGCCGCCGCACCCGCGACCAGCGCCGTCGGATCCAGCTCGTCCCGCAGAACCCGCTCGGCGCGCTCAACCCCGTGCGGACGGTCGGCGCCACCCTGACCAGGCCGTTGCGACTGCACTTCGGCACCCCGCGCGAAGGGTGCGCGGCGAGGGTGGCGGAGCTCCTCGCCGCCGTCGACCTGCCCGCGGACTTCGCCGGCCGCTACCCGCACGAGCTCTCCGGCGGCCAGCGCCAGCGCGTCTCGATCGCCCGGGCCCTGGCCGCGGAGCCCGAGGTCCTGCTCTGCGACGAGGTCACCTCGGCGCTGGACGCCGCCACCGCCGCCGGCATCATGACCCTGCTCGCCGCCCTGCGGGCGGAACGCGGGCTCGCCCTCGCCCTGATCAGCCACGACCTGCCGCTGGTCGCGGACCATGCCGACACCGTCCTCACCCTGGAGCGGGGCCGCCCGGTCGCCCGGGTGTGAGCCGGCCCGACCGGCTCCGGTCGGGCGCCGAAGGCGGCGTGACGGTCGGTCCGTCCGCAGCGTGACCCTGGCGACTACGGCAATGTAGACGATCCGGTCGTATTTCATTAAGGTACGCCTAAGCTAACCGCACGGGCTGACCGGGCGGTTGCCGGTCCTGTCTTTCCCGTTGCTTGGAGCCCGAATGCCGTCCCGCCGCAACTCTGCCGTCGTCCTGCTCGTCCTGGCCGTGTCCGGTGCCGCGCTGGCCGGTTGCTCGCAGAAGAAGGACGACAAGGCCTCCGCCGACGCCGTGAAGGTGAACGCCACCGACACCGCCTGCGAGGTCTCCAG
>NZ_JBSFNM010000033.1:0-99237 GCF_053587085.1 Kitasatospora sp. NPDC003701
ATCGAGGACGCCGTCGCGCTCGACGCCTCGGTGGCGCAGGCCGCCGTGGTGGTCCGTGAGGACACCCCCGGCGTCAAGCGCCTCGTCGCCTACCTGGTGCCGAGTGAGGGTACCCTTATCGAGGTCGCCGCGGTCCGGCGTATGCTGGCCGCCCGGCTGCCCGAGTACATGGTGCCGTCGGCGTTCGTGCTGCTCACGGAGCTGCCGCTGACCGTCAACGGCAAGCTCGACCGCAAGGCCCTCCCCGCGCCCAGCGCCACCGACTTCACCACGTCGGGACCGCTGCGCGGGCCGAGGTACCCGAGCGAGAAGGCGGTGCACACGGCGTTCACCGAGGTGTTGGGCCTGCCCGCACTCGGGATCGACGAGAACTTCTTCGACCTCGGTGGCCACTCGCTGCTCGCGATGTCGCTGCTCCAGCGGATCCGGGCGGAGTTCTCCGGCGAGTTCGGCCTGGCCGACCTGCTGGCCCGGCCGACCGTGGCGGCGCTCGCCGAGTTCCTCGTCGACCGCCTCGTCCGGACCTCGCTCGGCGAGGAGCCCGCGAGCACGCCGGCCTGTTCCGGCTGACCACCCGTCCACCGACCACTACCCCCCCCCAAGGAGACGACATGAGCGCCACCAACCCGTTCGAGGACGACGACGCCCGTTACTTCGTGCTCGTCAACGCGGAGAACCAGCACTCCCTCTGGCCCGCCTTCGCCGAGATCCCGGCCGGCTGGACGGTCGTGCACGGCGAGGACACCCGCGAGGCCTGCACCGCCTACGTGGACGCCAACTGGACGGACATGCGCCCGGCCGGCCTGGTCGCCCGCACGGCCGCCGCCGGAATCGCGTAGGCCCGAACCGGACCTGACCCACCACCGGGGGGACGGCCCGACCGGGCCGTCCCCCCGCCCCGTATCCGAATCAGTGACCAGACGGGCGAGCGATCGAGTGAGCGATGTGAGCAACCGACAGACGGAACCCGCCGCGGGGCCCCAGGACGGCCTGACGGCCGAGGAACTCGCGGACGAGGACCTGGCGCCCGGGGCGCTCTCCCCGGAGCGCCGCCGTCGGGCGCGCGCCCTGCTGCGGAGCTCCCTGCGGCCCCACCGGGCCACCGTGGCCGCGGCGATGGTGGCGGCGGCGATCCGCCAGATCGCCCTGCTGGCCGTGCCCTGGTGCGTCCAGCACGCCCTGGACGACGGGCTCAAGCCCGGCGACGACCGGGCCCTGCTGCTCTGGTCCGGCGCCACCGCCGGCGCCGCCCTCGTCCAGTTCGCCGGCCTCTACGGCTGGCAGTACTGGGCCGGGTACGCCGACGCCAAGGTCGGCGCCGACCTGCGCGGCCGCCTGCTGCGCCACCTCTCCGGACTGGACCGCGCCGCGCTCGCCTCCCGCGGGCACGGGGACCTCGCCATGCGCGCCACCCGCGACACCGACCTGGTCCGCGAATGGGTGCACGGCCTGGCGATCTGGGTGGTGCTCGCCACCACCTTCGTGGTCGTGCTGCCCGCCCTGGCCGTCCTCGACCTCAGCCTGCTGCTGGTCACCCTGGCCACCCTGCCGTTCCTGATCTGGGTCAACCTGTACTTCCCCAAGCGCTTCGCCGCCGCCAGCGGGGAGCTCTCCCGGGCGCACGGCGAACGCGCCGACGCCGTCGCCGACCTCCTCCAGGTCGGCACCGGACTGCGCGGCACCGGCGGCCACCGCCCGCTGGTCGAGCGCCACCACACGGCCAGCGCCGACGTCACCGACCGCACCGTCGTCGCCGCCCGGGTCGAGGCCGGCTGGGCCGCCGTGGCGCCCTTCGTCCCGCGCCTGGCGGTCGCCGCCGGCGTCGGCATCGGCGGCCTGGCCGTCCTCGACGACCGGCTCACCCTCGGTGGGCTGGTCGCCTTCACCTCCTGGATGGCGATCGTCACCCTGGCCACCCGGGTCCTGGTGGACCGTCTGCTGGAGCGCGGCCAGGCCGACGTCGCCGCCGCCCGGATCGACGAAGCGCTCTGCATCCGGCCGGTCGTCGCCGACCCCGCCCCCGCGGACGCCGTCGAACTGCCGGACAACGGCACCCTGGTGCTCTCCGGCGTCAGCGCCGTCCGCGACGGGCGCACCGTGCTCGGCCCGGTCGACCTGGAGGTCAAGGACGGCGAGTTCGTGGCGCTGGAGGGCGCCACCGGCTCCGGGAAGAGCACCCTGCTACGCCTGGCGGTCCGCCTCGACGACCCGGACTCCGGCGCCGTCTCCTACGGCGGCGTCGACCTGCGCCGGGCCCGGCTGGACGAGGTCCGCGCGCGGATCGCGTACGTCTCCCAGCGCCCGCTGCTGCTCTCCGGCACCGTCGCCGACAACCTGCGGCTGGGCCGCGAGCTGGACGACGCGGCGCTGCACGAGGCCTGCCGGGTCGCCGCCATCCACGACCAGCTCAGCGCGATGCCCGACGGCTACCTGACCGAACTCGGCGAGGGCGGCACCGCCCTGTCCGGCGGCCAGGTCCAGCGCCTCGCCATCGCCCGCGCCCTGCTCGGCGACCCCCGGGTGCTGCTGCTGGACGACTCCACCTCCGCCCTGGACACCACCACGGAACGGCTCGTCCTGGAACGGCTGCGCACCTGGGCGGCCGGCCGCACGGTCGTCTTCGCCTCGCACCGCTCCGCCGTCCTCGACGCCGCCGACCGCTCGGTGCGGCTGCCGGGCCAGGGCGGCGGGGACCTCGCCGACCCCACCGATCTGTCCGACTCCACCGACCCCGCCCCGACCGAAAGGCCCGAGAGCGCCATGACCGCAACCAGCGCGGAGGCGACCCATGGCTGAGCAGCCCCTGCTCCAGGAGGAGGCGGACCAGCGGGGCGTGCTGCGCCGGGCGGCCCCGTACCTGCGCCCGCACCGCGCCCGGCTGATCGTCGCCCTGCTGGTCGGCCTCGCCGACTCCGCCGCACTGGTGGCCGTCGCCCCGCTGATCGGCCTCGCCGCCGACGCGCTGGACGACGGCGACCGCCGGGGCCTCGGCCTGGCCGTGCTGGTCCTGGCCGTGCTCGCGGTCGGCCAGCTGGTGCTGGCCAGGGTCGGCGAACTGCTGCTGATCAAGGGCGGCGAGCAGGTCGTCCGGACGCTGCGCGAGCAGGCCGTGGAGAACCTCGCCGTCGCACCGCTGCGCTTCCTGGAGACCCACCGCAGCGGCGAACTGCTGCGGCGCTCCACCGGCGAGGTCGCCGCACTGGCCGCCTTCGTCCGGCTCCACCTGCGCAACCTGGTGGCCTCGGTGGCGACCCTGGTCTTCACCCTGGTGCTGCTGGCCGGGTACTCCTGGCTGCTGCTCCTCGTCCAGCTGGCCGTCTTCGTCCCGCTGACCCTGCTGGTCACCCGCTGGTTCCAGCGCGACGCGGGCGCCGCCTTCGGGGCCAAGGCCCAGGCGGAGGCCACCGTGGCGGCCACCTTCTCCGAGACGCTGACCGCCCGTGAGGCGCTGCAGACCTCGCGCGGGATGGCGGGCTGGACCCGCCGCTTCGACGGCGAGAACGTCCGGGCGGTGCACGCCGCCCGCCGGGCGCTGCGGGTGGAGAACCGCATCGACCTGGTGAGCCTGATCGAGGGCCTGGCCCTGGTGGTGCTGCTGGTGGTCGGCGGCTGGCTGGTCACCGAGGACACCCTGACCATCGGCGCCGTGGTGGTCTTCGTGGTCGCCAGCCGCAACCTCTTCGACTCCTTCGCCGACCTCTCCCAGCTGGTCGGCGAGGTGCAGACCGCCAGGACCGGCCTGGCCCGGCTGCTGGACCTGCTGGCGGCGACCGCCCCGGTGGAGCGCGCCAAGCCCGCGGCGGGCGACCTGCCCGCCCGCGGCGACCTGCGCTGCGAGGACGTCGAGTACGCCTACCGGGCGGACGGCCGCACCCTGCACGGGATCAGCCTGGACTTCCCGGCGGGCAGCCGCACCGGCGTGGTCGGTGAGACCGGCTCGGGGAAGACCACGCTGTCCAAGCTGCTCTGCGGCCTCTACCACCCGGACGGCGGCAGCGTGAGCTTCGCCGGCACCGACCTCGCGGCCGTGCCCGAGGCGGAGCTGCGCCGGCGGATCGTCCTGGTGCCGCAGGAGGTGCGGATGGTCACCGGCACGGTCGCGGAGAACCTGGCACTCGTCCAGGGCGCCCCCGACCGGGCGGCCATCGAGCGGACGGTCGACCAGCTCGGCCTGGGCGCCTGGATCTCCGAGCTCCCGGGCGGTCTGGACGCCGAGGTCGGCCTGCGCGGCGGCAACCTGTCGGCGGGCGAGCGGCAGATCCTCGGGCTGGTCCGCGCGGTGCTGGCGGACCCGGCGGTGCTGGTGCTGGACGAGGCCACGGCCGACATCGACCCGGCGACCGCGGCCCGGCTGGAGCACGCGCTGGACGAGCTGCGCTCCGACTGCACGCTGATCGTGATCGCGCACCGCCCGGCCACCATCGCCCGGCTGCCCCGGGTGGTCCGGCTGGACGGCGGGCGCCTGGTGGGTGACGAAGCGGCAGGTGGGGGTCTCGTCGAGGCCGCACGGCTGGCCCAGTGATGCCAGGTTAGGCTAACCTAATCGAAAGTAGGTACCGGTACCGCTCGCCCGTCCCCGGACGTGGCGGGCGGTACCGGTGCGTACCGGCCTGCGCACACCTCCCACCGGATTGGGCTGACCGATGACGACAGAGACCGCCCCGCCGCGCATGCGGATCGTCCGCCACCCGCTCAAATACCGCCTGCTCGAAGTCAAGCGGGTCACCCGGGTCACCCCGGGCACGGTGCGGGTCACCTTCGGCGGGCCCGACCTCGAAGGCTTCTGTGAGCAGGCCCCCACCGACCACGTGAAGCTCTGCTTCGCCGAGGACGGCGCCACCCTGCCCGTCGAGCCGGTCGTCGAGAACGACACCTGGATGGACGCCCCGGTCGAGCCGATCACCCGCGACTACACGATCCGTCACTACCGGCGGGACGCGCAGGAGCTCGACATCGACATGGTGCTGCACGGCACCGGCATCGGCTCCGGCTGGGCCGAGGCCGCCGAGCCCGGCATGCGCCTGGGCGTCCTGGGCCCGCGCGGCTCGGAGGAGATCCCCTTCGTCCACGACTGGTACCTGCTGGCCGCCGAGGAGACCGCGATCCCGGCCCTGGGCCGCTGGCTGGAGATGCTGCCGGCCGGCGTCAAGGTGATCGCCTTCGCCGAGGTCCCCGGGCCCGAGCACGAGCAGGTCTTCGAGACCGCCACCGACCTCACCCTCACCTGGCTGCACCGGGGCGCCGCCGAGCCCGGCGGCACCGACCTGCTGGAGCGGGCGATCCGCGCCGCCGAGCTGCCCGGCGGCATGGGCTTCGCCTGGGTCGCCGGCGAGGCCAACGCCCTCAAGCCGATCCGCCGCCACCTGCGGGCCGAGCGCGGCCTGGACCGCCACCAGGTCGACGTGGACGGCTACTGGAAGCGCGGCGTCGCCAACCACGACCACCACGAGGGCGAGCACGAGCAGGCTTGACATCCTCCCCGTGCTAATGCACGGGGATTCCGGCCGCGCCCGCGGCACGGGGCTTGCGCCCGGTGCGGCTGGCGTTCCGGTGGGTTCCTGTTTCAACGGGCCGTGCCCGGCGTGGGATTGCCACGCCGGGTCCTACCGGCCCTCCGCAGGCGTTTGGCCTGTCCGCCCGTCCGGCGGCCAGGATGTTTCTAGCAGCATTGAGGTCACGGTCATGGCAAGTGCCGCACGCGCCGCACGTCCACGTGCGGATGCCGAGCGGCTTGGGTCCGTCGGGGACCCCGCAGGCCGAGCACACCTGGCTGGTGGGTTCGTACCGGCCGATGATGCCGACGTGTCTACCGTAACGGGCGGCCTTCTCGGTGAGGAGTCGTCGGAAGGTGGACCATCCGGCGTCGTGGACGGACTTGGCCAGGCGGGTCCGGGCCAGGCCGCGCACGTTCAGGTCTTCCAGGTAGATCGCTTGGTTTTCGCGGATCAGCCTGGTCGTCTGCTTGTGCAGCCAGTCCATGCGGGTGTCGGCCACCTTGGCGTGCGCCCTGGCGACCTTGCGCCGGGCCTTCGCCCGGTTCTTCGACCCCTTCGCCTTACGGGACAGCGCCCGCTGCGCCGCCCTCAACCGTTTCTCCGCCTTCCGCAGGAAACGCGGGTTGTCGATCACCGTGCCATCGGACATCACGGCGTAGGTGGTCAGCCCGAGGTCGATCCCCACCTCGGTGTCCAGGGTGGCCAGGTGCTGCGGTTCGATGTCCACGACGAACGAGGCGAAGTACCGTCCGGACGGGTCCAGCACGATCGTCACCGACGACGGGTCGGCGGGCAGCGCCCGCGACCACTTCACTCGCACATCGCCGATCCTGGCGAGGTTCAGTTTGCCGTTGCTCCGCAGGCGGAAGCCGTTGCGGGAGAACCGCAGCGACTGACGGTTGTCCTTTCGCGACTTGAACACCGGAAGGCCCACCCGGTGACCGGACCGCTTACCCGACACGCTGTCGAAGAAGTTCCGGTAGGCCGTGTCCAGGTCTCGGATGGACGACTGCAAGGCGTCGACCGACACGGACCTGAGCCACGACCTGGCCTCGGTCTTCTTCGCGTCGGTGATCACCGCCTTGGCCAGCGCCCCGGTCGGGATCCTCGACCGGTCCGCCTTCCACGCCGCCTTACGCAGGGCAAGCGCATCGTTGTACACCACTCGCGCGCACCCGAACGTACGGGCCAGCGCCTGCTGCTGACTTGCCGTCGGATAGATGCGATAGGAGTACCTGAGATGCACGAGATCAACCTACGGGCAGGCACTGACAACGGCCTGCGACTACCCGCACGGCGGTCCGCCCTGACGGCGGGACGCCGCCCCCCGACCTGCCTCGCATGTGGTCCGTTTCCTGCCCCGGCCAGGGCCGGGGGTATCCACGGAGGTCCTCGATGAGGACCGCCACCCCGTCCAGCGTCGCTGATCCCGCGGAGGCCGGAGCTGGAGCCGAGGCCGCCGCTCCCGCCGGAGCCGGAGCCGGAGCCGAGGCTGGGGTCGGGACCGGCCTGCCGGGGCGGATCGGCACCGGCCGACGGCTGGCCTGGCTGCTCGGCTCGCTGGCGCTGCTGGCCGTGCTCGCCCTCGCCGGCATCGCGATCGGCGCCCGCTACATCCCGCCCGGCCAGGTCCTGCACGTGCTGTTCACCCACGACCCGAAGTCCGAGGACTGGATCGTGGTGCACCACGCGCGGATCCCGCGCACCCTGCTCGGCATCGCGGTGGGCGCCGCCCTCGGTGTCGCCGGCGCGATGATGCAGGCGCTCACCCGCAACCCGCTGGCCGACCCCGGGCTGCTGGGCGTCAACGGCGGCGCCGCCGCGGCCGTCGCGGCCGGGACGGCGCTGTTCGACCTGCGGAGCTTCCACTCCTACATCTGGTTCGCGCTGGCCGGCGCGGCGGTCGCCGCCCTGGTGGTGCAGATCCTCGGTGGCGGCGGCCGGGCCTCGGCGACACCCGCGCGCCTCGCCCTGGCCGGAACCGCCGTCACCGCCGTGCTGACCGCCTTCGTCAACGGCCTGATCCTGCTCGATCCGCTGACCCTCAATCGGTTCCGGTTCTGGCAGGTCGGCACGCTCGCGGGCGTCGACTCCGCGGTGCTCGGCCAGGTCCTGCCGTTCCTGGCGGTCGGCGGTGTGCTCGCCCTGCTGCTCGGCCGGCCGCTGAACGCGCTGGCCCTCGGCGACGACGCCGGGCACGCGCTGGGCGCCCACCCGGCCCGCACCCGGGCGTTCAGCCTGGTCGCCGTCACCCTGCTGTGCGGCGCGGCCACCGCGGCGGTCGGCCCGATCGCCTTCGTCGGCCTGGCCGTTCCGCACCTCGCCCGCCACGTCTGCGGCCCGGACCAGCGCTGGATCATGCTGCTCTCGGCGGTCCTCGCCCCGGTGCTGCTGCTCGGGGCGGACATCCTCGGCCGCGTGCTCCTGCACCCGGCGGAGCTCCAGGCCGGCGTGGTCACCGCCTTCATCGGCGCGCCGCTCTTCATCGCCCTCGTCCGCGGCCGGAGGATCGCCCAGCTTTGACATCCTCCCCGCGCTGAAGCACGGGGATTCCGGTCGCGCCTGCGGCACGGGGTTTGCGCCCGGTGCGGTCGGCACGGGCCAGCAACTGCCGCTGACCCACCGGCGGACAGATCCGAAACGAGTACCTGAGATGCACAGGACCAACCTACCGACAGGCACTGACAACAACCTGCGGCCACCCGCACCGCGGTCCGCCCTGACGGCGAAACGCCGCTCCCCGACCCGCTCCGCAGGCGATCCGCTTCTCCCCCGCAAGTGGGGGCGCCCCCACCCCCCGGCCACGGCCGGGGGTATCCACGGAGGCCCCCGATGAACAGCCCCCTGACGGTCTCCCGGCCCGTCGCCCCGGTCGAGGCCGTGCCGGACGACACACCTGCGCGGCCGCCCGTCCCGCTGCGCGCCCTGCGCCTGCCCGGTGGGCGCTCGCTGCGCTGGCACCGGCGGGCGACGGTGGTCGGCGGCCTGCTGGTGCTCGCCCTGCTCGGCGTCGGCGCCTGGCTGCTGACGGCCGGTGACTACCCGCTGCCGGTTGCCGACGTGATCGACGTGCTCACCGGCGGCGGCGTCCGGGCGGACCGTTACATCGTGATGGAGGTGCGGCTGCCGCGACTGCTGACCGCCCTGCTGGTGGGCGCCGCGCTCGGCCTGGCCGGCGCGCTCTTCCAGACGCTCGCCCGCAACCCGCTGGGCAGCCCGGACGTCATCGGCTTCACGGTCGGCTCGGCCACCGGCGCGCTGGCGGTCATCCTGCTGATCGGCGGCAGCGCCGCCACCGTCGCCTTCGGCGCCGTGGTGGGCGGGCTGGTCACCGCCGCCCTGGTCTACCTGCTGGCCCGGCGCGGCGGCACCCAGGGCTACCGGCTGGTGCTGGTCGGCATCGGGGTGAGCTCGCTGCTCTCCTCGCTGAACGCCTACCTGATCGCCCGCGCCTCGTTCAGCGACGCGCAGAGCGCGGCGGTCTGGCTGACCGGCAGCCTCAACGCCCGCGGGTGGGAGCACTGCGGGCCGATGGCGCTCGCGCTGGCCGTGCTGCTGCCGGCGGCGGTGCTGCTCGGCCGCCCGCTGCGGATGCTGGAGATGGGCGACGACGCGGCGTCCTCGCTCGGGGTGCGCACCGAGCGGGTGCGGATCTGGCTGGTGCTGATCGGCGTCGCGCTGACGGCGGCCGCCACCGCCGCGGCCGGCCCGATCCCGTTCGTGGCCCTGATCGCCCCGCAGGCCGTGCGCAGGCTGACCCGCGCCACCGGCCCCAACCTGGTGGGCTCCGCGCTGCTGGGCGCGGTGCTGCTGGCCGTCAGCGATCTGGCGGCGCAGCGCCTGCTGGCCCCCACGCAGCTGCCGGTGGGTGTGTTCACGGGTGTGGTGGGCGGGTGCTACCTGGTCTGGCTGATCGCCGGTCAGTGGCGGGCCGCGCGCTCCTGAGGAATCGTCGGCGCAGCGGCAGACCCCGGGTCCGATCACGGACCCGGGGTCTGCCGCTGCGGGCGGGCGGCGGGGTCAGCCTTCGAGCGTCCGGCGGTAGACCCGGGAGCCCCGGGCCGGGTCCAGCTCGCGGGCCCAGGCCTGCGGCGCGAGCCCGGGCGGGATCTCCTCGAAGCCGTAGCGGCGGAAGAGCGCCCCGCTGCCGGTGCTGGCGGTGAAGAGGGTCCGCACCCCGCGGTGGCCGGCCTCGTCCAGCAGGGCGTCCAGGAGCTGCGAGCCGAGGCCCGCGCCCCGCAGGCCCTTGCGGACACAGAAGTTGTGCAGCAGCCCGGGGGCGGGGTGGGCCGGCGGCTCGGGGGCGAGCAGGCGCAGCGCCACGCAGCCGTCCGGGCCGGACGGCCCGTCGACCAGGAGGAACCGGTCCTGCGGCGCGAGGTAGTCGGCGGCTCGCCGGCGGCGCAGCTCGCCCGAGTCCATGGACGGCTCGGAGAGCGCGAGGAGCGCCGCCGCGTCGGCCGCCGTGGCCGGCCGGACCGGGAGGGTTCCGGTGCCGGTGGGGGTCACCGGGCCCTCGACCGGTGTCCGGGTGCCATCGGGACGACCAGCGGGGTGCCGGTCTGCGGGTCCTCGATCACCTGGCACGGCAGGTCGAAGACCTTCTCGACCAGTTCGGCGGTGACGATCTCGCCGGGCGGCCCCTGGGCCACCACCGCGCCGTCCCGCATGGCGATCAGGTGGCTGGCGTAGCGGGCGGCCTGGTTGAGGTCGTGGAGCACGGCGACGAGCGTGCGGTCCTGCTCCTCGTGCAGCCGGGCGCACAGGTCGAGGACCTCGACCTGGTGGGCGATGTCGAGGAAGGTGGTCGGCTCGTCGAGCAGCAGCAGCGGGGTCTGCTGGGCGATGGCCATCGCCAGCCAGACCCGCTGGCGCTGGCCGCCGGAGAGCTCGTCGACGAAGCGGGCGGCGAGAGTGTCGACGTTGGTGGCCGCCATCGACTCCGCGACGATCCGGTCGTCCTCCCCGGACCACTGGCGGAACAGTCCCTGGTGCGGGTACCGGCCGCGGGCGACCAGGTCGGCCACGGTGATGCCGTCGGGCGCGGTGGAGCTCTGCGGGAGCAGGCCCAGCCGGCGGGCGAGTACCTTCGCGGGCAGGGCGCTGATCTGCTCGCCGTCCAGCAGGACCCGTCCGGCGGCCGGCTTGAGCAGCCGGGCGAAGGCCCGCAGCAGGGTCGACTTGCCGCAGGCGTTGGGGCCGACGATGACGGTGAAGGAGCCGTCCGGGACGCCGATCGACAGGTCGGTCGCGATGGCGCGGTCGCCGTAGCGGAGGGTGACGTGGTCGGCGTGGAGCCGCCCGGGCTCCTCGGGCGCGGTCACGAGGTCTCCAGCAGCTGGTCGGTGGTCAGGACGACGGCGCACTTCTCGGCGGCCCAGCGCAGGCCCTCCAGGTGCTTCTCGGCGGAGAAGTCGGCGGTGGCGTCGGCCACCACGAACGCCTGGACGTCGCGGCTCCACGCGTCGGCGGCCGTCATCAGCACGCCGATGTGGGCGTAGACGCCGACCAGCACCAGCTGGTCGCGGCCGGACCGGGCCAGGATGTCGGCCAGTTCGGTCCGGGCGAAGGCGCTGTACTTCCACTTGAGCAGCAGGGTGTCGCCCTCGGCCGGGGCGACGACGTCCGGGACGGCCTGCGCCCACGCGTCGGCGGGCAGCCCCGGGCCCCAGAAGTCCAGTTGGAGGCCGCGCTCCTCGGGGGTCTGGCCACCGCGCTGGTGGGAGTAGACGACGGGCATGCCGTGTCCTCGGGCGTACGCCAGGACCTGGGCGGTCCGGGCGAGGGCCGGGGCCAGCGGCGGCCCCTCGGCGGGGAACGCGGAGAGGAAGTAGTTCTGCAGGTCGTGGACGAGCAGGACGGCCCGGGCGGGGTCGACCCGCCACGGGACCTTGGGCGCGGGGAGCTGGTCGACCCGCGGGGGATCGTAGGGGGCGATGGTGGGCAGTGCCATGGTGTCTGGACGTGCTCTCTGTGGGGCGGCGCGCTAGCGGGCGGTGGTGCGGAGGTCCTTCTTGCTGACCTTGCCGATTCCGGTCTGCGGGAACTCGGTGACGAACTCGACCAGGTCGGGCACCTTGTAGTCGGCCAGGCCGCGGGAGCGCACGAAGGCCTTCAGCTCGACGGCGCGCGGGCGGGGTGCGTCGGGGCGCAGGATGACGTAGGCCCGGCTGCGTTCGCCGAGGTGCTCGTCGGGCACGGCGACCACGGACACGTCGTGGACGGCCGGGTGGGCGAGCAGGACGTTCTCGACCTCCTCGGCGGCGACCTTCTCGCCGCCCCGGTTGATCTGGTCCTTGGCCCGGCCCTCGACCACCAGGTGGCCGGTGGCGGTCCGGCGGACGAGGTCCCCGGTGCGGTAGAAGCCGTCCGCGGTGAAGGCGGTGGCGTTGTGCTCGGGCGCGTTCCAGTAGCCGCGGATGGTGTACGGGCCGCGGGTGAGCAGGTGGCCGGTGGTGCCGTCGGGCAGGTCGCGGTCCTCGTCGTCGACGACCCGCACCTCGTCGTCCGGGGAGATCGGGCGGCCCTGGGTCGTCAGCACGGTCTCCTCGGAGTCCTCCGGGCGCGTGTAGTTGACCAGTCCCTCGGCCATGCCGAAGACCTGCTGGAGGTCGCAGCCGAGCGCGGGACCGAGCCGCCGGGCGGCCTCCTCGCTGAGCTTGGCGCCGCCCACCTGGAGCAGGCGCAGGCTGGCGAGGTCCCGGCCGGCGCCGGGCGCCGCGTTGGCCCAGGCGAGGGCGACCGGCGGGACGACACCGGTCAGGGTGACCCGCTCGCTCTCGATCAGCGCCAGCGCGGTGCCCGGGCTGGGGTCGGGGGCGAGGACCACCCGGCCGCCGGCGTGGAAGACGCCGAGGCTGCCGGGGGAGCTGAGCGGGAAGTTGTGCGCGGCGGGCAGCGCGCAGAGGTACACCGTCTCCGGGGTCAGCTCGCAGATCGCGGCGGACTCGCGGACGCTGTACAGGTAGTCGAAGTGGTAGCGGGGGATCAGCTTGGGCAGGCCGGTGCTTCCGCCGGAGAGCTGGAGGAAGGCCGGGTCGGTGGCGGCCGGCGGGTCCGGGACGGGGGCGGGCTCGTCGGCGCGCAGCTCGTCGAGCGAGGTGAAGGGCCCCGGGTCGCCCGCCACGAAGACCTCGGCGAGGTCGGGGACCGCCGCGGTGACCCGGGCGGCCATCTCCCGGTAGTCGAAGCCGGCGTGCCGGTCGGCGACGATCAGCGCCCGGGCCCCGGCGAACTCGCAGAAGTAGGTGATCTCGGCGTGCCGGTGCGCGGGCAGGGCCATCACCGGGACCACCCCGGCCCGCAGCGCGCCGATGAACACCTCGTAGAACTCGGCCACGTTGGGGAGCTGGAGGACGATCCGCTCGCCCCGGCGGATGCCCCGGGCGAGCAGCCCGGTGGCCATCCGGTCGGCGCGCCGGTCGAGTTCGGCGTAGCTCCAGCGCCGGGCGCCGTCGACCACCGCGATCCGCTCGGGCCGCTCGGCGGCGTGCCGGCGGATCATCGCGTCGAGCCGCTCGTCGGTCCAGTAGCCGGCCGCCCGATAGCGTCGGGCGAACTCCTCGGGCCAGTCGGTCACTTGTCGTCTCCCAGTCCAACAGCGTGGAGAAAGGTGCGGAACTTCGCGGTGGTCTCGGCGAGTTCGTGCTCCGGCACGGAGGCCGCGACCACGCCGGCGCCGGCGAACAGCCGCAGGCGGTCCCCGTCGGCCTCCGCACAGCGCAGGGTGATGACCCATTCGCCGTCGCCGTCGGCGTCCCCCCAGCCGACCACGCCGGTGTAGAACCCGCGGTCGAAGGGTTCCAGCGTACCGATCAGCGCGCGGGCCCGGTCGGTCGGCGTCCCGCAGACCGCCGGCGTGGGGTGCAGGGCGAGGGCGAGGTCGAGGGCGCTGGTGTCGGGGTCGCGCAGGGTGCCGGTGACGACCGTGGACAGGTGCCACATCGCGGCGGTGCGGATCACCGACGGCCTCTCGGGCACCACCAGGTCATGGCAGTGGGGTTCGAGCGCGCGCCGGACGGCGTCCACCACGAAGGCGTGCTCGGCGAGGTCCTTCGGCGACTCCAGCAGGGCGGCGGCGCGGCGCCGGTCCTCGACCGGGTCGTCGCTGCGCGCGGCCGAGCCGGCCAGCGGGTTGGAGGTGACGGCCCTGCCGTGCCGGGAGACCAGCAGTTCGGGGCTGGCCCCGACCAGGGTGGCGCTGCCCTCGCCGGGGACGGCGAAGGTGTAGCCGTGCGGGTCACGGTGGATCAGCCGGCGGAGCATGGCGGGGAGATCGGCGCCGCCGGGGGCGGACAGCTCCAGGGTCCGGGCCAGGACGACCTTGCTGAGCTCCGGGTCCTCGCCGAGGATCCGGACGGCGTCGGCGACGGCGTCGCGGTAGCCCTCGGGGGCGGGGACGGGGCGGCTGGTCCAGGCCGGTCCGGTCTGCGGTTCGGGGGCGAGCCGGAGCAGCGGATCGTCGTGGACCGGCTGGGCCCACCGGGCCTGCGCGGGTATGAAGAGCGCGGCGGGGCGGCCGGGGGCGAAGGGCACGGCGCCGACCACGAGCGGGTCGGGGTGTTCCCCGGTGCGGGCCTCGCGGAGCAGCCGGGTGGCCTCGGCGGGGTCGGTGACGGCCGTTCGGCTGCCGGTGGCGAGCAGCGTGCGTCTCGGGCCGGCGATGAAGGCCCGGTCGGGCCCGGGGCGGTAGGCGGCCAGCAGCGCACCGCCGACGCGGTGGGCCGCGGTCGTGCCGCCGGTCTCGTTCACTGTGGTCATGCTGCTCCGTTCTGAGGGGCGGGGTCGGTGTGCCCGGTGGATCGTCCGACCGGTGGATCAGGCGCGGAGGGTGGCGCCGCCGTCGACGTAGAGGTCCTGCATGGTGATGTGCCGGGCCCGGTCGCCGGCCAGGAACACCACGGCCTCGGCGATGTCCTCGGGGTCGGCGATCCGCCCGAGGGGGATCCCCACCCGGTAGCTGGCCGGGTCGCCGTCGATGACGCGCTGTTCGGCGGAGGGGTCGCGCCAGAGGGAGCGCTGCATCTCGGTGTCGGTGGAGCCGGGGGAGACCAGGTTGCAGCGGACGCCCGAGCGGGCCAGTTCCAGGCCGAGGCAGCGGACGAACATCGCGGTGGCGGCCTTGGAGGCCGCGTAGGCGGCCATCGTGGTGCGCGGCACCCCGGCGGCGTTGGAGCCGACCGTGACGATGCTGCCGCGGCCGCGCTCGGCCATCCGGCGCCCGACGGCCCGACAGGTGTGGAACACCCCGTTGGTGTTGACGGCGAAGGTGGCCGACCAGTCCTCGTCGGTGGTCTCGACGGCGAGGGCCGGGCGCAGGATGCCGGCGACGTTGACCAGGATGTCGATCGGGCCGAGGGTGTGCTCCACGCGCTCGACCTCGGCTTCGACGGCGGCGGCGTCGGTGACGTCCAGGAGGCCGAGGCCGGGGTGGTCGGCCCGCCGGTCGGTGGCCACGACACGGGCCCCGCGCTCGGTCAGGAGGCGGGCGACCGCGGCGCCGATGCCCTGGGCCGCGCCGGTGACGAGTGCGACGCGGCCTTCGAACTCCGCGCCGGCGAGGGCCGCGGGGCGGTCGGGGGCGGTGGCGGACCGGTCTCCCTCGTCGGTGGCGGGCGGAGCGGGGACGTCCGCGGGGGAAGTCGGCATGAGAGATCTCCGGGGGCGGGCAGGTGGGGCGAGTGGGCCGAGCACAACAGTTCGGTAAGGTTAGCCTAACCATGTTTCCCGGGGGCGGCCAGGGTGGGGGTGGCTCGGAGTACGGCCGGCGGCGGGTCCGTGGTGAGGTCCGGGCCGCACCCCCGGAGCGGGCCCGGGGAAGCGCCCCTGACGGGAGCTTCGGTACGAGGTCAACGCGGGGGCGTGGGCCGCCGGCCCGGTTGACCGGTGGGGCTTCACCGCCGGGACCTTCCGGCGCCGCGTCCGGCGGTTCGGGTGCGACGACATTCGCATCAGCCTGTCCGCACGGGTTCTTGACGGTGGTTCGCAGATTAGGTGAGGCTAACCTTATGTCGAATGATCCTTCGCGTCACGGGCTGACCGGGGTCGCCAAGACCCTCCTCACACCGCTCTACGGCCGCGCGCACGCGGACCGGCTGCTCCCGGACGGCGGGTTCCACGACCCGCTGGCCGCCGCCGTCCTCGCCGGGACCGGCTTCCGGCCGGACGAGGTGCTGACCGACCGGTCCAACGCCGTCGGCGCGATCCACCGGGCGATCGTCTTCGACCGCGCCGACTTCTTCCACCCGTGGGTCGCCCGCAGCGGGCTCCACCCGATCGTCCGGGCGACCGGGGCCCGGTTCCGCTCCGGCGCCCGGGGCGCCCGCGGCCTGGCCGGGGCGGCCCCCGGCTGGACCGCGACGGCCGAGCACCCCGTCATGGAGCGGATCGGCACCGCGCAGCGGATCTCCGCCGCCCTGCTGCGGATCGTGCTGCGCGGGCACCGCCCCTACGCCGTCGCCGACCTCCGGGCCGGCGGAGGGCGGCCCCGCCATGCGTGAAGGTTCCCGCCCGGGCCCGTGTCCCGGTGACGATTGGCTGACCCGATGAACCCCACCGCACCGGGGCTGTTGACGCTCAGCAGCTTCCTCATGTCCCGCACCGGCCAGGCCGCCCGGCGGCGGCTCTCGAACCAGGCGGAGCGCCGGGGGCTCCGGCTCTGGCACGTGATGGTGCTCTGCGCGCTGGAGGAGGAGGGCAGCCACTCCAAGGGCGAGCTGGCCGCCCGCCTGGACATCGGCCCCAGTGACGTGATCAAGGTGGTCGACGACCTGCTCGTCGCCGGGTACGTCACGTGCACCCGCTCGTCGGCGGACCGCCGGCGGGTGCACGTCGACCTCACCGCCCGGGGGCGGGAGGCGGCGGCCGGGATCAACTCGGACCTGGCCGCCGCCGACGACGAGGTGCTCGCCCCGCTGTCCGGCGAGGAGCGGCTGCGGCTGTTCGACATGCTGAACCGCCTGAACGGGCACCTGGGGCAGGCCGACGCCGGCGCCGAGCCGGCCGGCGCCCGGCAGAACCGGAGGCGGGGCCGCTGACGGCACCGGCGCCCCGGTCCGCCCCGGCCGGTCGGCCCGTCAGCAGCTGCACCCCCACCGGGGTTCGACGGGGGTGCCGGGAAGTGCCGTGGCGCCGGCCTTCCAGGCGGGCGCCGGGTGGACGGTCTGCCCGGCCTTGATGGTCTCGACGACGGTGATGTCCTTGATCTCCTCGGGCTCGACGGCCAGCGGGCTGGCGCTGAGGATCACCAGGTCGGCGAGCTTGCCGACCTCGATGGTGCCCTTGCGGTCCTCCTCGAAGTACTGGCGGGCGGCGTTGACGGTGATCGAGCGGACGGCGTCCAGGGCGTCCACGCACTGCTCGGGGCCCACGACCACGCCCTCGGTGCGGGTGCGGCGGGTGACCTGGCTGGAGAGGATGGCGATCGAGTTGGGCAGCGCCACCGGGGCGTCGTGGTGGGAGGTGTAGGCGAGCCCCTGGTCCAGCGCCCAGCGGGCCGGCGAGATGGTCGCGGCCCGCTCCTCGCCGAGGACCGTCCGGCGGTACCAGTCGCCCCAGTAGTAGGTGTGCATCGAGAAGAAGGACGGGATGACGCCCAGCCGGGCGAAGTCCTCGACCTGGTCCAGCCGGGCGGTCTGCGCGTGGATCGCCACCGTCCGCCGGTCGGCGGGGCCGGCCAGCTCGGCGGCGCCCTCGACGGCCGTGAGGAACTGGTCGATCGCGGCGTCCCCGTTGACGTGCGCCAGGACCTGCCAGCCCTTCGCGTACGCGGCCTCGACCTGCTTCAGGACGGTGGTGTCGTCCTCGATGGCGGGGTAGCCGCAGTACCCCTCGGGCTGGCCGGGCGGCGGGGTCAGGTACGGGGCGCCGAGCCAGGCCGTGCGGCCCTGCGGCGAGCCGTCCAGGACCAGCTTCACCCCGGCCGCGCGCACCCCGTCGACGTAGTCCGGGCTCGCCCCGATCGGGTCCTCCTCCGGGGCCTGCGCGAGCTGCTCGGCCTTGACGTAGGCGACCACGTCGATCTTGAAAGGCACGGCGGCGGCGGTGTCCCGCAGGGCCTGGAGGTTGACGAGGCTGGTGCCGCCCTCCTGCACCGTCGTGAAGCCGAACCGCGCCGCCGACTCCGCGCCCTTGATGAACAGCGTCAGCAGGGCGGCTTCGGGCAGGCCCGCCATCGCCAGGTCCGAGGCCGGGTTGAACGCCTTCTCCTCCAGCACCCCGTCGGGTTCGCCGTACGAGGGCGGCACCGCCAGCTCCCGGCGGCGGATGACCCCGCCCTCCGGGTCCGGGGTGGTGGCGTCGTACCTGAGCCGCTTCAGCCCCAGGCTGTTCACCGCGCCCAGGTGGAAGGACTGGTGGATCGCCAGCACCGGCCGGGTGGTGGAGACCTCGTCCAGCTCGTCACGGGTGGGGTGCACGCCCTCGGCGAGCATGGCGTCGTCGTAGCCGAACCCGATGATCCAGTCGGAGTCCCGGCCGACCGGGGTCTCGGCCCAGGCCCGCAACGTGTCCTGGAGCGAGGGGATGTCGGTGACATGGCCGTCGGGTGCGGCCAGCAGGTTCGCGATGGTCGCCTGCAGCCCGATCCCGCCGAGATGCCCGTGCGCGTCGACGAACCCGGGCAGCAGCGCCCGCCCCGCCAGGTCGCGCACCCGCGTCCGCGGCCCCTGCCAGCCGTCGACCGCTTCGTCGAGACCGCCGACGAAGACGATGAGCCCGTCCTTGACCGCGACGGCCTCCGGCGCCGGCCCGTCGGCGACGGTCACGATGTCGCCGCCGTGGAAGATGAGGTCGGCCTGGTCGGCCATGCTGCTGCCCCTTGGGTCGAATGCGGGTGGTGGCGGGGCCACTACCCCACGTGACCGTCCGTCAATCGTCGGCCGGGCCGCGTTCGTCCGGTCCGGTCGACGGGCGCGGTTCCATTGACGATCCGCAGTGGTCCAGTCCACATTGAACGCGTACACGTCCCTGGCCCGCTCTCACCCCCACGGAGCGACCCGTTATGACGCACCCTTCCTCCCGCCTGCCCTCCCGCGCCCTGCTGCTCGCCGCCGCACTCGGCGCCGCGGCGCTCACCCTGGCACCGGCCACGGCCGGCGCCGCCCCCACGGCCGGTGCCGGCTCCCCGGCGACCGCGAGCGGCGGTGCCGCCGGCCGCGTGGTCGACGTCGCCACCGCCAAGGAGCTCCAGGCCGCCCTGACCGCCGCCGCTCCCGGGCAGACGATCCGGCTCGCCGACGGCACCTACAAGGGCAACTTCAAGGCCGCCACGCCCGGCACCGCCGCCGCCCGGATCACCCTGACCGGCTCGTCCAAGGCGGTGCTGACCACGCCCACCGGCGGCGGCAACGGGCTGTACCTGAACGGCGCGGCGTACTGGACGGTGCACGGCCTCACCGTGACCGGCGCGCAGAAGGGCATCATGGTGGACGCCGCCGACCACGTCGAGATCGAGGCGGTGACGGTCCATCACGTCACCATGGAGGGCGTGCACTTCCGCAGCTCCAGCAGCTACGGCGTGCTGCGCGACTCCAGCATCCACCACACCGGCACCGCCCACGACGGCAAGGGCGAGGGGGTGTACGTGGGGACGGCCAACACGCTCACCGACCACAGCGACCACGTCCGGATCCTGAACAACGTGATCGGCCCCGACATCGGCGGGGAGAACATCGATCTCAAGGAGGGCACCACCGGGGGCCTGGTCTCCGGCAACACCTTCGACGGCAACGGGCTGACCGGCGTCAACTACGACGACTCCTGGGTCGACGTCAAGGGCAACGACTACGTCGTGGAGAACAACTCGGGCGTGCGGACCAGCAACGACGGCTTCCAGACCCACTCCCAGGCGGCCGGCTGGGGCTGCGGCACGGTCTTCCGCAACAACCGCTCCGACCTGACCGGCGCCACCGGCCCGACCCGGTACGCGATCGACGTCACCGTCTACGCCCCGGGCTCCTGCCCGGTCACCGTCACCGCCGACAACACGGTCACCGGCGGCCGGGGCCTGGTCAACCCGGGCATCCCGGTCGGCTGACGGGCGGGGCCGTCCTGCCCGGTATGTGCGCGGACACGCGGGGCACTGGCATGATCGCCGCATGGCAGAACGCATCATCGGCGCCTGTGACGGCGCCTCCAAGGGCAACCCCGGCCCGGCCGCCTGGGCCTGGGTCATCGCCGACGCCGACGGCCGGCCGGGCCGCTGGGAGGCCGGGCCGCTCGGCCGCGCGACCAACAACGTCGCCGAACTGACCGCGCTGAAGGAGCTGCTGGGCGCGGTCGGGCCCGACGCGCCGCTGGAGGTCCGGATGGACTCCCAGTACGCGATGAAGGCGGTCACCCAGTGGTTGCCCGGCTGGCGCAGGAAGGGCTGGAAGACCGCCGCCGGCACGCCGGTCGCCAACAAGGACCTGATCGTGGCGATCGACGCGCTGCTGGCCGGGCGCGACGTCGAGTTCGTCTACGTCCCCGCCCACCAGGTCGACGGCGACCCGCTGAACGCCGTCGCCGACCGGGCCGCGAGCGACGCGGCGGTGGCCCAGCAGCCCGCGAGCGGCACCTCCTTCGACGCGGACCTGCCCGCGCTGCGCGCCGACGCGGCGCCGGCGACCCGCGTGCGCCGGGCCGGCTCCCCGGCCGCCGGGAAGACCGCCGCCCGGCCGGGGGCCAAGGCCGCCGGCGGCCGCACCAAGGCCAAGTTCCCCGGCTCGTGCCGCTGCGGCCGCTCCTACGCCGTCGGCGACCCGATCGCCAAGAACCCGGACGGCTGGGGACACCCCGACTGCGCCCAGGCGGCCTGAGCGGCGAAGGCCCCACCGCAGCAGCGGTGGGGCCGGCCTCGTTCCCGCGATGCCACGGGAATCCGGTGGAATCCGGGGGAATCCGGCAGGGATCACCCCGCCCCGCCGGTGCGGCCCGCTGCGGTCAGGGCAGCAGCCGGCGGGTCTCGCACCAGCGGAGCAGCCGATCCCGCAGCGGGCCGGGCCGCAGATGGCCGACGAGATCGTCCAGATGGGCCGTCCGGCTCCGGTGCCGCCGCAGCTCGCGGATCTGCGCGGCGGGGAGCCCGCGCCAGTTGTCGGCGAGCGCGCCGGCGTCCGAGGGCGAGAGCGTCAGCGTGGCGAGGGTGTCGGCCGCCAGCGTCTCGGGAGTCCAGCGAGGGTCCCGGTGGTCGGGTCCGAGGTGGTGGACGACCCAGGTGCGGAGCATGAAGTCCTGGGTGGCCCCGCGCGTCGAGTCGTCCGGGTGGTCACCGCGCATCCGCCGGTTCGCCAGCAGCGACAGCCCGGCCCACCGCCGTCGGACCTCCGGCGGCAGGCCGGAGTCGTAGGCGTGCTGCTGCGCGACGACACGCGCCGCTTCCAGCCGGCGGCTGTCGTGAGCGGCCGGGACGAACTCCTGAAGGCGTTCGACCGGCCACGCGCTCAGCCCGTGCTCCGGCTCGTCCCGGTCCGGGTCGGTGATCAGCGGCATGCCGGGATCGTGCCACACCGGGCCCGGCGGCGCGGGTGCTCAGCCGGCGTCCGGCCCCTTGCGGCGGCGCAGCAGCAGCGGCAGGAGCGACAGCACCACGACGCCGCCCACCAGCAGCCACAGGTAGTGCTCGATCCCCGGGACGGCGGCGCCCAGCCAGTACCCCATCAGCACCAGGCTCTGCGACCAGAGCACACCACCGACGATCTGCCAGACGGTGAAGGTGCGGGTGGGCACGTCCAGCATGCCCGCCAGCGGGCTGAGCACCGTCCGGACCAGTGGTACGAAGCGGCCCAGGACGATCGCCTTCCGGTAGCCGTAGCGGCGCAGCAGCGCCTCGCCCCGGGCCGCCGCCGATCTCAGGCGCCCGCTGCGGGTACGGGCCAGCACCGGCCGGCCGCCGTGCCGGCCGAGCAGGAAGCCCACCTGGGCCCCGGCCACCGCCCCGACCGCGGCGCAGACCATCACCTGCCAGAGCGACAGGTGGGGCCCGGTGCGGCTGCCGGCGGCGCAGAGCACCCCGGCGGGCAGCAGCAGGGTGTCGCCGGGGAGGAAGAATCCCACCACCAGCAGCCCCGACTCGGCGAAGACCACCACCAGCACGGCCAGCGCGCCGAAGGCGGCGAGCAAGGAGTCCCCGCTCGTCGGGTCGACGGCCAGCAGCACCCCGGTCACCTGGGCCCGGCCGCGGCCGTCCGGCGGTTCGGGTGCCGTCCTGGGGGAGAACTGGACACGTGGTGAACCGTACTCGCGCGGCCGCCGCACCCGCCACAGCAGCAGGCCCGCAGCCCGGCGGGGAGCCGGCCGTCGGGCACCCCGCCGATCCGCACCCCGCCGATCCGTACCCGCCGCCCGCCCCGGCAGGGCCGAGTTGCCGGCCTGTGCACCGGGCTGACATGCGCAGGATGCCCGGCGGCCACGCGGATCGAGTGGGATCGGCCCGGCTCTCCGACTCCGAGCGACTCCCTGGACTCCTCATGCGACGCACTCTCACCTCCGCCGTGGCACTGGCCGCTTCCGCGCTGCTGTCGGTGGCGGTCGCCGCTCCCGCCCAGGCGCACGGCGGCCCGGTCGCGGGCCCCGCCTCCGCCACCCCGGCGGGCGCCACCACCAAGGCGCCCTACCGGCCGCTGCAGAGCGTCCGGAGCCTGCAGCAGGCGCCGGCCGGCTACTCGGCGGTGTTCACCCAGACCGTCTCCCGGCACGGCGCCCGCGCGCTCAGCGACAGCGAGGACGGCGACCTCCTGCTGAAGCTCTGGCAGCAGGCCGCCGACGAGGGCGCGCTGACCCGCCGGGGCAGGAGCTTCGGCCCCGACGTGCGGGCGCTGCTCGACGCCAATGCGAAGGTGGGCTACGGAGCCCTGACCGGTCAGGGCCGGCGCGCCCTCCAGGACACCGCCGAGCGGATGGAGCAGCGGCTGCCCGGCCTCTTCCACCGGATCGCCGACGGCGCCGGTGACCCGGCGGGCCGGGACCGGATCGACGTGGTCAGCTCGGGCCAGCCGCGGGCGGTCGACTCGGGGACGGAGTTCACCAAGGGCCTGCTGGAGGGGGACCCGGCGCTGGCGAAGGCCGTCGACCCGGCCAGGACCGACACCGACCTGCTCTACTTCCACAAGTCCGCCGTGAACAAGGACTACACCGACTACGTCAAGAAGGACCAGCGGCTGGCCGCCACCCTGGCCGCGGTCCGGGACCAGCCGCGCAGCCACGAGGCGGCCCGGCACGTCCTGGAGCGGACCTTCACCAAGCCGTTCGTCGACCGTCTCGCGGCCGGCGCCTACCCCTTCGCGGGGAACGAGGTGGACGCGGCGCAGGCCGTCTTCAACCTGTACGCCGTCACCGCCGACCTCACGGACGAGGGCGACTGGCACCTGGGCCGCTACATCGGCCCGGACGAGGCCGCCTGGTTCGGCTACCTCGACAACGCCGAGGAGTTCTACACCAAGGGCCCGGGCTTCTCCGGCCAGGACATCACCTACAAGATGGCCGGGGTGCTCCTCGACGACCTGTTCCGCAAGGTCGAGGACCGGCGGGCGGGAACGGGCGGCCTGGCCGCCGAACTGCGCTTCACCCACGCCGAGGAGATCATCCCGCTCGCCGCGCTGATGCAGCTGCCCGGCAGCACGGCGCAGGTGACCGAGGCGTCCCCCTACTCGTACGCGGGCAACGCCTGGCGCGGTGCGACGGTGGCCCCGATGGGCGCCAACATCCAGTGGGACCTGTACCGCAAGGGCAACAAGTACCTGGTCCGGATGCTCTACAACGAGCAGCAGACCGCGTTCCGGCCCGGCTGCGCGCCCGTCTCCAAGGGCAGCTACTTCTACGACCTCGACGAGCTGGAGCGCTGCTTCGGCCGCACGTCGTAGCGATCGGGGCGGGCCGGGGCGGTAGGGCCGCCCCGGCCCGTCCGCACGACCGACCCTGGAGGGACGGCAGGGCGGCGCCCCCGGCCGGGGAGCGGCGTTCGGCCAGCCAGTACAGGTAGATCCGCAGGTCCTGCTCCAGTCCGTCGGCGAGGCAGGCCTCGAACGCGCGGACGGCGGCGGCCGTGCCCTGCCGGTAGGACGCGTCGGTGCTCTCCCAGTCGCCGCGCCCGGCGGCCGGGTGCTCCAGCACGCGGGCCCGGTCCCGTCACCACTCCCGGACGGCCCGCGCCGTCCAGTGCTGGTCGCCGTCGAACCCGTAGCCGCCCCACGGGTCGCCGTCGACCGCCTCGACGACGAGCAGGGTCCCGGCGGGGTTCCGGGGCTGACGCCGGACGAACTCGCCGAACCGCTCGCCGTCGTAGAGCACGTGCCCCGGCGCGGCGATCCGGCCCGTCAGGCAGTTGTCCGTCCCACCGCCGTAGAACGGCCCGGGCACGTTCAGCCGGTGCCGGTCCGACCGGCGCCCCTGGAACGTCTCCCGGTGGTCGAGCGCAGCACGGACGTGGGGTCGAAGCAGCGCGTCACGCGCCCATCCCAGGAGGCCTGTTCGAGGCGGCCCGGCCGCGGGCCGGCGGCCTTCGCACCGGTCGTCCGCCCCGGCGGGACGGGGGGTCAGGCTCCTGTGCTGTACTACGCGTTCACCGTTCAGTACACCAACGCTTCAGGAGCGAACCGCACGATGAGTGCCCCTTGCCCGCAGTGCGCCGCGCCGGACCAGTCGGTCGCGGTGTCGCAGGCCCTCGCCGACACCACCCGGCCGCTCGCCGGGCCGACGCGCGCGCTGCTCGCACCGCCGCCCGGGCCCCGGCCGGCCGAGGAGGGCCTGAGCGGGGCCGCGATCTCGTTGTCCGTCCTGGCGGCGGTCTTCGGCCTGCTCGGGATCCTCTCGCTGGTGCGCAACCGGACGGACCTCGCCGGCTACGACCCGGCCTACCGGGTCGGCTACCTGGTGGGCCCGTTCGTCCTCCCCCTGTTCCTGCTGGCGATCGCCGCGATCGTGGAGGTCGTGAAGCGCAGCCGCCGCCCTGCCGCGCCCGCCGCCGCCTCGCCCGAGGAGGAGGCGCGCCGGCAGCTGCACACCCGGGTGTGGCAGGCCGGGTGGCTGTGCCGGCGGTGCCAGGTCGCCTTCTTCCCCGAGGCGTCGATCCGCCCGGGGTTCCCCGCCTCGCCGGCGATCCCCGTGGAGCAGTTCCCGCTCTGGGTGATGACCGCCGCCGAGCGGGCGTTCGGCGCGGACGCCCCGGCCGTGGCGGACTGACCCCACCCGGGGCGGACCGACCCCACCCGGGGCGGACCGACCCCACCCGGGGCGGCGCTCCCGGCGGGGGTGGCGCGGTACGGCCGGTGCGCCCGCGCGCCCGCCCGCTCGCGCGCCCGCGCGCCCGTGGCACGGCCGGTGGCGGCGCCGTGGCCGGGGGAGGAGGATGGCCTCGCCGAGGAGGTGTGGCCGAGTGGCGGACGAACAGGGCATCCCTACGGGCGCGGTGAGCGGCGCGGCGGCCTTCGGTGACCGGCCGGCGCTGCGGCTGGAGGAGGTCGCCCGGGAGGGTACGGGCGGCCGGCAGCCCGCGCTGAGCGTGTACGACGCCCGCACCGGCCGGAGCACCGGAGTCCCGCCCGGGCGCCGGATGCTGCTGCGGGTCGGCGTCCGGTTGTCCTGCGCCGGTGCTCGCACGGGGGCGGGGGACCTGCGGGCCGCGCTCGTCGGCGACCTCCTGCAACGGGTCGCGGAGATCGAGGGTCTCCAGGTGGTGCGGGTCCTCGTCCTGCCGGACCACGCCGCCGGGGAGCGGGCGGCCGGCTTGGAGCGCGCCGCCGCGGCCCTCGGCATCCACCCCCATGCGGCCGTCGCCGGCCCCGGCGACCTGGCCGGGGCGCTGGGGGGCCCGCCGGACGTCCAGGTCCTGGCGGCGGGCGCCGACCGGTCCGGCGCCGCGGAGGGCGTCCGGCTCGCGGTGGGCCCCGCCGGGCCCGACCGGGGCGGCGACCTCGCGGCGGCCCTCGGCTCCGGCGCCGTCGACGCCACGGCCCTGCGGCTGGCCCTGCTCGCCCGCCCGTACCGCGAGCCGGCCGAGGCGGGGCCGCGCGAGCTGACCGAGGCGGCCGCCACCCTGGGGGACTGGCGCCGGCAGGTCGCCGACTGGGCCTGGACGCCCTCGAAGCCCGTCCCCGACGAGATCCGCCGGGAGGCCGCGGCCGCGTTCACCGGGGACCTGGACACCCCGGCCGTGCTCGCCCTGCTGCACCGCGTCCGGGCGGCGTCGGAGTGCGCGGACGGCGCCCGCTTCGAGACCTTCGCGGCCCTGGACCGGGTGCTGGGTCTGGAGCTCGCGCGGGACATCGGCCGCCCCTGACCGGTCCGCCGCGGCCCGCCGTCGGGCGCCGAACGGCGAACTCCGCCTTCCCCCGGGCACGTTGCGGCCGGGAGGTGCGCCCCGGTCGGCGCGGCCGGCCGGGGGTCGGGCTTCCGGGGTCAGTCCTCCGGGGTCAGGCCTCCGGCCGGGGCGTGACCAGGGTGCCGTTGATGACGGTGCGCAGGATCCAGGCCAGGCGCTGCTCGGGCGTGCCGGAGAGGAGGTCCGCGCCGAGCGCGGTGATCCGCGGGTGGCTCTCGGGCGTGGTGGCCCGGAGCGCGGCGGTCAGCGCGCCGTGCTCGTCCTCGGCGCGGGCGTCGTGGTCGCGGCCGGCCTGTTCGGCGGCGATCGCGGTGGCCACCTGGAGGAGGACGTCGACGCCCCAGGCGGCCTGGCCGTCGGGCACGCCCCCTTCGTGGAGCAGGGCGAGGACGGCCTCGACGAGGGCGAGGTAGTTCGGCCCCGAGGGGCGGGCCAGCAGCGCCGAGTGCGCCAGGCTGGGGTGCTGGAACAGGACCCGGGTGTACGAGCCGAGGACGGCGGCGAGCCGCTCGCGCCAGTCGCCCGGCGTGCCGGCCGGGCCGAGGTCGACGGCGCCCAGCAGCTCCTCCAGGATCGCCGCGTGCAGTTCGGCGGTGTTGGCGACGTAGACGTACAGCGAGGCCGGGCCGGTGTCGAGCTCCTGGGCGAGGCGGCGCATGGTGACGCGCTGGAGGCCTTCGGCCCGCATGACCCGGACGGCCGTGTCGACGATGCCCTCGTAGGTGAGGGCGGGCTTGGCGGGCCGCTCACGGCGGCTGCGGGGGGCGGGGGAGCGCGAGGTCACGCGTTCGAGCGTAACGATCGCGTTCGCGACGAACAAGTTCGCCGTCGCCGGCGTGCGCGACGAACAGGCTCGCCTCCGTCGGCGTGGAGGCGCGACGAACATGTTCGTCAGGAGCTTGTTCTTGACGAACATGTTCGTTACCGTGAAGGGGAAGGGCGGTCGACCCCGCCCCCGCCACGACCGAGGAGCCCACCATGACCACCCCCCACCACCCCGTCGCGATCGTCGGCGCCGGCCTCGGCGGCCTGACCCTGGCCCGCGTCCTGCAGGTGCACGGCATCGCCGCGGCCGTCTTCGACCTGGAGCCCTCCCGGGAGGCCCGCACCCAGGGCGGCATGCTCGACATCCACGGCGACACGGGACAGCGCGCACTGCGCACGGCGGGTCTGCACGACCGGTTCCTCGACCTCGTCCATCCGGGCGGCGAGGCGCTGCGGATCGTCGGCCCGGACGGCGCCGTCCGACTGGCCGAGGAGGACGACGGCAGCGGGGACCGCCCCGAGGTGGACCGCGGCCGGCTGCGCGACCTGCTGCTCGACTCGCTCGCACCCGGCACGGTCCGCTGGGGCCGGAAGGCGTCCGGTGCCCGCCCGCTCGGCGACGGCCGCCACGAGGTGCGCTTCGCGGACGGCTCGGCCGTCACGACCGACCTGCTGGTCGGCGCGGACGGCGCCTGGTCCCGGATCCGCCCGCTGCTCTCCACGGCGACGCCCGCCTACACCGGCATCTCCTTCGTCGAGGCCGACCTGCACGAGGCCGACACCCGCCACCGCGGCGCGGCGGCCCTGATCGGTGGGGGCTTCTTCTTCTCCCTGGGGGAGGGCAACGGCTTCCTCGCCCACCGGGAGAGCGACGGCAGCCTGCACGTCTACACGGCCCTCAAGGTCGCCGAGGACTGGCTGGACGGCATCGACTTCGCCGACACCGCCGCCGCGAAGGAGGCCGTCCTGGCGCACTTCGGCGGCTGGCACGAGAGCCTGCGGGCCCTGGTGGCCGACGCCGACGGCGCGCTGGTCGGGCGGCGCGTCCACGCCCTGCCGATCGGCCACCGCTGGGCCCGGACGCCCGGGGTGACGCTGCTGGGCGACGCCGCGCACCTGATGTCCCCCTTCGCGGGGGAGGGCGCCAACCTCGCGATGCTGGACGGGGCCGAGCTGGGTCTGGCGGTCGCCGCCCACCCGGGCGACACCGAAACCGCCCTGGGGGCGTACGAGGAGGCCCTGTTCCCGCGCAGCGCGGCCTCGGCCGCCGAGTCCGCCGCGAGCCTGACGCAGATGTTCGGCGAGCGCGCGCTGGACGGTCTGCTGGAGCGGTTCGCCGCCATCGGCTGAACGACCTCCCCGAGGGGGTCCGGCCGGGGTGCGGAGGCCCGCGTTCCTTCGGCCGCGGTGCCTCCGTCCGGCCTACGCGGAGGTGATGGCCTGCTCCAGCAGACCGCGCAGGACCTGCTGCTCCTGCGCGGTGAGGCCGGAGACCGGGGAGTCCACGGCGAGGATGCCGAGGAGGCGTTCGCGCAGCGCGGTGCCCTCGGCCGTGAGGACGAGGTGCTTGGCGCGGCGGTCGGTGGGGTGCGGGTGGCGCTCGATCAGGCCCTGCTTCTCCAGCTTGTCGACGACGAAGGTGGTGTTGGAGGGCTCGCAGCTCATGCGCTCGGCGAGCTCCCGCATGGTCATCGGCCCGCTCATCTCCCGCAGCGCGGTCGCCTGGGAGGCGGTGAGGCCCAGAGTGGCGGCGCGGACGCGTACGTGCTCACCGATCCGCTGGGCCAGCCCGTTCACCAGGCCGCACAGCTGTCGCTCGGCGATGGCCTGCCGCTCGGGTGACGTCGTCATGCCACCACTCTAGCAAATTCGTCAAGCCAATATAATTGCAGCTTGAATGATTCGAACTTGATGCATATGGTGGGCGTCGTCGCCGCGGGAGACGCCGCGACGACCTGACGACGAAGCACGGGAGAGAACTCATGGCCGACGTGACGGTGGCTCAGGGCGGACGGCTGAACCGGCCGGCGGGAATCCGCTCGATACGGCTGGGCGACACCAAGGTGTCGTACGTGCCGGACGGTGATGTCCGGCTCCGGCCGTCGGCGCTGCTCCAGGACTCCACCGACGAGGTCTGGGCCGCGCACCCGGAGTACCTGGACGCCGAGGGCCACCTGGTGGGGAGCGTCGGCGCCCTGCTGGTGGAGCACGGCGACCGCGCGCTGCTGATCGACGCGGGCTTCGGCCCGCAGGCGCACGAGGCGCCGGACGGCCCCCTCGCCACGATCCGCGGCGGTGCGCTCGTGGACAGCCTGGCCGAACTCGGCCGCCGGCCCGAGGACGTCGAGGCGGTGGCCTTCACCCACCTGCACGCCGACCACCTCGGCTGGGCCTGCCTGCCCGCCCCCGGCGGTGACCGGCCCGCGTTCGCCCACGCCGACCACCTGATCGCCGAGCCGGAGTGGGAGCGGCGCGACCTGTTGGCCGCCGAGCAGGTCGCGGCCCTGGCGCCGCGCGTCCGGACCGTCACGGACGGGCAGGAGGTCTTCCCCGGCGTCCGCGTGCGGATCACCCCCGGCCACACCGTCGGGCACGCCGAGTACGTCATCACCGGGGGCGGGCGCCGGCTGATCGCCTTCGGCGACGCCGTGCACTCGCCGATCCAGATCGACCACCCCGCCTGGTCCTCGGGCTTCGATCACGACCGGGCACTGACCGCGGACCACCGCCGACGCCTGGTCGCCGAGCTGGCGGAGCCCGGCACGATCGGCTTCGGCGTCCACTTCGCGGACGTGGTGTTCGGGCGCGTCCGGCAGGGCGGGGACGGCCCGGCCTGGCAGCCCGTGGACGCCTGATCCGTTGCCGGGGCACCGGCGCGGCACCGTGCGCCCGCGCGACGGCGCGGCGCCGGTCTCCGGGGCGGCCCCGGAGACCGGCGTCACCCATCCCGGCCGACGGTCGCCACCGGCCGGGGTGGGTGACGGGCCGGGTCCAGTAGCTGGTCGGGAGGTAGCTCTCGCAGTAACCGCGGGAACCGTCACGGTGGAAGCCGTAGCCGGGGCGTGGATCGCCCGTGCCACCCCCGCAGGGTGGGCGCCGCCGCCCTACCGGCCCGTGCTCCAGCCGTGTTCGAGGAGGTCGAAGGCGGCGTCGAGGGCCCGCGCCGGGTCGTCGGAGTCGCGGGCGAGGGCCGAGGCCTCCAGGGCGAACCGGGCCAGGGCGGCGCAGCGCGGGTCGTCGTCCGCGGCGCCGGTCGCCCGGGCGACGGCACGGGCGAGGGCGTCCTGGTGCCGCATCCACATCCGGTGGGCGTACTCGCTCAGCGCGGGGGTGGTCCTGACGAGTTCCGAGAAGGCGTGGAACCGGGGGTCGGCGTCCGGGGCGCGGATGTGGGCGCGCTTGACGTACGCGCACAGCGCGCCGGGGATCGACCGGTCCGGCCCCCGGTCGCGCACGGCCGCGACGAGACCGGCCTCCCGGTCGGTGTCCTGGTCGAAGACCAGGGCCTCCTTGCCGGGGAAGTGCTTGAGCAGCGTCGTGGTCGACACGTCGGCGGCCTCGGCGACGTCCCGGATGGTCACCCGGTCGTAGCCGTGTTCGAGGAAGAGGTTCAGGGCGGCGTCCGCGAGGGCCTGACGGGTGGCGGCCTTCTTGCGTTCGCGGCGTCCGACGGTGGCATCCATAGCGGCATCGTACAGGAAAGTGCACAAGCCAAAAAGTTGTGTCGTTGCACTTTTTGGGTCGGTGTGCTTTTGTGGGGGTGCGGTCGGCGAGCCCCAGCCCCGACCCCGCGTCCACCCCGGTCCCGAGCCGCCCGCAGGAAGGCCCTCCCATGCCCACCAGCAGCACGCCCCGCATCGCGATCGTCGGCGCCGGTCCCGGCGGTCTGATCTGCGCCCGCATCCTCCAGCGCCACGACGTCCCCGTCACCGTCTACGACCTGGACTCCTCCCGCACGGCCCGCAATCAGGGCGGCACCCTCGACCTGCACCCCGACGCCGGCCGGCACGCCCTGGCCGAGGCCGGTCTGCTGGACGCCTTCCTCCCCCTGGCCCGCCCCGAGGGCGGACAGTTGCGTCTGGTCAGCCGGGCCGGCGAGGTCCTCCTCGACGCCGCCCCGCCGGAGACCGCCACCACCGAGGGCAACCCCGAGATCGACCGGGGCCAACTGCGCGACCTCCTGCTGGACTCCCTCGCCCCGGGCACCGTGCGCTGGGGGCACAAGCTGGAGCGGGCCGAGCCGCTCGGTGACGGCACCCACCGCCTGCACTTCACCAACGGCGCGACCGCCGGGACCGACCTCCTGATCGGGGCCGACGGCGCCTGGTCCACCGTCCGCCGGCTCCTGTCGGACGCCCGGCCGGTCTACACCGGCGTCACCTTCGTCGAGACCGGCCTCGACGACGCCGACACCCGCCACCCCCGGCTCGCCGCCCTCACCGGCAACGGCACCATGATGGCCCTCGACGACAACCGCGGCTTCATCGCCCAGCGCAACAGCGGCGGACACATCCGCGTCTACGCCGGCCTGCGCACCGACGAGACGTGGTACCGGCGGGCCGGCCTCGACCTGACCGACCCCGGCGCCGTGTGCGCGGCGCTCCTCCAGGAGTTCGCCGGCTGGAGCGGCGACCTGCTCGGCTTCCTGACCGACACCGACACCGGCTACGTCAACCGGCCCCTGTACGCCCTGCCCGTTCCCCACACCTGGCCCCGCACCCCCGGCGTCACCCTCCTCGGCGACGCCGCCCACCTGATGTCCCCCTTCTCCGGCAGGGGCGCCAACCTCGCCATGCTCGACGGCGCCGACCTCGCCCGCGCCGTCCTCGACAGCCCCACCGTCGACGCCGCCGTCACCGCGTACGAGACCGCCATGCTGCCCCGCTCCGCCGAAGCCGCCGAAGGCGCCGCCGAGGGCATCGCCGGCGCCTTCGCCCCCGACAGCGCGGCACAGACCCTCGCCCACCTGACCGGGCACCACTGACGGCCGCGCTCAGCAGAGCGGGGCGGAGGCCACCGAGCGGCCTCCGCCCCTACGAGTGATCGGCACCGGCCCCACCGGCGAGGCAGGGAGACCGCCTCAGCCGCCCGCCGTCGGGCGGTCACGCGAGCCCCGGTCGATGGCGTCGCACGGTGGGCCGCCCGGCGTCCCCGCGGGGAGCAGTTCCCGTTCGCTCGGCGTGAAGTCCCGCGCCGCGGCCCTGCACAGTGAGCGGGCCATCTCGTCCGGGCGCAGGTCGAGGTCCTGGAACCAACCGTCGCCCGCGACGAGGAGACGGTCGCCCACCACCAGGACGGCGAGCTGGTAGATGAGCGGCACGGTCGCGATCGGCCTGCCCGTCGGCAGGTCCCAGAGCTGCAACGCGGTCAGGTTGTAGGTGATCAGCCGGTTGCCCGGGCCCGTGGCGAGCGGGACGCCCAGGTCCGCTGCCGCCGAGGTGAGCGGGCGCTCCTTGAGGCTCCCGGAGCCGACGTCCCAGTGCCGGACGGTGTGGTCCGGGTGGCTGGTGAAGAGCTCCTCGCCGTTCGGCGTGAAGACCAGGTTCCGCCGTGCTCCGGCCGGGGTGCCGACGCTCCCGAGCTCCCCGACGGTCGACGACCGGACGCGGGAGCCGGTGCGGATGTTCCACAGTTCCACGGTGCCGTTGAGCCGACCGGAGCTGGTGACCACCGCGATCTCGTCGGCGTGCCCGGGGCGTGCGCGGAGCTGGCCGTAGCTGTTGAAGGGGTTGGTGAGCTGCTCGGTGGTCTTGCGTTCCACCTGGAGGGGCGGGGCGATCCGCCGCCCGGTGGCCACGTCCATGAGGAGAAGTCTGCCGTCCGTGGTGAGGACGGCCATCTCGCTGCCCTGCAGCGCTTCGACGGACTCCACCCCCTTCTTGCGGGCGGGTGCGTCGCCGTCCTCCCAGACAAGGGTGATCCGCCTGCCGGCGGGGTCGTCGGCCGCGAAGGCCGCGAGCGTGCCGTCGGGCTGCTCCAGCACGATCCATCGGGAGTCCGCCGACCAGAACGGCTCCGATCTCTCCCAGCTCTTCTGCTGCGTCGTGTAGGTGACGGACTTTCTGGCATTGGTGGCCGTGTCGGCGACGGTCAGTGTGGTTTCCCCGACTTCCGCGAGCCACCTGCCGTCGGGGGCCAGGGCTCCGCGGGTGTCGGTGTCGTTGCGGGGTAGCCGGCTCGCACCGTCGATCGGCACGGCGACGGCGGTCAGCAGGGTGTCGGCGGTCGGCAGCAGGAGCGCGACCGTGCCATCGGGCCGGGGGACCACCGCCAAGGCGTGCTGCAGGCCGAAGCTGTCGTCCGTGGTCGCTGGAATCCGGCCCCGGTGGACCCGACCTGTTCGTACCTCGGTCACCGAGATCTCGCGGTAGCCGCCCTGTTTGTTGTCCCGGGTCAGGAGGAGGTACTCACCGGTGAGGTCGAGGGAGTCGAGCCCGAAGGGCAGAACCGTCTCCCGGTCGTCACCCGCGCCCGTGGGAAAGGCTCGGGCGGGGCCCCCCTTGCCGCCGCTGTCGTCCACGACCACCCAGGCGCCATTGGCGGCAATGGAGGTGACGCCTTGGGGTGAGGCCTCGAAGGTGCGAACGTCCTGGCCGGAAGCGATGTCGCGGACCACCGCCGGTTCCCCGGTGAACGGACCGCCCTCAAGAATGATGCGGTCCCCCTCGCCCGCGAAGGCCAGGTAGTGAGAGTTTCCGCGCAGCAGGTCCGGCGCGGTGGGGACGGGCCGTCCGTCGGCGGTCTCCCACACGGAGACCCAGGGCGTTGCGGGGTTCGCACCGGTTGTCTCGGCCGATTCGTAGGTCTCGTACCGTCGCAGCAACCGGCTCCCGTCGCTGCTGAAGAAGAGGCCGGGACTCGCTGCGAGCTTGGCATCGGACTTCGGCAGTTCCTCGAAGATCCGTGGTGGGCCGGTGCTGTCGAGGTCCCACAGCCTGACGCGGAGGCTCTTGTCGATGGAGGCGAACCATCGGCCGTCCGGGCTCAGCGCGTTGGCCGGGGCGTTGCGGATGTCCGCGGGCACGTCGTTCAGCGGGCGTTGGCGGGCGGCGCCGTCGAGCAGCCCGGACACGACCGTGACCCGGTAGTCGTCCGTGCCCTCGATGGAGAACACCACGGCTGTCCCGGCACCGGGCGGGACGAACATCTTCTGGAAACGCCCCGGCCACAGACCCGGGCGGCTGGCGGAGAGCCGCTGTCCCCGGGTGTACTCGCGCAGCAACGCGCCGTAGGCCTCCAGCGTCGGGCCGCTGCTCCACGCGGCGAGGGCCAGTTGCAGGGCGACAGCCGGGTCGTCGGTGGCGTGCTGGTCCGAGGTCGTGGCGAGCAGGCGGGACGCCTGGGTCCGCAACCGGGCCTCGGCCTCCTGGCTGTTGTTCAGGGCCAGGGCGGTCAGGCCGGCGGACAGGAGGAGCAGCGCGAGCAGGCAGGCAATGATCGAGCGAAGCACCCGGACCTCGCGCCGGTGGCGGTGGCGGCTGAGCGCGATGAACGCCGCCTCGTCGGGCGCGATGTCCTCGGGACGGTCGGCCAACCAGCTCGTTGCCCTGACCAGGGCTCTTCCACGCAGGAGCTGGCCCGGCTCCTTCTGGTGGTTCTCCCACCGACCGAGGCCCGCGCGCAGTTCCTCCTGCCAGAGCCGGAAGTCCCGGGAGTTCTCCAGCCACTTCTCCAGCCTGCGCCAGAGAGTGATCAGGGCCTCATGGGCGAGGTCGACGATCTCCTCGCCCCCGGCGGTGCGGCTCAGCACGACGAGCCGGGTGGGAATCAGCCGGAGGGCCAGCTCCCGAAGGGCCGGGTCGAGGGCGGCCAGTCTGGCGGGATGGCGGGAGAACCCACCCCGCTCGCGCGGTCGGGCGAGCTGCGTGAACAGTCTTCGTGCGAGATCCTCCTCGTTCTCGCCGAGGTGGCTGTGCATGCACTCCTCGGCGAAGGCCACCAGGGAGCCCGCGACGCCATCGAATCCGTCGTAGGCGGCGTGTGTGAGTGAGGCCCCGTCCCGGAGATCCCACAGCCGGGTCAGCGTGAACTGGACCAGGGGCATCCGCCCGGGCTCGTCGGCGGCGTCCGCGACGATGCGAGCGGGCAGCCCCGGCTCGAACTCGAGACCGGGTACGCCGACGACAGGCGCGGTGACGGCCTCCAGCAGCTGTTCCGCGGACAGCTGGGCCAAGTACTGGGTCGCCGTGCTCAGCAGGTGGACGTTGGCCGGATCGACCAGCACGTCCAGGGACTCGGGCCGTGCGGTGGCCACGATCCTGAGCGCGGGGCGCTGCACCGTGCCGGTGGCGGGTCGGCAGAGCGACACCAGCAGCCGCATCAGCCGGCCGGCCGCCGACGGATCGGCGGTGACGTACTCCTCCAACTGGTCGACGAAGATCACGAGGCTGTCCTCGCCGACCGCTTCCAGGATCTGTGCGCGCAGCCCGGCCATCAACTCGTCGAGCCCCGGGTCGGGACTGTCCAGGCGGTCGGCGAGCAGGTCGGTGAGATCGGCGACGGCCCGCACCTGTTCAACGGCGGTTCGATCGGCCCCCAGCAGCGGAGCGAGTGTCTGGGCCACCACCGCGGGAGCGCGGACCCCCGGAACGGCGCGCAGCTCCGAGACCGTCGCGGCCAGGCCGTTCCGGAGTCGCGGCACCAGTCCGGCGCGGACGAGGGAGGACTTTCCGCAGCCCGAGGGCCCGACCACCAGGGTCAGCGGACGCTGCTCGACGGCGGCCAGGATCCGTTCGATGTCCTCCTGCCGGCCGTGGAAGACGTCGGCGTCCGCCTCGCTGAACGAGGCGAGGCCGGGGAACGGGCACCGGGGTGGGAGCAACCGCTCGTCGAGGAGGGCGGCGGACGGGATCAGGTAGGCGGTGGTGGAGCCGGTGCCGCGCTGGGCCGCGACCGTCATTCCGACGACGCCTCCCCGGGTCTCGTCCCACACGGGGGAGCCGCTGAACCCGCGGGCGATGCGTTGCCCCGTGGCACCGGTCTCCATCTGCAGCCAGCCTGCGCCCTGACGGCTGCGCAGGCTGCCCGACGCCCATACCCCGTCCTCGGCACCGTGCGGGAAGCCCATCACCCGGAACGGGTGGTCCCACACCTTGTCGCCGTCCACCAGCGGTACCGGACGGGAGCCGGGAACCGACCGTTCCAACCGTAACAACGCGACATCGTCGCCGTCCGTTGCGGCCACCGGGCGCCACACCTCCACGGTGGAGAGGCAGCCGGGCGCGGCTCCGTTCCCGTCACGCAGGAGCGGGAACTCCACGGAGACGGGGTCCACCGGTGCCTGCTCGGTCGACTCGGAGACTCCCACCGCCTGGGCGACGACATGGGCGCACGTGCAGACGAGGTCGGAGTCGACCAGGAACCCGGCACCCACCACCTCGCCGGACCGGGAGCGGATACGGACCAGGCCGGCGGTGAGAACCTCACCCCCCGAGGACGGCGTCACTGCCAGACTCAAGCCCGTCCCCCGGCCCCCGGGCGCCACTCCACGCTGACCGTGAAGTTGGCCTCCGAGGCCGCCCGGGCCACCACGACGCCGGCCTCGGCGGACAACTTGATGCCGAAGTCGACGCGCACCGTGTCCGGAGCGTGGGCCATGTCGCGCAGGCCGTCCGCGATGACGTCCAGCGCTGGTCGCAGGTGGCTCATCGCGTCCTGGAGCGTCTCGGAGGTTGCGCGTGCCAGCGATGACGCTCGCCCGACACGATCGAGCCCGGATCCCTCCCCGTCCGACACCTCGACCCAGATCCCGCTGCCATCCGTCAGCCGCAGCTCGCCGGCATAGGTCATCGCGCCGTCCCTCCCCCTGGTAGACCCACCCATGCTAGACGAACTCTTCTGTGCTGTAGGTGACTTGATGCAATCTCCCGACTGGGGGCCGAGCAGTCGGGCTCGGGAGCGGGTGCCGTCGAGGTCCGTCTCTCGATCGGGCGGTGCGCCCCGGTCGGCGGTGCGCCTTCGGCGGGGGTGGGTCAGGCGGCGGCGACCCAGTCGGGCAGGGGCTCGCGGCGCTCCCGCCACGCCTCCGGGACACCGGCCAGGCCGGTGCGCGCCGCGACCGTGCCGCCGGTGATCGCGCAGGTGGTGTCGACGTCGCCCAGCCCCTCGGCGGTGGTCCAGAGCGCGTCGACCAGGCTGTCCGGATGCCGGGCGGCCGACCACAGCGCGAACGGCACCGTGTCGCTCGCGCGGATCCGTTGGCCGTTGCCGAGGAGATCGGCGGCCCGCCAGGGCTCGGTGTCCGCGGGGAGTCCGGCCGCCCGGTACAGGCCCGCGCGGACCTGGCCGTCGGGAGTGCGGTCGGCCACCTCGCGCAGCAGCGCCGCGGCCGGGGGCGCGGGCCGGTCGCGGCTGCGCGCGGCCAGGGCGGCCGCCAGGGCCACCGCCACCGCTCCCGCGATCCCCTCCGGGTGCGCGTGCGTCACCTCGGCGGAGAACGCGGCCTGCTCCGCCGCTTCGTCCAGGTCCTCGCAGAACCAGGCGCCCAGCGGCGCCACCCGCATCGCCGCCCCGTTGCCGAGACTGCCCTCACCGCCGAAGAGCTCCCGCGCCTCGCTGCGCCAACTCGACGGCTGCTCGGCGAGTTTCGGCAGCAGCTGATGCATCCCGTGCCCGTAGCCGCGGTAGGCGTCGGCGCGATACGTCGCGGCGAACGCCGCCGCCAGGTCGTCCTGGTGGACCGCGCCGTACACCGTCAGGACCCGGTGGACCGACAGCGCCATCGCGGTGTCGTCCGTCCAGTGCCAGGGCGACTCCTCGGGCATCCGGCGAGCCCGGATGTCGTCGAACGCCACCCGGGCGGGACGGAAGAGCGGGAACCAGCGCTCCCCGAAAGCGTCACCGAGGGCCAGGCCCTCCAGGGAGTCACGAGCGGCATCGGACGGAGTCATGGTCGGCATGCTTCCAGCGCACCGCCTCCCGCGCACCCTGTTTTCGCCCCTGCCCACCGGCGCTCGCACCCGGTCATGCGGCCCCGTTCCAGGGGGGTGTGCGGCCTCCGACCGGGTGCGACCGGCACCGGCGGTGCGGAAGGGTCGGTCGGACGTGACAAGGTGTGCGTGAAGCCGTCAACCGGCATCACCCTTTCCAGGAGGTCCTGTATGAGCAGCGAATCAACGTCGTCCGAGAAGCCCGAGAACCCGGAGAACCCCGCGAGCCCGGAGGCCGACCAGGCCGCCGCGGCGCCCGCCGCGCAGGACGACGTCAAGGCCCGGTTCCTTGCCGCGCTGGAGCGCAAGCACGGCACCAAGGCCGGCGGCTCGGCCGGTGGGCCGAACGGTGACTCGAAGATCCACGGCGCCCACGGCGCGGTCGGCGGCAAGCGCAACTTCCGTCGCAAGAGCGGCGGCTGAGCACTCCGCCGCACAGCGGGGCCGCCTGGTCCGGTGCCGACCGGGCCGGGGGCACCTGTGCAGTGGGCGCTGCGGGGGGCGCGCCCTGCCGGTCGTGGGCCGGCGGCGAGCCGGAGGCCGGCCGCCGTCCGGCACACCTGGTCTTCCGCCGTCCGGCTCCTTCCGGGCCGGGCGGCGGTGCCGTCCGCCCCGGAAGGAGCCGGACGGCTCAGGAGTGCGCGGGCCGCGCGGCGAACGGGCGGCCCGGGGCGAAGGCCAGCGCGGCGAAGCGCTCCCCGATGCGGCGGTGCGCGGCGGTGTCCGGGTGGAGCCGGTCGGGCAGCGGCAGCTCGGCGAAGTCCGCCTCCCCGTAGAGCTCGCGCCCGTCGAGGTGGTGCAGGTTCGGGTCCTCGGCGGCCCGCTGCCGCACGATGCGGGCCAGCTCCTCCCGGATGACGCGCAGGGTGAGCTTTCCGCCCGCCCGGTCCGCCGGATCGCCGGTGGCCCGGAACCTGAGCTGCCCGGTGCTGAGGGCGGCGAGGTCGGGGGCGCTCGGGCCGGGGGTGTCCTCGTGGATGGGGCACAGGATGGACGAGACGACGAGCAGCGGCGTGTCGGGGTGCCCCTCGCGGATGGTGTCGAGGAAGCCGTGGACGGCCGGGGTGAAGGCGCGCAGGCGCATCAGGTCGGTGTTGACGAGGTTGATGCCGATCTTGACGCTGATCAGGTCGGCGGGGGTGTCGCGCAGGGTCCGGGCGGTGAACGGGTCGAGCAGGGCGCTGCCGCCCAGGCCCAGGTTGATCAGTTCCACGCCGCCGAGGGCGGCGGCGAGCGCCGGCCAGGTCGTGGTGGGGCTCGCGGTGTCGGAGCCGTGGCTGATCGAACTCCCGTGGTGCAGCCAGGTCTTGCGGCCGTGGTCCGGGGCCGGCTCGACGGGGGCGTCGGTACGCAGCGCCACCAGCTCGGTGGTCTCGTTGTGCGGCAGCCAGATCTCGACGTCCTTGACGCCCTCGGGCAGCGCGGGGAACCGGGCGGTGCCGACCGGGCCCGGCCCGAGCTGCGCGGACCCGGTGGCCAGGTCGATGGTCAGGGTGTTGCCGCCGGCCACGCGGGCCTGTCCGGCCAGGCGGCCGTCGACGAGCAGGTCGTACACGCCGTCCGGGCGGGGCGGGGCGCCCGGGTAGACCCGCTTGGTGGGCAGGGTGTCCAGTTCCACCGCGGTGGCGCGGGTGCGGAAGGCCAGCCGCACGCCCGAGGGCTGGGCCTCGGCCATGGCCAGCTGTCCGTCGGTGTTCTGGGCGCGGGCCCGGGCGGGCAGCCGGTGCGGCAGCAGGCCGTGCTCGGTCCGCTCCAGGTCCAGGGCGCCGCGCAGCAGCTCCCCGGTGACGGGCGTGGTGATCCAGCGGCGGGGGGTGGTGTGCATGTGCTTCAACCTTGTGGTTCAGGGGTGACGGAGGCTTCGGACCCGGCGCCGGGGCGGCCGGTCCGAGCCTGCGCCGGACGAGGGCGGGTCAGGGTGCGGGCCAGTTCCGCAGCAGGGCGTCGAGGGCGTCCAGGACCCGGGACCAGGACTCCTGGGAGTCGGGGGCGCTGTGGCTGAAGCCCCCGGCCAGCTCCAGGCTGACGTAGCCGTGGAAGACGCTCCCCAGGAGGCGGACGGCGTGGGTCTGGTCCGGCTCCGTGAGGTCGTAGCCGCGCAGGATCGCCCGCGTCATCTCGGCGTGCCGGCCGCCGGCGCTGGCGGCCGCCGCCTCCGGCGTGAGCCGCAGCCGGGTCGCGGCGTAGCGGCCGGGGTGCTGCCGCGCGTAGTCGCGGTAGACGTCCGCCAGGGCGACCAGGGCGTCCTTGCCCGCCCGGCCGGCCAGCGCGTCGGCGCCCCGGTCGGCGAGCTCCTCCAGGGCGAGCAGGGCGATCCTGGTCTTGAGGTCCTGGGAGCTCTTCACGTGCGAGTACAGGCTCGCGACCTTGACGTCGAACCGCCTGGCCAGTGCCGAGACGGTCACCTGCTCGAAGCCGACCTCGTCGGCCAGCTCCGCGCCCGCTCGCGTCAGGCGCTCGGTGGTCAGCCCTACGCGTCCCATGCCCATCCCTTTCGTTCGACAGAATCGATGATGCATTTGCCTAAGGGCTTTAGGCAAATCGACACGGCCTATAGGGAAGGCTGAGGAGCCCGAGGCGTTCCCGGGGAGGGCGGCGTCGGACCTGTGCTCCGCGTACCCGGCCGACGAAGCGCGGCCGTGGGAAGAAGGCCCGGGGGAGCGATGCCGGGACGTCGGCGGGTCAGGGGTGCCCCGATGCGGCGGCACGCCCAACAGGGCGCGCGGCGGCGGGTGTTGGCGGCCCGGGGGGGCGACAGCGGGCAGGGGTGCCCGCTCAGTCCACCTGCAGCCGCCAGCCGGAGTACGAGGTGTCCGACACCCGGATCAGGCAGCCCGGGGTGAGCGGTTCGTGGAGGACCGAGGGCGCGCCGTCCTTCGAGAAGGCGGAGGTGAAGTCGAGCCGGCGGAGGTCCTCCGTCAGGGAGTCGGCGGTCACCGATCCGCCGGCGTCGCGCGGCGCCAGGCTCGCCAGGGCGACGCGTCCCGGCCCGTCGCCGCTCCCGCTCCGGCCGGTCCAGCGCAGCACCTCGGAACCGCGCCCGGTCACCGTCCCGCCGAAGCCGCGGGCCTCGGCGATCGGATGCACCCGCGCCTCCCAGCGGCCGTTGCTGCGGACGTCGACCAGCTCCGCCCCCTCGCCGCCCCCGATCAGGTCGATCCCGGTGCGGTCGTCGTAGCGCGAGTGGCGCAGGCTCACCCCGCGCAGGCACCCGCCCGAACTGCCGACCAGCAGATGATCGTTGTCCCGTGGCAGGGCGAACCACAGGAGCGCGGGCGGTCCGTCGTACCGCAGGACGTCATTGGCCTCGCCCTCGGTCCGGTCCACCAGCCGGGGCACCCGGTCCGGTTCGAGCAGCCGCGCCCACCAGGGGCCCTGCGCCTCGACCCGGACCCGCAGGCTCGGCAGGTTCGCGGTGTCGTCGGTGTGCCACAACAGCACGCGCTGCGGGGACACGGCGGTGACCAGGTGGAAGTCGGTCCGCCGGTCGCCCCGCGGTCCCTCGATCTCCAGACCGACCCGGTTGCGCTCGACGAGCTCGTCGAAGCCGAACTCCAGCACCGCCGCCAGGCCCCGCGTCGGCCGCGCGAACACCGCCGAGCCCTTCCCCCGGCCCGCGTGCGCCCCGTCCGGCACCCGGAAGGCGTCGAACTGTTCGTCGGCGGGCGGACCGGGCACGGCGTCGCTCGGCGGACCGGCCACGGTCTCCCGCAGCCGCAGTGTCCACTCGCCCCGGTGCCGCACCGACAGCTCGGCGAAGGCCGGCCGCCACCCCGGCGGGATCAGCAGGCTGCCGCCCGCGCCGTCGAAGACCACCTCCGTCGGTGCGTCGGCCGAGGGCCGGGAGACCCGCAGCGTCAGCGACCGCCCGGGCCTGCCCCGCACGGTCAACAGCAGGGTCCGGTCCCCGGCGGGGAAGGACGGCTCGACCGTCCCGCCGCCCTGCCCCCGGCCCACCCACAGATCCGTCACAGCGGCCCCCCGACGCGATCGACGGAACCACTGTGCCAGTGCCACCGCCCGTGCGACACCCCCGCGTTCCGGCACCGGACCGCCCGGGGTGCCGGACGGTCAGCGGTACCAGGGCTCGACCACCGGCCGTACCTCGTCGAGCAGCGCGGGGCCGTCCTGCGGGACGGGCGGGCGGCCGCTGCCCGGCCTGATGTCCAGGAGCTGGTCGCCGGACAGTGCGAACACCACCCGCCGCAGCCCCGCCTGCTGGATGACCGCCTCGCACATCCCGCACGGCTGGCAGCTGGTGTACAGCGTGGTGCCCGCCGCCGCGGCCGCGTCGAGCTCCCGTGCGGCCCACCTGGCCAGCTTCAGTTCCGGGTGCGCGGTGATGTCCCGGTCGGTGAGGGTCGTGTTGCGCTCCTCGGCCAGGACCGTGCCGTCCGGTCCCGCCAGCAGCGAACCGAACGGCGGGTTGCCGCTCGCGCGGGCCTCGGCCGCGAGCGCGATGGCCCGCCGGAGCAGGGTGTGGTCCTCGGGTGCGGTCATGACTGCTCCGTTCCGGTGCGGGGTGGGAGGAGGTGCGCGGCCACCGTGGCGAGCGCCTGCCGGGCCGCCTGCGGGTGGCAGGTCTCCCGGGGGTCGCCGTGGTAGGGGTCGAGGACGACGGTGTCGGCGCCCACCTGCCGCAACTGGTCGAGGTCGTCCAGGACCTGCTCGATCGTGCCCTCGCCGGCGAGCCGCTGGGTGCCGTCGACCGGCGCCTCGGTGAGCCGCAGGGCGATCCGCGGGGCCAGCGCGGGCGCGGGGAGCCGTTGCCCCGCCGCGGTGGCCTTCAGCCGGCCGGCGGCTTCGCGCAGCCACGGCAGGGTGCAGCGCAGCGGATGCCAGGCCTCGCCGAGCCGCACGGCCCGGCGCATCCCGGCATCGCTGTTGCCGCCGACCCACACCGGGATGCTGCGCCGTCCGTAGGAGGCGGTGTCCGCCCAGGCGGCCCGGACGTCCCGCAGATGGGCGTCGGTCAGCCGGCCGCGCTGCTCGAACGGGATCCCGAGCGCGGCGAACTCCTGCCGCGCCCACCCCACCCCCACGCCGAGGACCAGCCGGCCGTCGCTCAGCTCGTTCAGGTTGGCCGCCATCCGGGCGGTGACCAGCGGGTGCCGGTAGGGAGCGATGAGGACCGTGGTGCCGAGCCGGACCCGGGAGGTGAGGCCGGCCAGCCAGGACAGGGTGGTGAAGGGCTCGTAGAAGGGCGCGGGATAGCGTTCGGCGACGTCGGGCGTGATCGCGATGTGGTCCGAGAGCATCAGCAGGTCGAAACCCAGATCCTCCACGGTCCGGGCCCAGCTCCGCAGGACCCCGGGGTCGGTGCCGGGGCCGAAGTTGGGGACGTTGACTCCGATCTTCATACCCTCGAGCCTAGTCAGGCCGGACGGGCCGTCAGAAGGGATTCCTGCCTGTCCGGAGGCGGTTCGCCCGTGGAACCGCCGGTAATCTGGTCGGATGACCGTGACTCTTGACGCGACCGACTGGGCGATCCTCGCCGAACTCCAGCAGGACGGCCGGATCGCGTTCACGGAGCTGGCCCGGCGGGTGAACCTGAGCGCGTCGGCGACGACGGAGCGGGTGCGCCGGCTGGAGGCGGCCGAGGTGATCACGGGGTACCGCGCCGAGGTGGACCTGGAGCGCACCGGGTACCCGGTGCTGGCGGTGATCCGGCTGAAGTACCCGGGGACGCGGCACGAGCCGCTGCGCCGGCTGCTCGGGGAGCGCCCGGAGATCCTGGAGTGCGTGCGCACCACCGGGGACGACTGCTACGTCCTGCGGGTGGCGACCACGTCGCCGGGCCACCTGGAGGAGATCGTCGACGCGCTGGCCCAGTTCGGCAGCACGACCACCAATCTCGTGCTCAGCCGGACGCAGCCGCTGCGCGGTCCACGCGCGCCCCGGGAGGGCGCCCGGTCGCGCTGAACCGACCGGACGGGCCGCTGCGGGTCGGCGGGGATCCGGCCACCGTGACCGCGCGCCGCCCGCGCCGCGATCCGTCCCCGGGGGCCGAGCCGTCGAGGGAGCCGGCCGCAAGGACCGACCGGTGGGCCCGGACCGGGCTGTTGGTCCGATCGGACGGCTGTCCCCCGGCTTCCGGCGCGCCGGGGCGTCGCAGCCCGGGGCCGGTGTGCCCGGCGGCTAGGTTGAGCCCGTGACCGGCAACGACGCGGTCCTGGCACTGGTGGTCGCCACCGCGCTGGGATTCGACTTCACCAACGGATTCCACGACACCGGCAACGCCATGGCGACCTCGATCGTCACGGAGGCCCTGCGCCCTCGCGTCGCGGTCGCCCTCTCGGCGGTGCTGAACCTGGTCGGCGCGTTCCTGTCGACCGCCGTCGCGGCGACGATCGCCAGCGGCCTGGTCGACAGCGCCGACGTGACCCTGGTGGTGGTCTTCGCCGGCCTGGCCGGCAGCATCCTGTGGAACCTCACCACCTGGTACCTGGGCATCCCCTCCAGTTCCTCGCACGCGCTCATCGGCGGCGTGGTCGGGGCCACGATGGCGGCGGCGGGCACCTCCGCCGTCAAGTGGCAGGGTCTGGTCTCCAAGGTGATCGTGCCCGCCACCCTGTCGCCGTTCATCGCGGGCACCGTCGCGATGGTCGGCACCTACCTGGTCTACCGCTTCACCCGTGGGGTGTCGGAAGGCCCGCGCGATCACGGCTTCCGGATCGGTCAGATCGGTTCGGCCTCGATGGTCTCGCTCGCCCACGGCACCAACGACGCGCAGAAGACCATGGGGATCATCACGCTGGCCCTGATCGCCAACGGCACCCTGCAGTCCGGGGCCCAGGCGCCGACCTGGGTGATCACCTCCTGCGCGCTGGCGATCGCCCTGGGCACCTACCTCGGCGGCTGGCGGGTCATCCGGACGCTGGGCAAGGGGCTGCTGGAGATCGAGTCGCCGCAGGGCATGGCCGCCGAGTCGGCCTCGGCCGCGGTGATCCTCTCCTCCACCGACTTCGGGTACTCGCTCTCCACCACCCATGTGGCCACCGGGTCGATCCTGGGCGCGGGGGTCGGGAAGAAGGGCGCCGTGGTGCGCTGGAACATCGCCCGCCGGATGGCGGTGGCCTGGCTGTTCACCCTGCCGGCGTCCGCGGCGGTCGGCGCCGCGGCCTACTGGGCCGCGAGCGGGATCGGCGGGACGCTGGGCGTCGTGGTGATCTTCATCGTGCTGGTCCTGGCCTCGATCGCCTTCTTCGCCGCCTCCCGGCACCCGGCCGTGACGCCGGAGAACGTCAACGCCGCCTGGACCGGCTCGGTGGTCCCGACGCCGGACGCCAACGAGGCGGCCTCGTGAACTCCTGGATCAACCTGGACGCGCTGTGGCGGATCGTCGTCGTCGGCCTCCTCGCCGGAGCCGGTCTGCCGGCCCTGTTCGCCGTCGGCCTGCGGGCCCTCAACCCGCCGGCCCGGTCGGCCGCGCCCGCCGCGGCGCCCGCCGCCGCCGGGCGGTCGACCGCCGGACCGGTCGGCTACGCGGTGGCCGGTCTCTGCTTCGCGGTGGTGCTGGCGTCGATCGGCTGGGGGATCTCCGTCATCGTCAACCACAGCTGAGACGGCCGCCGCGCGCCCCGGGCCCGTGCAGCGGTCCGCGCCCCGGGTCGGGACGGGTGCTCCGTTCAAGTGATTGACAGGGTTCCGTCATGGGAGTTCACTTCGTGAAGAAAGGTCCCGGCCGGGCGCTCCCACGACCCCTCCCAGACCAAGGCGGTTGCGTATGCCCTCGTCGATCCACCGACAGTCCCTGGCAGCCATATTCGGCGTGGTCCTGGCCATGCTCGCGGCGCTCGCCTGGGCTCCGGCCCCGGCCTCAGCGGCTCCGGCGTCCGTTCAAGCCGTGAACTTCGAGGACAACTTCGACGGTCCCGCCGGGGCGGCCGTCGACTCGGGCCGGTGGCAGACCGAGACCGGAGACAACGTCAACAACCACGAGCGCCAGTACTACACGGCAGGCAACGCGAACGCCGCGCTGGACGGCCAGGGGCACCTGGTGATCACGGCGCGGCGCGACAACCCGGCCAACTACCAGTGCTGGTACGGCACCTGCCAGTACACCTCGGCCCGGCTGAACACCTCCGGCCGGTTCGCCCAGGCCTACGGGCACGTCGAGACCCGGATGAAGGTCCCGCGCGGCCAGGGCATGTGGCCGGCCTTCTGGATGCTGGGCAACGACATCGGCCAGGTCGGCTGGCCGAACAGCGGCGAGATCGACGTCATGGAGAACGTCGGCTTCGAGCCCGGCACGGTGCACGGGACGATCCACGGCCCCGGCTACTCGGGCAGCGGCGGCATCGGCGCCGGCTACAGCCTCCCGGCCGGGCAGGCCTTCGCGGACGCCTTCCACACCTTCGCCGTCGACTGGGCGCCCGACTCGATCACCTGGTCCGTGGACGGCACGGTGTACCAGCGCCGGACCCCGGCCGATCTCGGGGGCCGGAGCTGGGCGTTCAACAAGCCGTTCTTCCTCATCCTCAACCTGGCCGTCGGGGGCTACTGGCCCGGCGACCCGGACGCCGGCACCGCCTTCCCCCAGCAACTGGTCGTGGACTACGTCCGGGTGACCTCCGGCGCCGCGCCCACGGGCGGCACCCTGACCGGGCTGGCCGGCAAGTGCCTGGACGTGGCGGCCGCGGCCACCGCCAACGGCACCCAGGTCCAGCTCTACACCTGCAACGGGACGGCCGCGCAGCGCTGGACGGTCGGCTCGGACGGCACGGTGCGCGCCCTCGGCAAGTGCCTGGACGTCAACGCCGGAGCCGCCGCGGACGGCACCAAGGTGCAGCTGTGGGACTGCAACGGCACCGGCGCCCAGCGCTGGTCGTACAACGCGACCACCCACGACCTGGTCAACGTGCCGGCGAACAAGTGCCTGGACGTCGCGGGCAACAATCCGGCCGATGCCACGGCGGTCCAGATCTGGACCTGCACCGGGGCCGGCAACCAGAAGTGGACGCTCAACCCCTGACGACGCCGCCGTGCCCCGGCCGCCACGAGGGCGGCCGGGGCACGGCGGGTTCCGGCCGGTCCGGGATCAGCGCAGGTCGAAGCGGTCGAGCTCGGACACCTTGGTCCAGGCCGCGACGAAGTCCGTCACGAACTTCTCCTTGGCGTCGTCGCTCGCGTAGACCTCGGCGAGGGCGCGCAGCTCCGAGTTGGAGCCGAACACCAGGTCGGCCCGGCTGCCCGTCCAGCGGACCTCACCGGTGGCGGCGTCCCGGCCCTCGAAGGTGTTCGCGTCCGCCGAGGTGGCCTTCCACGTCGTGCCCAGGTCGAGCAGGTTGACGAAGAAGTCGTTGGTCAGCCGCCCGGGGGTCCGGGTCAGGACGCCCAGCGAGGACTGCTGGTGGTTGGCGCCCAGCACGCGCAGGCCGCCGACCAGGACGGTCAGCTCCGGGGCGCTCAGGGTCAGCAGGTTGGCCCGGTCCAGCAGCAGGTACTCGGCCGGCAGCCGGTTGCCCTTGCCGAGGTAGTTGCGGAACCCGTCGGCGGTCGGCTCCAGCGCCGCGAAGGACTCGACGTCGGTCTGCTCCTGGGCGGCGTCCACCCGGCCCGGGGTGAAGGGCACCTCGACCGGGAAGCCGGCGTCGGCGGCGGCCTTCTCCACGCCCGCCGCACCCGCGAGGACGATCAGGTCCGCGATCGAGATCGCCTTGCCGTCCGTCCGGCCGGAGTTGAACGACGCCCGCACGCCCTCCAGGGTGCGCAGCACGGTCGCCAGCTCGTCGGGCTCGTTGACCTCCCAGCCGCTCTGCGGCTCCAGCCGGACGCGGGCGCCGTTGGCGCCGCCGCGCATGTCGCTGCCGCGGTAGGAGGAGGCCGAGGCCCAGGCGGTGGAGACCAGCTGGGAGACCGACAGGCCGGAGGCCAGCACCTGCTGCTTGAGGGCGGCGATCTCCTCGGCGCCGACCGGGGCGTGCGTGGCGGCGGGCAGCGGGTCCTGCCACAGCAGGGTCTCCGACGGGACCTCGGGGCCGAGGTAGCGCACGACCGGGCCCATGTCGCGGTGGGTGAGCTTGTACCAGGCCCGGGCGAAGGCGTCCGCGAACTGCGCGGGGTCGGCCAGGAAGCGCCGGGAGATCTGCTCGTAGACCGGGTCGAACCGCAGCGAGAGGTCCGTGGTCAGCATGGTCGGGGCGTGCGTCTTCGAGCCGTCGTGCGCGTCCGGGACGGTGCCGGCGCCCGCACCGTCCTTCGGGCGCCACTGGTTGGCGCCGGCCGGGCTCTTGAACAGCTCCCACTCGTAGCCGAAGAGGATCTCGAAGAAGGTGTTGTCCCAGGTGATCGGCGTGTTGGTCCAGATGCCCTCGAGGCCGCTGGTGATCGCGTCGTCGCCCTTGCCGGTGCCGTAGCCGCTCTGCCAGCCCAGGCCCTGCTGCTCCAGCGGGGCGGCCTCGGGGTCGGGGCCGACGTTGTCGGCCGGGCCCGCGCCGTGGGTCTTGCCGAAGGTGTGGCCGCCCGCGATCAGCGCGACGGTCTCCTCGTCGTTCATCGCCATCCGGCGGAAGGTCTCGCGGATGTCGCGGGCCGCGGCGATCGGGTCCGGGTTGCCGTTGGGGCCCTCCGGGTTGACGTAGATCAGGCCCATCTGCACCGCGCCGAGCGGGCTCTCCAGGTCGCGGTCGCCGGTGTAGCGCTCGTCGTCGAGCCAGGTCGTCTCGGGACCCCAGTAGACGTCCTCCTCCGACTCCCAGACGTCCTCGCGGCCGCCGCCGAAGCCGAAGGTCTGGAAGCCCATGGTCTCCAGCGCGACGTTGCCGGCCAGGATCAGGAGGTCGGCCCAGGACAGGCTCTGGCCGTACTTCTTCTTCACCGGCCACAGCAGGCGGCGGGCCTTGTCGAGGTTGGCGTTGTCCGGCCAGCTGTTGAGCGGGGCGAAGCGCTGCTGGCCGGCGCCGGCGCCGCCGCGGCCGTCGCTGATCCGGTAGGTGCCCGCGCTGTGCCAGGCCATCCGGATCATGAAGGGGCCGTAGTGGCCGAAGTCGGCCGGCCACCAGTCCTGCGAGGTGGTCAGGGTCTCGGCGAGGTCGCGCTTGACGGCCGCCAGGTCGAGCGAGTTGAACGCCTCGGCGTAGTCGAAGTCCGCACCGAGCGGGTTGGCCACGGCCGGGTTCTTGGCAAGGATCTTCAGGTTGAGCCGGTCCGGCCACCACTGGCGGTTTCCACCGCCCTGGGTCGGGTGCGGGGCGCGCCCGTGCGCGACCGGGCAGCCTCCCCCCTCCGCCTTCGCATCGGTGACGATCGCGTCGTGGTTCTCAGACATGGGAATCCTTCCGGGCCGGGCGGATCACGGTGTTCAGGAACGATCGAAAGGGTGGAGCACCTGAGGGGTCGTTCAATGAGGAGGACTAGCTCACCCGACGCGGAGGTGCTCACCGCCGTTCCGGAGCCTCATTGCCCCCTAGGCTATCGCCGGAACCGATCCTACGATGGACGAATTCCAAGTCAAGAACCACACCGAGTCGATATCCGATCGGGGTTCGGAAGGCCACTGCTAGAATCCGGGGTTCCCCCATGAGCCTGAATAGGTGAACCGATATGAGTGACCTGCTGGTACGGCTGAGAGGGCGCGGCTGGCGGCTGACCGCCCAGCGGCGCGTCGTCGCTGAGGTCCTCGACGGCGACCACGTCCATCTCACGGCCGACGAGGTGCACGCCCGCGCGGTCGAGCGGCTGCCGGAGATCTCCCGGGCGACCGTGTACAACACGCTGGGCGAGCTGGTCGGCCTCGGCGAGGTCATGGAGGTCGCCACCGACGGCCGGGCCAGGCGCTACGACCCCAACGCCCACCGCCCGCACCAGCACCTGGTGTGCTCCGGCTGCGGCACCATCCGCGACGTCCACCCGGCCGGGGACCCGTTGGCCGACCTGCCGGCGGAGCAGCGGTTCGGCTTCGCCGTCGCCACCGCCGAGGTCACCTACCGCGGGATCTGCCCGGACTGCGTCTGACGCCCACGGGGTGCCGGGGGCGGTCGCGGCCGGCGACGGCCGCCGCCGAGCGGACGACCCTCGGCCGGTGACCCCGCGCAGTGCGCCGGCGGCCAGGGCGGGGGCCTCGGGGGAGCTGCCGTACCCGGATGGCGCCCTCGTCGTCGCCGTCGCTGGCGGGGGTGCGGCCGTCGGGTCTGAACACCACCGAACTCACCTGCTCGGCCTGGCCGCTGAGGGTGGCGGGGACGGTCCCGGTGGTGACGTCCCGGGGCCGTGGGCCCACCGGTCGGCCGCTGCGCGAGGAACGTCCCGCCCGGTGCGGCCGCCGGCGCGGTGATGCCGCCGAGGACGAGGGCACGGCGGCTCGGGCCGCGACCACCGGCGGGCGGCTCCGGCGCGGCGCCCCGGTCGAACCCGGTCGGGGCGGTGACAAAGGGCGAACGGCCGGACATGGGGGTGCACAGGCGTTTACCCTGTGAGGGGTGAACACCCGTGCACCCCCGTGTGGACCAGCGTCTGGAGCAGCATGACCCCGGTGACGGCCGAGCCCGGCCCGCCCTCCCCAGCCCCCTCCCCGTCCGCGCGGGCGCCGAGGGCCCACCTGATCGTGCCGGTGCTCGCCTTCTGCGGTGTCGTCGTCGCGGTCATGCAGACCCTGGTCGTCCCGCTGCTCCCGCACGTGCCCGCCCTGACCGGCAGTTCGCCGGGCGCGGCCGGCTGGCTGGTCACCGTCACCCTGCTGACCGGCGCGGTCTTCACCCCCGTACTCGGCCGGGTCGGCGACATGTACGGCAAACGCCGCGTGCTGCTCGCCTCGCTGGGCGTACTCACCGCCGGGTCCGTGCTGTGCGCCGTGAGCTCGCAGATCGGTGTACTGATCGCCGGCCGGGCGCTGCAGGGCGCGGCCCTCGCCGTCATCCCGCTCGGGATCAGCATCATCCGCGACGAACTGCCGCCCGAGCGCGTGCTGCCGGCCATCGCCCTGATGAGCTCCACCCTCGGCATCGGTGCCGCCGTGGGCCTGCCCGTGGCGGCGCTGGTCGTCGAGAACTTCGACTGGCACACCATGTTCTGGGCCTCCGCGGCACTCGGCCTGCTGGACATCGCCCTGGTGCTGCGGATCGTGCCGGAGTCACCACTGCGCTCCCGGGGCCGCTTCGACCTGCTCGGGACGCTCGGCCTCGGCGCCGTGCTCGTCGGCCTGCTGCTCGCGATCACCCAGGGCGCCGGCTGGGGCTGGACCTCGCCGCGCACCCTCGGCCTGCTCGGCGGGTCGGTGCTGCTCGGGCTGCTCTGGGGCCGGTACGAGCTGCGCACCGCCTCGCCGATGGTCGACCTGCGGGTCTCGGCCCGGCCCGCCGTGCTGCTGACCAACGTCGCCGCGATGCTGATCGGCTTCGCCTTCTACGCCAACTCCCTGGTCACCGCGCAGATGGTGCAGGAGCCCAAGGAGACCGGCTACGGCCTCGGCGCCTCGATCGTGGTGGGCGGGCTCTGCCTGCTGCCGGGCGGCCTGGCGATGGTGGCGCTCTCCCCGGTCTCCGCCAGGATCTCGGCGAAGTACGGGCCGAGGACGACGCTCGCCCTCGCGGCGGCCGTCATGGTGGTCGGCTACCTGGTGCGCTTCTTCACCAGCCACAGCCTCTGGCTGATCGTGGCCGGCGCCACCGTCGTCGCCTCCGGCACCGCCATCGCGTACTCGGCGCTGCCCGCCCTGGTGATGCGGGCCGTGCCGGTCGGCGAGACCGGCGCGGCGAACGGGCTGAACACGCTGATGCGCTCGGTCGGCCAGGCCTGCTGCAGTGCGGTGGTCACCGCGGTGCTCGCCCACGTCACCTTCACCGTCGGCGGGCTCACCGCCCCCACCCTGCACGCCTATCTGCTGATCTTCCTGATCGCGGCCGCGATGGCCGCCGCCGCGCTGGTCGCGACGCTCTTCCTGCCCTCCGGCCGGACGGTTCGTACCGCCCCCGCCGCACCCGGTACCGTCGGGGTGACGACCCCCGCCGCCCCGGCCCAGGAGAGCGCTTGACCATCGCCGACGAGACCGGCGCAGCCGAGCCGGCCCCCGGATCGAACGCCGGATCGAACGCCGGATCGAACGCCGAGCCGGCGCCCGGCCCGCCCGCCCGGCCGGGCGAGGCCGACCCCGGCACCGAGCAGGGCACCGGGCGGGACGCGATCCTGCGCGCCGCCCGCCGGGCGTTCGCCCTGCGCCCCTACGCCGACGTCACCATGCGGGGGATAGCGGCCGACGCGGGCGTCAGCCCCTCGCTGATCGTGAAGCGGTTCGGCAGCAAGGAGCACCTGTTCAACACCGTCGCCGACTTCCGGCCCGCGGCGGACGAGCTGTTCGCCGCCGAGCCCGCCGCACTGGGCCGCCACCTGGTGCTGACCGTGGTCCGGATGCGCCGGGAACAGCGCGGCGACCCACTGCTGCGCGTCGTCTTCTCGCTCGGCAACGAGGACGAGCGGACGCTGCTGCGCGAGCGCTTCCGCCACCAGGTGACGGACCGCCTCGCCGCCTCGCTGCCGGGGCCGGACGCCGAGCTGCGGGCCGAGCTGATCGCCGGCCAGCTGCTCGGCCTCGGCGCGACGCTGAGCCTGCACCGCCCGGGCGCGGGCGACCGCGCCACGCCCGAGCGGCTGGCGGACCTGTACGCCCCCGCGCTGCAACGGCTCGTCGACGGCGGCTGACGGCGGCCGGGGGCGGGGCCGCGACCGCTCCCGCCCCGGCGGGGCGGTCAGCCGAGGCGGGAGACCTGGTAGTGGCTGAGGTACCACGCGTCGCCCAGTCGCTTGGCCAGGACGCCGAGGTTGACCCCGACCACCGGCCGGTCGGTGAACGAGAAGTCGACGGCCAGGTAGCCGAGCACGAGGTCGTCGGCGAGCTGCCGCGTTTCGAGGATCCGGTACGCGGCCGTCATGCCGAGCGGCTGGGCGCCGTAGTAGTCGGCGACGCCCTGCCGCCCGACCGCGTAGGGGTGCAGCCCCTGGAAGATCGCGTCCTCGGTGAAGAGGGCGGCGACCTCCTCGGGTTCGTGTGCGTCCACGGCGGCCTTCCACCGGTCCAGGACGTCGCGCAGGATCGTTTCGCGGGCTGTCGTGCTGTTCATCGGGACTCCTGGGAGTGTCGGGGACACCCGTGCGCGGGCACGGGCCGACCGGGCAGCGGTACGGGCGGGTCCGGCGGCCGGTCCATCGGCGACGCGGACCGGAGCGGCGCTACCGGCGGCCGGGATCGCTCGGGTGCGGGGACAGCGCGGTCACCGTGTCGCGGCGCCACACCCGCAGCGGCATCGACGCGAGCACCTGCTCCAGCTGCTCCGCGTCGTCCGCGTCGAACAGCCCCCAGGAGCGCCACTCGCCGGGCGCCAGCGGCGGGCGCCAGAGCCGCAACAGGTGCCCCTGCGCGGCCAACTCCCGGGCCCGCTCCGCCTCCCGGGCCCGGATCGCGGCCACGTCCTGCTCGGACGTGCCCTCCGGAACGCTGGTCACCATGTCGACCAGGAACTCCACCGTTGCCTCCCTCGTCACCACGTGCCGGCCGCAGACGCCGGCCGGGCTCCCGCAACGATCGCCGACCGGCGCCGCCGGAGGCCGGGAGGCACACGCCGCTTCACCCGACGGAGTGCGCGCCGCTGCCGGTCGGCCGAGGCACCCCGCCGTCCGGCAGCGGGGTCGGAACGGCGTGCCCGGGCGGCCGTGTGAGGGGGCGCGGCGGCGCGTCCGGCCGGCGCGTTCGGTCGGGGCGTGAACCTTTTCGGCCCGGGCACGGACTGTCCTGGTGGCAAGGGACGGACGACACGGGTGGAGGGAGGCGGGGCGGTGGTCGAGGACCGCACCACTGAGTTGCTGGTGGTCCGCTGCCAGCTCGGCGAGCGGGAGGCGTTCGGCGAACTCGTCGGCGTCTGGCACGACGCGCTCCGGCGCTACCTGCGGGGCATGACGGGATCCGGGCACGTCGCGGACGACCTCGCCCAGGAGACCTGGGTGGCCGTGCTGCGCGGCCTGCCGAGGCTGCGACAGCCGGACCGGTTCGCGCCCTGGCTCTTCACCATCGGGCGCCGGGCCCTGGCGGACCACCTGCGCCGGGCCTGCGCGGCGCCCGTCCTGACGGTGCTGGAGGAGGCCGACGACGCGCTGTCCGGCGAGCCGGCCGGGGTCGCGGAGGTCCTGGACCGGATGGAGATCGAGGCGGGCCTGGACGGCCTGCCGCCGCTGGAGCGCGAGGTCCTCCTGCTGTTCCATCTGCAGGACCTCCCGCTGACCGCCTGCGCGGCCGTCCTCGACGTCCCCGTGGGCACGGTGAAGAGCAGGCTCTCCCGCGCCCGGCGCATGCTGCGCGCCGTCCTGACCGAGAAGGGGTACCACGCATGAGCGAGCGGACCGGGCGGGACGGCTCGTTGCCGCCCGCACTGCGGCGGGTGATCGCCGCCGAGACCTCGGTACGGGCCCGGCTGGGTCAGCTGGCCGTCGGACTGGCCGGCCTGTGCGGGGCGGGGCTGATCGGTGTGCTCTGGGCGACCGAACCGGGCGGGCTGCCGGCCCGGACCGGGATCGCGTTCGCCGTGCTGATCGCGATCGGCCTGTCCTGGGCGGCCTTCGTCGGCTGGGTGCTCGCCCGGCGGCGGCCGCTCTTCGCGGCGGACCGGGTGGTGGGCGGGTGGATCGCGCTGGCGGCCTGCACCGCGACCACGGCCGCGGGGGTCGCCCTGGCGGCGGTGCGCGGCGCGGCCGGGGCCGCGCTGGGGGCGGGTCTCGTCGGGGGCCTGCTGACGGCCGCCGCCGCGGCGCTGCTGGTCCGGGCCCGTGCCCGGCGCGCCGCCCTGCTGCGGCTGAGGGAGGCACTGGAGCGGGACGCGGCACGGTAGCGGCCGCTCCTCCCTGACCGGGGCCGAGGCCGCGTCAGGCGCCCGCCGCGCCACGGGCCCGCGTCACCCGTGGTGCGCGTGCTGCGGCACGGACGCGGGCCCCAGCCGCCGGAAGGCGTCCGGCTCCCGGCCGCCGCCGGGAGCCAGGAAGACGAACAGGTGCTGGCCGCCGTCCGGCAGTCCGAGCACGGTGTAGTCGAGCACCTCGGCGTCCAGGTCCGGATGGCGCAGCGAGAGCCGGCCCTGGCGGGGCGGGCCGGCCCGGTGCCGGGCCCAGAGCGCGGCGAACGCCCGGCTCTGCGCGGAGAGCCGGGCGACCAGCGCGGTCAGCTCCCGGTCGTCCGGACGGTCGGCGTGCTGGGCGCGCAGCCCGGCCACCAGGTCGGCGCCGATCGAGTCGGCCGGTGCGTGGTTGGCTCGCTCGGCCGCGCCGTACGGGCAGCAGAACACCTGCCAGAGCAGATTGCGTTCGAAGGCCGGCCGGGAGGCCGGATCGGCCATCAGCGCACCGGCCTGCGGGTTCCAGGCGAGCAGGTCGAAGCGGGGGCCGGTGACGAAGGCGGGCGTCCGGTCCAGGGTCGCGAGCAGCGCCCGGGTCGCCGCGCCCACACCGTCGGGGCCGGTGAGCGGTTGCGACGGTCGCTGCCGGTGGGCGAGCCGGTGGAGGTAGGCCCGCTCGGACTCCGCGAGCAGCAGGGCGCGGGCGATCCCGTCCAGCACCGGGACGGTCGGCAGCCGCTGGCGCCCTTGCTCCAGCCGGGCGTAGTAGTCGGCCGAGATGCCCGCGCGGACGGCCACCTCCTCCCGGCGCAGGCCCGGCGTGCGGCGGCGCGGACCGGCGGGCAGCCCCACCTCGGCGGGGGCCAGGCTCCGGCGGCGGGCGCGCAGGAACGCGCTCAGCGGGGTGTCGGGCATGCGCCCACGCTGGCACAGTCCGCGCCGCGGATCCAGGACCTGGCAGACCCAGGCTCCCGGACCGGGGACGATCCGGCCCCTGGTATCCGCCGCCCGGCCGGTGGACGCTCGGCGTATGGGACTCCTCGACGACAAGGTCACGATCATCACCGGCGCGGGCCGGGGCATCGGCGCGGCGGCCGCCGAACTGTTCGCGGCGGAGGGCGCGTTGCTCGTGCTGGCCGCCCGCACCGGGCACCAGGTGGAGGCGGTGGCGGCCGGCGTGCGGGCGCGCGGCGGCCGGGCGGTGGCCGTCGCCGCGGACATCGCCACCGCGGAGGGCGCCGACCGGGTGGTGCGGACCGCGCTGGACACCTACGGGCGGCTGGACGCGGCCTTCGACAACGCGGGCTCGGGCCCCCTGCCGCTCCCGCTCGCCGAGCGGACCGAGGCCGACTGGGACGCCGTGCACGCCGTGAACCTCCGCGGCACCTGGCTCTGCCTGCGGGCCCAGCTCCGGGCGATGCTCACCGGCGGCCGCGGCGGCGCGATCGTGCTGTGCAGCAGCGTCGGCGGACTGGTCGGGGGCTTCGGTGACGGCACCCAGCAGGCGGCCAAGCACGGACTCGCCGGTCTGGTGAAGGCGGCCACCGCCGACTACGCCCGCCACGGCATCCGGACCAACGCGATCGCCCCCGGGGTCGTCCGGACGCCGTCCGTCGAGCCGCTCTTCGCGGCCGGGCCCGCCTTCGCGGCGGCCGTCGCCCGCTTCACCCCGCTCGGCCGCCCCGCGGGCGCCGTCGAGATCGCGCAGGCGGCGGCCTGGCTGCTCAGCGACCGGTCCTCCTACATCACCGGGGTGACGTTGCCGGTGGACGGCGGCATCACGGCGACCCGCTCCTTCGGCTGACCCGCTACGACGGCCCGCGGGCTCCCGGCTCCCGGCTCCTTCGCCTCACCCGCGCTTCTCGCGCTTCTCGCGCTTCTCGCGAACTACGTCAACCACGAGAAGGTGGCCGGCCTCGTCTACCTCGCGGCGTTCGCCCCCGACAGGGGGGAGTCGGTGAGCACCCTCATCGCCGACCCCCCGCCCGGTGCGCCGGTGCCGCCCATCCTCCCGCCCCGGGACGGCTTCCTGTTCCTGGACCGCGACAGGTTCGCGGCTTCGTTCGCCGCGGACGTCCCCGCGGGCCAGGCGGCGTTCGTGGCCGACTCCCAGGTCCCCTGGGGCTTCGACACCCTCAACGGCGCCGTGTCCCGGCCGGCTTGGCGCACCAAGCCGGCCTGGCACCTGGTCGCGGCCGACGACCGGATGATCCCCCGCCCGCGCAGCGGGCCATGGCCGGGCGGATCGGCGCCCGGACCGTCGAGGTGCCCGGCAGCCACTCCGTCCACGTCTCCCGGCCCGAGGCGGTGGCCGACCTCGTCAAGCAGGCCGTCGGCCGCTGACCGCAGGGCGGCGGGCCCGGGTGCCGGCCCGCCCCGCGCGTCCCCGCGGGGGCGCCGGGTGCCGGGCCCGGCACGTGTCCTGGGTCTCATCGGAGGCCGAGGCCAGTTCGTTCGCGTCCCAATGTGGTGAGATGTGCCGTCACCAGGTGATGGCCACGACGGGGGTGCGTGTTGAGGAGTAGTGGACGGCTGTTCGGGCTCGGGTCGGACGCGGATGCGGCGGATCTCGCCGCCGTGGGTCTGATCAGGCTGGCGGCGGGAGAGCGTCTGGGCGAGGCGGCCGGGGACCCGCCGTGGCTGTGGCAGGTGCGGGCGGCCTCGTTCGCGGACACCTGGCTGGCCTTCGCCGACCCGGCGGCGACCGGGCTCCGGGTGCCGGCGGAAGCGGTCCTGCGGGCGGCCGTGCACCGGGCGGCGGAGCTGGCCCTGCGGGTCTGCGACGGGGACGGCCCGGCCGCGCTGGACCGGCTGGGCCGGCAGTCGGCCGAGGCCCATGAGCGGTCGCGGCGGGCCGACACGGCCCACCCGGCCGAACCCGTCGCGCTCGCCCTGGTCTGGCACGGGGTGCAGGCGGCCACCGCCGGCGGCGAGCAGGCTGCCGAGACGGAGCGGGAGTCCCACGGCAGCCGCATCGCCGACCGGTGCGAGGCGTACGTCCGCCACCACCACCGTCGCCAGGACCTGCTCGCCCTGACGCTCTCCTGCGCCCGGTCCGCCGCCACCGCGCTGGTGGAACTCGGCGGCGGCGACCCGGGCCGGGCGGCCGCCTGCCTGGAGGAGTACGCGACGAGGTCCATGCCGCACGCCGGTCCGGTGCCGCTCTGGGTACCGGGCCGGCCCGGCCAGCTCACCTCCTGAGCCGTCGGCCGGGCGGTGGCCTGCCGCCCGGCCGACGGTGAGGACGGGGCCGCCGACCGACCGGACGCCGGTCCGTATGCTGGCCCGATGCCTTTGCGAAGCCTGCACGACCGAGCCGTCCTCGAAGCCCGCTTCCGCCGGGACCCGGCGCTGCACCTGATGGAACTCGGCGACCTCGACGACCTGTTGTGGCCGCACACCTCATGGTTCGGCCTCGCCCCGGACGGCCCGGTCGCGCTGCTGTACGCGGTCGGCGACATCCCGACCGTGCTGGCCTTCGGCGGGGCCGCCGAGGCGTCGGCGGTGGAGGAGCTCGTGCGGGAGATGCTGCCGGTCCTGCCGCGCCGCTTCTTCGGCCACCTCACCGGGGACGCGGCCAAGGCACTGGAGGAGGCGTACGAGGTGCGCCGCCACGGCACGCTGCTGCGGATGGTGCTGACCGACCCCGGGCGCGCGGCGGCCCACCCCGTCGGTCCGTGGGCGCCCGCCCCGCTGGGCCGTGCGGACCTGCCCGAGTTGCTGGCGCTGTTCGCCGCGGCCTACCCGGGCAACTGGTTCGACGACCGGATGCTCGACACCGGCCAGTACCTCGGTGCCCGGCGTGACGGCCGGCTGGTCGCGGTCGCGGGCGTGCACGCCTGGTCGGCCACCCAGCGGGTGGGCGTCATCGGCAACGTCACGACGCACCCCGAGGTGCGCCGGCAGGGCGCCGCCGGGGCCTGCGTGGCCGCGCTCTGCCGGCAGCTCGCGGAGAGCACCGACCACATCGGGCTGAACGTCCGCGCGGACAACACGGCCGCCGTGGACCTGTACCGGCGGCTGGGCTTCAGCGAGGTCACCACGTTCACCGAGGCGACGTTCACCGCACTCCCGGTGGGCCGCGCCGGCTGACCGGCCGGTGACCTCGGGCCGTCGCGGCGCGCCGTGCGGGGGCGGCGGCCGGCAGGCTGGTGGGGCCTTCGGGCGCGGCATAGCCTGACGGGATGGTGCGCAGCGAGGCGAAGGACGTGGCCGGTTACCTGGCCGAGGCGCCCGAGGACCGCCGGGAGGCCCTGACCGGGCTGCGCCGGCTGTGCCGCGCGGAGCTGGACGGCTTCGAGGAGGTCATGGCGTACGGGATGCCCGCCTACGAGCGGGACGGGACCGCCGAGATCGCCTTCGCCGGCCAGAAGCGGTACATCTCCTTCTACGTCATGCGCGGCGACGTCCGCGCGGCGTTCGAGGAGCGGTTGGCCGGCCAGGACATGGGCAAGGGCTGTCTGCGCTTCCGCCGGCCGGCGGACATCGACTTCGAGCTGGTGCGGGAGCTGCTCCGGGCCACGGCGGCGCGACCGGGCACGGTCTGCTGACGGCCGGGGCGCCGGGGGCTCAGCGGGATGCTGCGCGGTCGTTCGTGACCGTGACCGTGGCCGGGGCCGGGGGCGCCGGGCAGGCTCAGCCGGACGCTGCCGCGTTCCCGCGGGCCCGGGCCCGCTCCCACGACCACGCACCCGCACCCACCAGCAGGGCCGCCCCCAGGGCGTACACCGGCAGCCAGCGCGTCGTCGTCGCCGCCAGGCAGTCGTCGACGGCCTGGCGGCTCTGCTCCCGCTGCGCGTACGCCAGCGCGTCACCGGCGCCACCGGCCAGGCCCCCCAGCGCGGCCCGCGTCTGCAGGCCCTGGTAGCGGCCCGACTCCACGCAACCGTGCCGGGCGCCCGGCACGGGGAACAGCCAGTCCCAGCGCTGCAGCGCCGGAGCCAGCGTCAGCGCCACGCACAGGCCCACGACCAGCGCGTACGCCGCCAGGCTCCAGCCGTAGGCAGCGCGCCGGCCCGGTGTGCGCACCGGCACGCGGCCGAAGGACAGGACCACCGCGAGCAGCGTCACACCGAGGTAGGTGGAGAACTACTGCCAGGAACCCTGCGCGAGCGAGAACGCCAGCACCACGGCGAGCGCCGTCCCCAGCACGCCGGGATCACCGGCCACCCGCGCCCCGTCAGCGGCCGTGCCGCTACCGGTACCCCGACGGCTGCGCTCGCTCACGCGCTCTCTCCTGCCTGCCTGGCTGCCTGCCCCGGAGCGCCAGCCTCCCGCCCCCACCCGCGATCACCCCCGGGTACCACACCGGTACCCCGCCGACCCCACCCGCTCGGCCCAGTCAGCCGACGCCGGTTCCGGTCGTGGGGCGGCCGGCGGCGTCAGCCGAGCGCGGCCGCCTTGCGCAGCAGCACGGACCGCTCGCGGGTGTTGCGGCACAGCCGCGCGGCGAGCTCCAGCTCCGCCCGCGCCTCGGCGGTACGGCCGAGCCGGGCGAGCAGTTCGCCGCGCACGCCCGGCAGCAGGTGGGAGCCCGCCAGGCGGCCGTCGGCGGCCAGCCCGTCGACGAGGGACAGCGCGTCCTGCGGCCCGGTCGCCATGGCGACGGCGACCGCCCGGTTGAGCTCGACGACGGGGGAGGGCGCGATGCGGCCGAGCGCCTCGTAGAGCAGCACGATCCGCTCCCAGTCGGTCTCCGGGACGGACGGCGCCGTGGCGTGGCAGGCGGCGATCGCCGCTTGCAGGCCGTACGGCCCGAGCCCGCGCCCGGCGGCCGCGGCCCGGTCGATCGCGGCCAGGCCGCGTCGGACGGCGGAGCGGTCCCACAGCCGGCGGTCCTGGTCCTCCAGCAGGACGGCCTCGCCGTCGGGCCCGGTGCGCGCGGGGAAGCGGGCGGCGGTGAGTTCGAACAGCGCGAGCTGTCCGAACGCCTCCGGCTCGTCGGGCAGCAGGGCGGTCAGCGTCCGGGCCAGCCGGATCGCCTCGTAGGCGAGGTCGGGGCGGAGCAACTGGTCACCGGCGGTGGCCGTGGAGCCCTCGGTGAAGATCACGTACAGCACGCTCAGGACGCCGCCGAGCCGCTCGCGCCACTCGGCCGCCGGCGGCGGTTCGAAGGGCACCCCGGCCGCCGCGATCGTCTTCTTCGCCCGGGTGATCCGGGCCTGGACGGTCGGCACCGGCACCAGGAACGCCCGGGCGATCTCCTCGCTGGACAGGCCGGCGACCACGCGCAGGGTCAGAGCCGTGCGGGCCTCGGGCGAGAGCACGGGGTGGCAGGCCACGAAGACCAGCGCGAGGACGTCGTCCTCGATCCGGTCCGGGTCCCAGGGCAGGTCGTCCGCCCGCTCCGGCGGCGGCTCGGCACCGGAGCTCGCCCCGCCCTCGGCGAGCCGGCCGGCCAGTGCGGCGTAGCGGTCGTCGAGGGCGGAGCGGCGGCGGAAGTGGTCGATGGCGCGCCGCCGGGCGGTGGCCAGCAGCCACCCCACCGGGCTGGCCGGCTCGCCGTCGCGCGCCCAGACCACGAGCGCCTGCGCGAGGGCCTCCTGCGCGACGTCCTCGGCGAGGTCGAAGTCCCCCGTGTACCGGGTGAGGGCGCCGACGATCCGCGCCGACTCGATCCGCCAGAGCGCCTCGACGGCCCGCCGGGCTGCTGCGCCGCCCGGCGGGTCGTCCGTCGTGACTGGGGTCAGAGCTGGCCGGTCCGGTCGCGCCATGCCCGTTCCTTGATGATCCACTCGTTGTCCTGCGGGAACTCGTCGATCCCCGGCACGCGCCGGATCTCGATCTTGGTGCCGGGGAAGGCCGGCAGTCGCTTGGCCCATTCGACCGCCTCCTGCTTCGACGCCACGTCGAGGAGGTAGAAGCCGCCGAACAGTTCCTTGGTCTCACCGTACGGGCCGTCGGTGACAACCGGGGCGGGCCCGCTGATGTCGACGACCACGCCCTGCGAGGCGTCGTCCAGTCCCTCGGCCGCGACGAGCACGCCGGCCCGGATCAGCTCCTCGTTGTAGCGGCCCATCTTCTCGAGCATCTCGTCGAACGGTGTCTCCGTCATCTTCGCGACCGACTCGTCGTTGCCCCGCATGATCAACATGTACTTCGCCATGGCTGTGCTCCTTCGTCCGGGGACCGATCTGCGGTCCTCTCTATCCCAGGTCGAACGGGACGGCCGCGGATCGACACGGCGGGGAAGGAATGTCGGAACCGATTGCCGGGCGGTCCCGGGCCGCGGACGGTCGGGCGGCCCGCGCGGGCGGTCCCGGGGCGCCGGCCGGCACCCCGGGACCGCCCGCCGGCCTATCCGGCGGTGCGGCCGGCCGTCGCCGTCCGGCGGGCGGGCGGCGCCGGGGCGTCCCGGCCGTCGGCGTCGAGGGCGCGCAGGATGTCCTCCACGCTCTGCTTGGCGTCGCCGAAGAGCATGGCGCTGTTCTCGCGGAAGAACAGCGGGTTCTGCACCCCCGCGTAGCCGGAGGCCATGGACCGCTTGAACACGATCACCTGCTCCGCCTCCCACACCCGCAGCACCGGCATGCCGGCGATGGGGCTCGACGGGTCGTCCATGGCGGCGGGATTGACGGTGTCGTTGGCGCCGATGACGAGGACGACGGAGGTGTCGGCGAAGTCGTCGTTGATCTCGTCCATCTCCAGGACGATGTCGTAGGGCACCTTCGCCTCGGCCAGCAGCACGTTCATATGACCGGGCAGGCGTCCGGCGACGGGGTGCACGCCGAAGCGGACCTCGACGCCGCGCTCGCGCAGCCGGCGGGTGAGCTCCGCGACCGGGTGCTGCGCCTGCGCCACCGCCATGCCGTAACCGGGGGTGATGACGACCGTCCGGGCCTGTGCGAGCTGCGCCGCCGCCTCCTCGGCGCGCACCTCGCGGTGCTCACCCTGCTCCTCCGCCCCGCCGGAGGGGGCTTCGATGCCGAAGCCGCCCGCGATGACGGAGAGGAAGGAACGGTTCATCGCCTTGCACATGATGTACGACAGGTAGGCGCCCGAGGAGCCGACCAGTGCGCCGGTGACGATGAGCAGGTTGTTGTCGAGCAGGAACCCGGCGGCCGCCGCCGCCCAGCCGGAGTAGCTGTTGAGCATGGAGACGACGACGGGCATGTCGCCGCCGCCGATCGAGGCGACCAGGTGCCAGCCCAGCGCGAGGGCGAGCACGGTCACCGCGATCACCAGGCCGAGGCCCGGGCCCGCGGTGAACCAGACCGTCAGCGCGACGAACGCGGCGAGCGCGCCGAGGTTCAGCGCGTTCTTGCCGGGCAGCATCAGCGGCCGTGAGGCGATCCGGCCGGACAGCTTGAGGAAGGCGACGACGGAGCCGGTGAAGGTGACCGCTCCGATGAAGATGCCGATGACGACCTCGGCGTGGTGGATCCGCAGCAGGTCGGCGGCGACGGCGGTCTGGGCCGCGCCCCGCGACTCGACCTCCAGGTAGCTGTTCCAGCCGACCAGCACCGCGGCGAGACCGACGAAACTGTGCAGGACGGCGATCAGTTCCGGCATCTGCGTCATCTCGACCTGCCGGGCCCGCCACAGGCCGATCACGCCGCCCAGCGCCATCGCGACGAGGATCAGGGCGACCGCGCCGGCGCTGATGCTGCGGGCCGCCAGCACCACGGTGGCGACCAGGGCGAGGGCCATGCCGGCGATGCCGTAGACGACGCCGGCACGGGAGGTCCGGTGCTGGGACAGCCCGGCCAGACTGAGGATGAACAGCAGGGCGGCGACCAGGTCCGCGGCGTGGGCGGCCGTCGTGGATGTCATCGGGGCTCAGCCTTTCGAGAACATGGACAGCATGCGGCGGGTGACGGCGAAGCCGCCGAAGATGTTCACGCTCGTCAGCAGGACGGCCACGAAGGCCAGCACGGTGACGAGTACGCCCCCGTGCCCGATCTGCAGCAGGGCGCCGACCACGACGATCCCGGAGATCGCGTTGGTCACCGACATCAGCGGGGTGTGCAGGGCGTGGTGGACCTTCCCGATGACGTAGTAGCCGATGACCACGGCCAGCGCGAACACCGTGAAGTTCTCCGCGAGCTGGGCCGGGGCGACGGCGACCAGCAGGAACATCGCCAGCATGCCGAGGCCGATCAGGCCGAAGCGGGCCGCCGGGGTGAGCCGGGGCGGCTTCGGTTCCAGGGCCGCCGGGGCGGCCGCGGGCTGCGCGGCGGGCGCGGCCGAGACGGCCACGGGCGGCGGCGGCCAGGTGATCTCGCCCGCCCGGACCACGGTAACCGCGCGCTGCACCACGTCGTCGAAGTCGACGACCAGGCGCCCGTCCTTGCCCGGCGTCAGCAGGGTGAGCAGGTTGACCAGGTTGGTCCCGAACAGCTGCGACGCCTGGGCGGGCAGCCGGGACGCGAGGTCGGTGTAGCCGATCAGGGTGACGCCGTTGGCGGTGACCACCGTGCGGCCCGCCACCGTCCCCTCGACGTTGCCGCCCTGGGCGGCGGCCATGTCGACGACGACGCTCCCGGGCTTCATCGCCGCCACGTCCTCGGCGGTGAGCAGCCGCGGGGCGGGCCGCCCGGGGATCAGCGCGGTGGTGATGACGATGTCCACGTCCTCGGCCTGCTCGTGGTAGAGCTCGGCCGCGGCCCGGTCGTAGTCGGCGGAGGTGGCCTTGGCGTAGCCGTCGGTGCCGGCCTCCTGGGCGACCTGCACAGCGAGGTACTCGCCGCCCAACGACTTCACCTGGTCGGCGACTTCCGGCCGCGGGTCGGTCGCGCGGACGATCGCCCCCAGGCTGGAGGCGGCACCGATCGCGGCGAGCCCGGCCACCCCGGCACCGGCCACCAGGACCTTCGCCGGCGGGACCTTGCCCGCGGCCGTCACCTGGCCGGTGAAGAAGCGGCCGAACACGTGGGCGGCCTCGATCACGGCCCGGTACCCGGCGATGTTCGCCATCGAGCTGAGCACGTCCATCGACTGCGCGCGGGAGATCCGCGGCACCGCGTCCAGCGCGAGCGCGGTGACCGGGCGCGAGGACAGCGCCTCCAGCAGTTCGGGCCGCTGGGCCGGAGCGAGCAGACCGACCAGGGTCGCGCCGTCACTCAGCCGGGCGATCTCCGCGGTCGACGGCGCGTTGACCTTCAGGACGATCTCGGCCGTCCACGCCTCCCCGAGGTGTGCGCCGGCCTCGGTGTAGGCCTCGTCGGTGAACCCGGAGGCCGCGCCGGCCCCGGATTCGACGGCGACCTCGTAGCCGAGGGCGAGCAGTCCGCGCACCGTCGCCGGTGTCGCGGCGACGCGGGTCTCCCCGGCGGTGGACTCGGCCACCACACCGATGCGCAGCGGGGGGTGGTGCGTGGCGTCCTGTGCAGACATCACTCGTGCCTCTCTCGTCGGAGGAACTCTTGACGGCGGGCCATGCGTCCAAGGGGGAGTCTCCTCCCCTTGGACGCAGGAACCTACCCGCCCGGGCCCCGCCGGGGGACGGGGCGGAGCCGTGACATGCTTCACCCGTTCGCGGCCTGTCGGGCGGGTCGGGGAGCGTGCTCGCCGGTGCCGCCCCGCATCATCCCCCGCGACCTGCGCTCCTACCGTGCGTCGCCCCCGTCGGCGGGTCGCCGGCCCCCGGTGCTTCCGGACGCCCGCGCCGCCGGCGGTGGAGCGCCTCGATGGCCGGTTGGGTCGGGTTCGGCCGGTTCGGCCGGTTGCCGGCCCCGCGACCGGTCGACTGCCGCTCCCCGCGCGTCGGCACGCCTCCGCCTCCGCCTCCGTCGACGGGGGCGGGTCGGCCGGGCTGCCCGGATGCTGATGGAAACAAAGGTTGTCGTACGTTCCACCGGGAACTATGGTTGTCGCATGACTTCGACCGAGATCACCCTCGAAGAGCAGGCCGAGCTGGACAAGGCGCTCCTCGAAGCCCTCGACCCGCTCGCCTCGGCCATTCGCTCCCGCACGTCGGGGCTGTCCGACGGGCGGATGTGGGAGGCGGACCCGGTCGAGGTGGCCCTGTCCGTCCTCGCCGCCTGGAAGGTGGTGGACGCGGAGGTCAAGCGGCTGACGGCGATCGCGGCCGGTACCGCCGGTTCCTACGGCGCGAGCTACGAGCAACTGGGCGCCGTCTGGGGCATCACCCGGCAGGGCGCGCGCAAGAAGTGGCCCGATGCCGTCACCCGCCCCGCGGCGGCGCGGCCGGGTGCGGCGCTGAAGCTGTTCGGCGGGGCGGCCGAACTGGTGCAGGGCCCGGAGTCCGGCGGCTGGAGCTGGACGGGCGAAGGCGCGGACGGCACGCGCGGCGCCGCCGGGGGCGACACCTGGTACCCGACCAGGGAGGAGGCCGCCGCTCACGCCGGCGCCTTCCTGGCGGAGCACGCCGCGGCCCGGTCCTAGCCCCTGGCCGGGCCCGGTCCGGCCGTCCGACGCGGGCCGGCCCGTGGCGAGCGCTCGGCGCCCGCCACGGGCCGGTGGCGTCGGAGGGGTCGTCGGCGGGTCAGGCCGAAGCGGCCACCACCTCGGCGGACTTGATGACGATCTGCTCCCGGGGCACGTCCTGCGCCCCGGTCGGGACCTGCGCGATCAGGTCCACCACGCCGTGCCCCTCCACGACCTCGCCGAAGACCGCGTAGCCCCAGCCGTCCTGGCCCGGGTAGTCGAGGAAGCCGTTGTCGGCCGTGTTGATGAAGAACTGCGCGCTGGCCGAGTGCGGGGCGGACGTCCGGGCCATGGCCACGCTGTACCTGACGTTCTTCAGCCCGTTGCGCGCCTCGTTCTCCACCGTGCGCGGAGCGGGCTTGATGCGCATGTCGGTGTCGACGCCGCCGCACTGGATCATGAAGCCGCTGATCACCCGGTGGAACACCGTCCCCGCGTAGTGCCCCTCGTCGAGGTAGGTCAGGAAGTTCGCGACCGACTTCGGCGCCTTGGCCTCGTCAAGGGAAAGGACGATGTCGCCCATCGTCGTCGAAAGGCGGACGTTGGTCATGACTTCTCCACTCGGCGTGCGGATCGATTCCGTTCGGCAGCGGGGTACGGAAGGCGTCCCGGCGCCGGACACCGTGCGCGGGCCACGCGTTCGGGACGGAAATCCGGCCCCGCTGAGTGACGCCAGTCTCTCACAGCGTCACGGTCACCATCCGGCCAAAGGCCTACTTGGCGGCGCCGCACGGCAGTTGACCCGGCCGCCGATCCGGGTGGTGACGGTCCGTCAAGCTGTCGCCGCCGCCGGCTGCCGGCGCCGGCCGGGTCGGGCGGCTCACCTCGGTGTACTGACGGTGCCCGGCCGGCGGGGTCGGGGCCTGGCCCGGGCGACGGGCTCGGCGGTGGTGGCGCACGCGCTCGCCGCCGGGCTGCTGCCGCACTGGCGGGCCAGGGTGCCGGCATCCCGGCGGGTTGTGGCCGCCCTGGGCTTCCGGGAGTTGGGGGAGCAGTTCGGTGTCGAGCTCGCACCGCCGGGCGAGGGCCACCCTGACGTCCGGTCGTGAGCCCGCCCGGTCCGGGGGCGCGGCTCTTGCCCGGCGGCCGCGCGGCTGTTGCCCGCCGGTGGCGTGAGCCGGGCGAGGCGGTGGTCCCGGGCGTTCGCGCGATCCGGGTGGTGAACGGGCGAACGGGGTACGGACGGCCGGGTTCTGCGACATGATCGGCACGTGCCGACCGAGAACCCGCCGCCCCGCGCGGCCGCCTCCACCGTCTACTGGGCGGGGCGCTGCGACGCCCACGCCCGTTCCCTCGAACTGGAGTTGGCCTCCTGGGGGCACTGCTTCCCCGACGGTCCGCCGGACGCCGAGGACGCGCTGATCCTCCTCCGCCGCACGGTGGGCGAGGTCAGGGCCGCCGGCCCCGGCCCCCACGCCCGCACCGCCGCCCTCCTCGAACGCGCCGTCGCGCCGCTGGAGGCGGCGAGACTGCTCACGGCGCGCACGCTCACCCCGGCCGTCCTGCCGCTGGTCTCCCATCACCTGCGCACCGCGGCTTCCGCCCTGGCCGCGGCCCGCGCCCACCTGGCCGCCACCGGGGCGGCGCCGACGGCGTCGGCGGGGGTCGCTCCGACGGTGTGACGGGGGCCTGAGCGCCCCTTTCCGATGACCGTGCGCCATGCCGTGCGGTCCGCCCGGCATTCAAGTGGGGAGTGTCCCCCGTTTTCTGGTACGGTCTGACCAAGAAACGGGGACCACTGCCCGTTTATCCGCTGGGAGGGAACTGCCGTGAGCGCTCCAACACTTCAGGACCTGGCACCCGAGGGCCTCGACGTCACCGTCGACCCCTACCCGGTCTACGCGGCGCTGCGCGCCAAGGGGCCGGTGCACCGCATCCTCGTCCCCGAATCCGGCGAGGCGTGGCTGGTCGTGGCCCGCGACGAGGCCCGCGCCGCCCTGACCGACCCCCGGCTGCGCAACGACATCCGCTTCTCCTCCTCCTGGACCGACGACGGCGGCCACGCCATCGGCCTCAACATGCTCCAGACCGACGCGCCCCAGCACACCCGCCTGCGGCGGCTCGTCGCCCGCGAGTTCACCTCCGGCCGGATCGCGGCGCTGGGCCCCCGGATCGAGAAGCTCGCCGACGGCCTGCTCGACGGCCTGCTCGACACGGTGGCCCGCGCGGGATCCGCCGATCTGGTGAGCTCGTTCGCGCTGCCGCTGCCCCTGACCGTCATCTGCGAGCTGCTCGGAGTGCCGTCGGCCGACCACGGCGACTTCCACGAATGGTCCGGCGAGATCGTGGCACCCACCTCGGCGGAGGCGGCCGGCGCCGCGGTCGCCGGCATGACCGCCTACTTCGCCGCTCTCATCGAGGACAAGCGGGCCAGCCCCGGCAACGACCTGCTCAGCGCCCTCGTCGCCGCCTCGGCACCCGGTGGCGGGGCGGCCGACGAGGGGTCGGTGCCGCTGTCGCCCGAGGAACTCCTCGGCATGGCCTTCCTGTTGCTTGTCGCGGGCCACGAAACAACGGTCAACCTCATCTCGGGCGGTGTGCTCGCGCTGCTCACCCACCCCGACCAGCTCGCCGCCCTGCGTGCCGACCCGGCCCTCGTCGACGGCGCGATCGAGGAGATGCTCCGCTACGACGGCCCGGTCGGCGCCGCCGCCTTCCGCTTCGCGGCCGAGCCCGTGGAGCTCGGCGGCACCCGTATCGCGGCCGGCGACTCCGTGCTCGTCTCGCTGGCCGCCGCGTCCCGGGACCCACGCCACTTCCCCGACCCCGACCGGTTCGACATCCGGCGCAGGCCGGCCGGCCAGCTCGGCTTCGGCCACGGCATTCACCACTGCCTCGGTGCCCCGCTGGCCCGCACCGAGGCCGCGATCGCCCTGCGCGCCCTCCTCGCACGCTGCCCCGGTCTTGCCCTGGCCGCCGACCCGGCCGCCCTCGAACGCCGGCCGAGCGTCATGCTCCGGGGGGTGCGCAGCCTGCCGGTGCGAGTCGCCGGGTGAAAGGTCGCCGGCAGGTTCAGGGAGCCGCTGTCCGACCCGGCGGGCCGCGCGGTTCCGGTGCCTGACAATCCGTCATAATCCCTTCCTTGCAGGGCCTGTGTCCGCTCTGGTCGTCCGGGTGTGGCGTACCGGTGCCCCGGGTGGGGGAGGCTCGGGGTATGCGCGGGGCGGGGGAGTGGGGAGCGGTTCGGGCGGTCGTCCGCTGGGCGGGGCATCCGGGGACGTTGGGCGCGGTGGCGGTGCTGCTGTTCAACGACCATGTGGGCAAGCGGCTCTGGCCGGGCGCGGTCACCGGGAAGGTCAGCGATCTGGCGTGGATGCTGGTCTCGCCGGTGGTCCTGGCCCTGGTGCTGACCCCGCTGCTGCGGCTGCGCGGCGACCGGCCGGCGATCGTGGGACTGGCGGGTACGGCGGTGATGTTCGCCGTGGCGAAGTCCGGCCCCTCGGGCGGCGAACTCGCCTCCAAGATCTGGTCGTTGACCGGAGTGCCGAGCCGGATCCAGGGGGACCGGAGCGACCTGGTGGCGCTGCCCGCGCTCGGGATCGCCTGGTGGCTGTGGACGCGGGCGCGCGTGACGCGGCGACCGTGGCAGTGGGCGGCACTCGTGGGGGTGCCGCTGGCCGTGGTCGCGATGGTGGCCACGTCGTCGCTCGACCAGCCGGGTCACCTGCTGTGGAGCGAGGGGGCGAAGCCGCTCCTGGACACCCCGGCCGGTCGGTGGACGACGCGGGACGGCGGCGCGACCTGGATTCCGGTGGGGCGGAGCCGCGGTGACGGGCCCACCCCGCAGGGCGGCCGGCCGCAGGACGGGCACTGTACGGCGGCCGACGCCCGGCGCTGCTTCCGGCTGCTCGACTCCTCCGCGCCGATCGAGGTCAGCGAGGACGGCGGCCTGACCTGGCGGACCGCCTTCGACCCCGGCCGGCCGTGGCGCCGACTGCGGCCCCCGCCGCCGACCCCGACCCCGCCGCCTCCGGACGTGGACGACCCGGTGCTCGATCCGGGCGTGCTCGGCGCGGAGCCGGCCGCGCCACCCCTGCCCGGCCCGCCGTCGCCGGCCGCGTCGCCGGCCGCGACCACGACCGCGCCTCCGGCCGCGACCGCGAACGACTACCCCGCCGAACTGCTCGTCGTCACCGCCCCGGAAGGGTGGGCCGTGCTGGCCCACTACCCCGCGCACGGGCTGGTGCGCGGCACCCCCGACGGCGCGTGGTCGTTCCAGGCCTACCCCGTCGACCGGACGGTCGTCGTCCCCGAGAAGCCCCGCTCCTGGGTGCTCGGCCTGCCGGTGGCGGTGACCGCCGGTTTCGCGGGTGTGCTGGCGGCAGCGGCCGCCCGGTTGCTGCGCGCTGCCGGACCGGCCGGACGCCCACGGCAGCTCCTGCTCCTGGTGGTCCGTCAGGGGCTGTGCCTGCTGTGGGTGCGGCTCGCGGCCTGGCTCTGCGGCGGCGAGCTGCTCTGGAAGGTGCCCGGGGTGCTGCCCGCGAGCGTGCTGACGCTGGGGTTGCTGCCGATGCTGTGGCTCCTGCGGCGCGGCCCGCGCCCGGCCGGACGCGCGACGCTCGTGCCGGCCGCCCTCGGGGCCGGGGTCGCCGCAGTGGCGCTGGTGCCCTACCTCCAGTGGGCGGCCGGTCGGACGGCGGCCTGGTCGCAGGCCTCGGACCAGGCCTTCCTCTGGGCCCTGGCCGCCACGGCCGTCGGCGCGGCCCTGGGCGCCGCCGGGTGGCGACGGCCCGGCCGCCCGGCGGAGCCGCCGCCGGCTCCGGACCCGGCCGGAGCGGTGGAACGAGCGGGGACATGACCTGATCGGCGGCACGGGGCGGCGTCCACGGCCGCGTCCGGGGGCCGCGCGGCGGGGTCGGTGGGGACGGCGATCGCCAGGAGGCCGGCGGCCACGGCGACGCCGTACGTCCATCGCACCGGTCGGCCCGCGAACACCTCCAGGATCACCCCGACCTGCCCGGCAGGGCCGAAGCGCCGACCGTCCCGCCCGGAACCGTGCTCCACCTCTCGGTCTCCCCGGCCACCCGGGCCGTCAGGTCGGTCGCCCCCGTCACGGCCCGATCGGACGAGGCGGACGTCGTGCTAGCCTCCTCCGGATTCGTCCGGGGGAGGGGTGGGGACTTGGCCGGGCAGCGTTGGATTCGGCTCGGCGCGGTCTGTGTCGTGGTGGTCCTGGTGGCGGGGGGTGCGGTGGCGGCGGCCTTCGGCCGGCCGTTCGGCGGACGCCCCGACCTGCCCGACCCGGCCGGGCGCTGGGCGAGCGGTGTCGTGAGCGTGGAGCTGTTGCCGGGCGGCAGCCTCGGGCCCGCGACGGTGCCGCTGCCCGCCTGCACCAGTGCGACGTCGGACGAGTCCGCCACCGTCGCCCTGCGGGGCGGCACGTGGACGACGATGTGGGAGCCCGACGCGGGGGACCTGGTCGTCGTCAAGGCGGTCCGCTCCGACAACGGCGCCTCCTGCTCGATCTGGCTCGGCCGCTCCACCGACTCCCTCTGGATGCCGACGAGTCCGGGATTCCCCCTGACGAGGTCGTGAACCGGGGCCCCACCGGCGTGTGCGGCACCGGCCGCTCGACGGCCGGCGGTACCGCGGTCCGCGCCGGTGGCGGTGGGCCGTGGCCTCGACCGTCGCGGGCCGGGATCGCCGGCCGAGCTGGATCGCCGGGCGACGGGTAGCACACGCGGGGCGGCCGCGCCGGATCGCCGGGCGACGGGTAGCACACGCGGGGCGGCCGCGCCGGGAAACCCCGCTTCTTCCCGCGAAGCCCGGCGGGGCCCGCGCCGCGCACTTATAGTCACCAGCCTGTCGCCACGCGTGGTGGCGCAGTGGTTCGGCACAGGGGAGGCCCGTTCATGGCCAACGAGTTCCAGCGGCGCAAGCTGCGCGACGTCTTCGCCGCGTTCGACACGGACGGGGACGGCTGCCTGCGGCAGGACGACTTCGCGGCCCTGACGGAGCGTTGGAGCCGTCTGCCGGCCGTTCAGCGGGACGCGGGGCTGAGGGCCAGGGTCGAGGCGCTCATGATGGGCTGGTGGGACCACCTGCTCACGGTCGCCGACACCGACCACGACGGCAAGGTCGACATGGACGAGTTCCTGGCCCTCGTCGACCGGCTGCCCGCCCTGCGCGAGGTGGTCACGGCGACCGCCGACACGGTCTTCGACGCCGTGGACGAGAACGGGGACGGCCGCATCTCGCGCGCCGAGCACGGCCACCTGGTCGACGTCTGGCACGGGCGGAGCGTGGCGACCGGCGATGTCTTCGACCTGCTCGACCTGGACGGCGACGGCTATCTCAGCCGGCCCGAATTCGCCCTCCTCTGGGAGCAGTTCTGGATCAGCGGTGACCCGTCCGAGCCCGGCAACCTGATGTGCGGCCGCATCCCGGAGCGGTGACCCCGCCCCCGGAGTGCGACGGCACCGTCCGTTGACGAGGGTGGGCGGCCGGAGGTTCGACGACTGTGGGTACTCGCGAGTGTCGCCGTCGCCCGGCTCGGGGCTCGGGGCTCACGGCTCACGGCGAGGAGCCTCACCTGACCGGTTCCGGCGGCGACGCGGCGCCGCCGGAACCGCCGCCGGAACCGGTCAGGGCCCCTACCGCTCCTGCAGGATCTGGATGAGATTGCCGCAGGTGTCGTCCAGCACCGCCGTGGTGACCGGGCCCATCTCCTGCGGCTCCTGGGTGAAACGCACGCCGAGCCCGCGCAGCCGGGCGAACTCCGCGTGCACGTCGTCCACCGCGAAGGAGGCGGCCGGGATGCCGTCCTCGACCAGCGCTGCCTTGTACGGCCCCACCGCACGATGGCCGTCGGGCTCCAGCAGCAGCTCGGTCCCGTCGCGGTCGTCCGGCGAGACCACGGTCAGCCAGCGGTCCTTGCCCAGCGGGATTTCGGTCTTCTTCACGAAGCCCAGTACGTCGGTGTAGAAGCGCAGGGCCTTCTCCTGGTCGTCGACGAAAACGCTGGACAGGTGAATCCTCATGACGTGCTCTCCGGTGCGTCGGGCCCGAGCGACCGGGGCGCGGTGCGCTCAAGGGGTTCGGTGGTCGGGCGGTGGGACTCGCGGCGGCCCCGGGGTGCTCGGAAGGGCCGGTTCCGAGTATTCCGGAACGCGCAGGAACCGGCAGGCCGCCCCGGCACGACGGTCACGGCCGTGTTTGCCCGGTCGGATCAGGGTGAGAAGAGGACCGGGTGGGCAGAGCGTGGTCCGGGCGGCGGGTACCCCCACTCCCCGCCGTCCGGGCCCGGCCCGCCACTGCTCAGAGCCCGGCCACCGTGACGTCCCTACCGGCGGCCGGGCGGCCCGGGGGACCCGCCCCGGCGATGCGCGGGCGCGGCCGGCGCGGGCCGCCCAGGGGCACCCCACCCCCTTCCCGCGGCGGACGACGGCCATTCGGCGCAGCCCGGTCCGCGCGTCACGGACCCGTCGCGAGCGGGCGCCTACCGTGGGCGGATGACCGATCGTCGGAACGCGCGGCCCGCCGAAGGCCGACTGGGCTACCTCGGGGCCGCCGCCGCCTTCGCCGTCTGCATGGCGGGCACCACCCTGCCCACCCCGCTCTACGGGCTGTACCAGGAGGAGATCGGCTTCTCCGAACTGATGGTGACGGTCGTGTTCGCCATCTACGCCTTCGGGGTGATCGGCGTCCTGCTGCTCGTCGGCAACGTCTCCGACTCCGTCGGCCGCCGGCCCGTGCTGCTCTGCGGACTGGCGCTCGCCGCCTGCAGCGCCGTCGCCTTCCTGGCCGAGGGCGGCCTGCCGCTGCTCTGCCTGGGCCGCCTGCTGTCCGGCCTGTCGGCGGGCCTGTTCACCGGCACCGCCACCGCGTACGTGCTGGAACTCGCCCCGCCCGGGCGCCGGGCCCGTGCGGGCTTCGTGGCGACCGCGGCCAACATGGGGGGCCTGGGCTGCGGACCGCTGCTGTCGGGCGTGCTCGCCGAGTACGCGCCCGACCCCCTGGTGCTCCCGTTCGTCGTGCACCTGGTGCTGCTCGCCGCGTCGTTCACGGTCACCTGGTTCCTGCCGGAGACGGTCGCCGGGGCGCGCCGGCTGCGCACCGCGCGGCCGCGCCGGCCGTCCCTGCCACCGGAGGTGCGCGGAGTGTTCGTCCCGGCGGGGATCGCCGCGTTCGCCGGCTTCTCCCTGCTGGGCCTCTTCACCTCGGTCAGCCCGGCCTTCCTCGCCGAGAGCCTGGACGTCCACAACTCCGCGGTCGTCGGCCTCATCGTCTTCACGGCCTTCTTCGCCTCCACCCTCGGCCAACTGCTGGTGCCCCGGCTGGGCACCGCACGGGCGATCCCGCTCGGCTGCCTGGTGCTCATCGCCGGGCTGGCCCTGCTGGCCGCCTCGCTCGCGTGGACCACCCTCCCGCCCCTGGTGCTCAGTGCCGTGGTGGGCGGCGTGGGCCAGGGCATGGGTCTGCGCGGCGCGGTGGGCGAGATCGCGGCCGCCGCGTCCGCGGAGCACCGCGGCGGCGCCCTCTCGGCGCTCTTCGTGGTCGCCTACTTCGGCATCTCGATCCCGGTCATCGGGGTCGGCCTGCTCGCCGAACCGCTCGGCCTGGCCGACGCCGGTCTGGTCTTCGCCGCCTGCATGGCCCTCCTCGCCGCCGCCTCCGCGGTCTACCTGCTGCGTCGCGCCGGTGCCGACCGGTGACCGGCCGCGCGCCGGCCGGCGCCTCGTGCCGGCCACGGAGCCGCGCCCCGCGCCCCGCCCGGCCGGTGCATCGGGGCCCGCGATGACCGGCGACGTCCGCTGCTGCCCGGTCGCGGCGTCCGGCCCCGGCCGGCGACCGTCGGCGCGGGAACTGCCGGTGCGGCGTTCCACCCGCTATCCAGGATCCATGTCGCCTTCGCACCCCGGCACCGCCCGGCCCCACGGCCTGCCCCCGGACCCGGGCGGCCGCGCACCCTCGGGCGGCGCCGGGCGCGGCGGACCGGTCCCCGTGCCGGGGGCCGCGGCACCGAACGCGGCGGGCGGCGGTGCGGCATGCCGGTGAGGCGGCCGAGGCCCGGGCCCAGGCGTTCGGGGGTCCGGACGGACGGCGGTGGCGCGGGCCCGGGACTGCGCCGCCTCTCCGACTACGCATGGCGGCTGCTCGTCGTCGGCGTGGTCGCGTACCTGGTGCTGACGGTGCTGGGGCAGTTCCACCTGATCACGCTGGCCGCCTTCCTCGCCCTGGTGATCACCTCGGTGGTCCGGCCCGTGGTCGATCTGGCCGCCCGCGCCGTCCCCCGTCCGCTCGCCGTCCTGATCGGCCTCGCCCTGGCTCTCCTGCTGCCGGCCGGGCTGCTCGCGCTGATCGGCGAGAACGTGGCGGACGACGTGTCACGCCTGGCCAGGGAGTTCCAGGGCGGCCTGGACCGGCTGGAGAAGCTGCTGGAGGGCGCACCCTTCCACCTCGAACCGACGACCTTCGCCGACCTTGAGCACAAGATCTCCGACTTCGCCGCCGAGCACCGCTCGACGCTGATCAGCACGGCCGTCAACGGCGCCCACCGGGCGGTCGAGCTGGCGACCGGCGCCGCGCTCGCGCTCTTCATGTCGGTGTTCTTCCTGCACTCCGGGGAGCGGATGTGGCAATGGACCGCCACCCAGTTGCCGCCCGCTGCCGCCGACCACCTCGACCGGGGCGGCCGGGCGGCCTGGCGGACCTTCGCGGGCTACACGCGGGGCATCTTCATCGTGGCCGCGAGCAACGCGATCATGGTCGGTATCGCCCTGTTCCTGCTCGATGTGCCGCTCGCCCTGCCGCTGACCGTGCTGGAGTTCCTCGCCTCCTTCGTCCCGCTGGTCGGCTCACCGATCGCGATGCTGGTCGCCTCCTTCGTGGCACTGGCCGCCCGCGGCCCGGTGACCGCGATCGTGGTGCTGCTGCTGATCGTGGTGATCGGGCAGATCGAGGGCCATCTGCTCCACCCGCTGGTGATGAGCCGGGCGGTCAGCCTGCACCCGGTGGTGGTCGCGATCTCGGTCCTCGCGGGCAGCATCGCGGCCGGGGTGATCGGCGCCGTGGTTGCCGTCCCGGCGGTCTCGGTGGCGTGGTCCGTCTACGCCGAGCTGCGCCGCCCGGGGGGCCGGGCCGGGGCCCGGACCGGCACCGGGTAGGCGGCCGGGGTCGACAGCCGGACGGCCCTGGCCCCCGACGTCCTGACGGCCCCGCAGGCCGAGGAGCATCGTCCTCGGCCTGCGGGGGACGCCGGTCGCCGGTCGCCGGTCGCCGGTCGGTGGGCGGTCGTGGGCGGGGCGGTCGTCGGTCGCCGGTCGGTCGTCGGCGGGGCGGTCGGGTCGCCCGGGCGCCCGCGAGCCGACTTTGCAAAGTGCTCCTCTTTGCAAAGTCGATCCCGGGCCCCGGCCCGCAGTCGTGGGGCCCGCGACCACAACGGGCCCAAGGAGATCGGCCTTCGCCGATCGGTGCGGCGCCGCCATGGTCGAGCTCTTTGCAAAGTAGCCCGCATGGCGGTACACCCCCGGGCGGGCCGATGCTGGAAAGCGGGGGTCCCGGACCGGGAGGAGCCCCGTGAACACCGCCACCGACACCCGCGCCCGGCACGGCGCCGCCGGATTGCTCGACAGCCCGATCCTCGGGATGGCCCCCTGGATCGTCTTCTCGGTCCTGGTCGGCCCCGGCCGGTTCGAGATCGCGGTCGGCGTGGCCCTCGCGCTGACCGTCGCCCTGGTCGTCGCCGGCCGGATCCGCGCACCGGGCAGTTCCTGGAAGATCCTGGAGGTCTGCGATGTGGTCTTCTTCGCCGCCTTGGCGGTGATCGGCGCGCTCGCCTCCGCCGGGACGCTCACCTGGCTGGAGACCTATGCGGGGGAGGTCTCCAACCTGGCCCTGGTGGCGATCGCCTTCGGCTCGATCGCGGCACGGCTGCCCTTCACCCTCCAGTACGCCCGGGAACGCGTGCCGCGCGCCCTCTGGCACTCGCCGCAGTTCGTCCGCACCAACTACCTCCTCACCGGCGTGTGGGGCCTGGCCTTCCTCGTCGCGGCCCTCGCCGGCCTCTACGGCGACCTGGTGCTGCACAACCCGAACAACCTGTGGACCGGCTGGATCATCCAGATCGGCGCGATCATCCTCGCGCTGCGCTTCACCGACTGGTACCCGCAGGTGGTCCGGGCGCGTGCCGCCCGGGCCGGCGGCGAACCCGCCGAGGTGCCCACGGTCGGCGCGCTGTTCGTCCCCCTGACCGGCTACCTCCTGCCGGTCGGGATCGTCGTCCTGGCCGCCGATGCCGGGCCCGCCTGGCTCGGCATCGCCCTCATCGCCGCCGGAGTGCTGCTCACCCGCACCCTGCGCCGCCCCGACACGCAGACGTGACGGCGCCCGGCCGCGCCCTCGCGCCACGGCCGGGCGCGCGGCTCCCGCCACCCCGGCGGCACCCCGGAACCCCGGCACCCCAGCGTCCTGCACCACCGGAGGAGCCCGACCGGGGCCTGCGCCTCCCGTCCGCCCACCCCCAGGAGACCCGTCATGACCACAGTCACCGCCTACGCCACGCCCGCCGCCAAGGCCCCGCTGGAGCGGACGACCATCGAGCGCCGCCCGGTGGGGGAGCGCGACGTACTGATCGACATCGCGTTCGTCGGGATCTGCCACTCCGACATCCACCAGGCCCGGGACGGCTGGGGCCGGGCGATCTTCCCGATGGTGCCCGGCCACGAGATCGCGGGCGTCGTCGCCCGGACAGGCCCCGGCGTGACGAGGTTCGAGGTCGGCGACCGGGTGGGCGTCGGCTGCATGGTCGACACCTGCCGCGTGTGCGACAACTGCCGGGCGGGCCTGGAGCAGTACTGCGTCGAGGGCCCGATCTGGACCTACAACGCCGTGGGCAAGGACGGGCGGCCCACCTACGGCGGCTACTCGCAGCAGGTCGTCGTCGACGAGAACTACGTGGTGCGCATCCCGGACGCCCTGTCGCTGGACGTGGCCGCCCCGCTGCTGTGCGCCGGCATCACCACCTACTCACCGTTGCGGCACTGGCAGGCCGGCCCCGGCAGGAGGGTCGCGGTGGTCGGTCTCGGCGGCCTCGGCCATGTGGCCGTGAAGCTCGCGCACGCGCTGGGAGCCGAGGTCACCGTCCTGTCCCAGTCCCTGCGCAAGCGGGACGACGGCCTGCGGCTGGGCGCCGACCACTACTACGCCACCGGGGACCCGCAGACCTTCGAGGCGGCGGCGGGCAGGTACGACCTCGTCCTCAACACCGTCTCGGCCCCGCTCGACTTCGCCGCCTACCTGTCGTTGCTGCGCACGGACGGCACCATGGTGAACCTCGGTCTCCCGGAGGAGCCGGTGCAGTTGACGCTCCAGTCGCTGTCGGGCAACCGCCGCAGCCTGAGCAGCTCGGGCATCGGCGGCATCGCCGAGACCCAGGAGATGCTGGACTTCTGCGCGGTGCACGGCGTGGGCGCCGAGATCGAGCTGATCCGCGCGGACGAGATCAACGAGGCCTACGAGCGGGTCCTCAGGAGCGACGTCCGCTACCGCTTCGTCATCGACAACGCCACGCTGTGAGGCCGTCCGGGACGACGGGCGGGCTGTGCTCCGGCCAGCCGCCCCGGCGACGGTCCGACCCCCGCACCACGCCCTACGGGTACATCGGTGTTCCGGGCGGCGCGGCGCTGTGATCATGGGACGGACACCGACGCCGAATCCACGAGGAGTCGCCCGCCATGCCCGTGCCCGCCGACCCGACCGTGCTCCACCCGATGCCCGAGCAGCCCCGGGTGGTGCTGCTCAGACCGCTGGTGAAGTCCCCGCTGATCGAGGTCGGGGAGTACTCCTACTACGACGACCCGGACGATCCGACCGCGTTCGAGACGCGCAACGTGCTCTACCACTACGGGCCGGAGAAGCTGATCATCGGCAGGTTCTGCGCGCTGGGCACGGGGGTGCGGTTCCTCATGAACGGCGCCAACCACCGGATGGACGGCCCCTCGACCTTCCCCTTCCCCACCATGGGCGGCTCCTGGTCCGAGCACTTCGACCTGCTCACCGGCCTGCCGAACCGGGGCGACACCGTCGTCGGCCACGACGTCTGGTTCGGCCACGGCGCGACGGTGCTGCCGGGGGTACGGATCGGCCACGGGGCGATCATCGGGTCCGGCGCCGTGGTCGCCTCGGACGTGCCCGACTACGGGATCGTCGCCGGCAATCCGGCCCGGCTCGTCCGCACCCGCTACGGCGACCAGGACGTCGCCCGGCTGCTGGCGGTGGCCTGGTGGGACTGGCCCGCGGAGCACATCACCGCGCACGTGCGGACGATCATGTCGGGCAGCATCGCCGAGCTGGAGGCCGCCGCCCCGGACGCCCGCGGCGAGTGACCAGGGCACGGCAGGCCCCGCCCCCGGCGTCCCCGGGGCGTCAGCGGTGCGGTGTGCCGCCGACGAAGTCCTTGAGGGCGTCGAGGCGGGTCCGGCGGTCGGGCGGGTAGCGGCGCAGGGCGCGCTCGGCCTTGCGCGAGCCCGGCCGGTAGCGCCAACGCGCCCAGGGCGAGCCCGGTTTGGCCAGTCGCAGGACGCCGACCAGCCCGACCACGACGGGGACCAGCAGGCCGATCACACCGAGCGCCGTCTTGCCCTTGAGGATCGTGCCGACGCACAGGGTCAGGTTGACGACCATCAGCGCGGCGAAGACGAGACGGTTGGCCGTGCCCTGGCCGATGTCGGAGAACGGGTTGAACCCGGCCACCAGCAGCAGGCCGACCGCCACCGCGAGGAACGCCGCGTCGACGGACTTGCGCCCCTCCTGCGCCCAGTAGACGTCCTCCAGGTGCAGCCAGAGCGCGAACTCGTCCACGGTCAGGGCGGCGCCCGCGCCGAACAGCACGGCCAGGATCTGCGCCCCGGGGGTGCCCGGCCGGTACGAGAACTCGATCGCGCCCGCCACCAGCATCGCGAGGATGCCGTACACCTGGTGGTGCACGTGGGTGCCGCCGACCTCGACGTTGCGGAACGGTCCACGGCCCGCCCTGATCAGCCGGGTGACCGCCCGGGTGCCCCCGAAGGTCAGCACGAACGCGCCGAGCATCCACAGACCGATGCCCTGGTTGGGAACGGTGACGACCACCTCGACCTCGACTGTCGCGAGCTGCACGGAGGTCCCGTCCCCTCAGTCGTGGTGCGCGGGGACCCGGAGCAGGTCGCGCACCGTGGCGGAGGGCATGTAGCAGCGCAGCAGGGACAGGCCGATCCGCGGCAGGTCGGCCTCGTCGCGGTAGAGCAGGAACATCGGCTCGTAGCGCGGCTGGAACTTCGCCTTGAACGAGTGCAGCGAGCGGAAGCCGTAGTACGGCTCCATGGCGGCCCCCAGCTGGTCGAGGATCCGGTCCAGCACGGTGGGCGCCCGGGCGGGGCCGGTGCGTGCCAGCGGCGCACCGGAGAGCGAGAGGTAGCCCGCGCCGTCCTCCCGCAGGGCGAGGCAGCTGGAGGCGATCATGAACTCGACCACCGGCCGGAAGCCGTCGCGGCGGCGGCGCATCATGTCCAGGGTCCAGCCCTGCGGCACACCGTCCGCGCCGTACACCGGCATCCACGACGTCACGCCGTGGAGGTGGTCCTCGCCCCCGACGGCCAGGCCGACCCGCATCCGCGGATCCATCGCCTCCTCCACGCCGCCGAGCGTGAATCCCATCTCCGGCAGGCCCATGTCGCCGACCCACTCCTCGGAGATGCTCCGGACCTGGGACAGGACCGGGCGGGGCTGCTCGGCGAGGGCGACCAGCCGGTACTCGACGCCGTCCTTCTTGGCCCGGTTGAGGGCGGTGCGCACGTCCTGCCAGGCCTTGCCGCGGAACTCCAGGTCCGGCAGGTCGATCACGGTGTCCTCGGCGACCTGGACGGACCGCCAGCCCAGCGCGTCGGTGGTCTCGGCGGCCCGGGCGGTGGCCGAGAACAGGCAGGGGACCAGCCCCGTGCGGTCGCACATCTCCGCGAAGCGGGTGATCGTCCGGGCCCGGTCGGCCGGCGCGCCCACCGGGTCGCCCAGCGCGACCGCGACGCCGGCGTGCGCCCGGTAGGCGACGTAGCTCCCGCCGTCGTCCTCGGGGAAGAAGTAGGAGTTGTCCGGCCAGGTGGTCATCCAGGAGAGGTTCTCCCCGCCCCGGTGCACGAGCAGCTCGGCGGCCCGGGTGCGGGGGTCCCCGTCGGCCGAGGGCGTGGCCGACGGTGTCGCCGGCCGTGAACCGGGCACGGCGGGCCGACCGCGCGTGCGGCGCGTCCGGAACGCGTCCCGGCCGGCGATCAGCACCACCAGTTCGGCGGTCCAGACCACCGACGTGGGGACGAACACCGCCGCGCCCGTGACGGTGACCTGCTCGTCGAGGGCCTTGCCGATCACGTACACGACCGCCACGAACAGGCCCAGCAGCGCGTTCAGCGCGCAGAGCAGCACCGTCCAGCGCCAGGCGGTGCGGCGGCCCCGGCGCAGCCCGTTGACCAGCAGCCCGATGAGCACCACCGAGAGCAGGACCTGCCAGCCCGGTCCGCCCAGCCCCCTGGTCTCCCCGACCGGGCCGCTGCCCGGCACCAGCCAGACGACCAGCAGGATCGCCGCGATCAGCACCAGACCGGCCACCGCGAGCAGCCGCCACTCCCGGCGGCTGAGCCGGCCGGAGGTGCGGGCGGCACCCGGCACCCGCAGCCAGTGGGTCGCCGCCAGCCCGCCGGCCACCGCCAGGGCGTTCTCCAGGTCGTCGAGCCCCCCGACGTACAGCAGGGACACACCGGCGTAGGCGATCAGGGCCAGCCGCAGCCGCTGCCGCCACGGCGAGGCCAGGGCCGCCGAGGCCACCGCGCCGGCACACAGCACGCCCGCCGAGATGCCGACGTCGACGGTGCCGGCCAGGTCCTTCGCCCAGGACCACGCGGTGTGCCGCAGGGCGAACAGCAGCAGGGCGGCCAGCAGGACGGCGCCGAGCTGGCCGGCCACCGTCACCGCGGCGGTCCAGCGGGTCCCCAGCCGCGCCTCGGCGAGACCGCAGAGCAGGACGACCCCGACGAGCACCGGGAGGTAGTCGATCGGGGTCGAGCAGAACAGCGGCCCGGTGACGAGGGTCCACCAGCGCCCCTTCTCGAACGCCGGCAGGCCGTACGCGACGTTGGGGTACCACGAGCGGTCGGACACCGCGTCCCACAGCCCGCCCACGGCCAGCCCCAGCAGCAGGATCACCACGGCGGTGGCGAGCGTGAAGGGGAAGCGTCGTAGCGCGGCGGTGACCGCGGGCAGGGCGTCGCGCCGCCACCGCGGCTCTGATTCTCCCGGCACCTCGCACCTCCGCACGGCGTGGCCGACTTCACCCCCACCTCGGGCCCGGAGCCTCCTTGCTCAGCGTATCCGGATTCGGTGACCGGGGCCGGGCGAGGAGGACGGGCCCCGCGGCCGCCCCGCGGAGGCCGGGGCCCGGCGGGGTGCCACCGGCCGGGGCGACGGGACGCCGGCCCCTCGCTAGGCTGGTCGGTGCCCGCAGCGCAGGTCACGGCCGGCGGCGGACGGCAGGGCGCCAGGTTGCCACGGCGGCACGACGGGAGGACGCGCGATGTCCACTGACCCGGTCACGCCGGGCCCGGCCGCCGCCGACAGCGGGCACGGGGGCGACAGCGGGTTCGGAGCCGACGGCGGGTTCGGAGCCGACAGCGGCTACGGCGAGTCCCTCTTCGAGCCGTGGCAGCCCGGCGAGGGCGAGCGCATCGATCTCGGCTCCCTCGCCTACGACCACATCACCCGGGCCCGCCTGCGGGCCCTCGGGGTCGGCCCCGGGGTCCGCTGCTGCGAGGTGGGCGCCGGTACCGGCACCGTCGCGCGCTGGCTGGCCACCACCGCCGGGGCCGCCGAGGTCCTCGCCGTCGACCGGGACACGCGCTTCGTCGAGCCGTTCGCGGGCGGGGCGCTGCGCACGCTCACGGCCGACGTCTCCTCACCCGGCTTCGACCCCGGCCGGTTCGACCTGGTGCACGCGCGCTTCGTGCTGATGCACCTGCCGCAGTGGCACCGGGTCATGGCCCGCCTGCGGGACCTCCTCGCACCCGGCGGGTACCTGGTCCTCGGGGACGCCGTCGACCTCACCACGGCCTCGCCGCCCGACACCCCGTACCGGCTCGCGATGCGGGCGATGTGGCAGGCGTTGCGGACGTCCATCGGCACCGACGTCAGCTGGACCCCCGACTGTCCGCGGCTGCTGCGCGAGCTCGGGCTGTCCGAGGTCGGCGCCGAGGTGTTCGTGCCCGCCCTGCTCGCGGGCGCCCCGATCACCGCGTTCTGGCTGGACACCTGGGAGCGCAGCCGCGAGGCCATGCTCGCCACCGGGCTCGTCGACGCCGAGCTGCTCGACGAGGCCCGCGCGTCGCTGGCCTCGGGCGCGGTCGCCGACCTCTCGCCCGGCCTGATCACCACCTGGGGGCGCCTGCCCTGAGCACCCGGCGGGGGCCGGCGCCCCGGCCGGATCACGCCCGGGAGGGCCTCACGGAGCGGTGAACAGCAGGGGGAACCCCAGCGCGAGCCAGGGCCGGCGGCCCCAGGCGAGGACCTTGCCGCGGGCCAGCACGGCGAACGGGTTGCACCGGCCGAGGGCGAGCAGCAGGAAGGTCACCGGCTCGGTGAGGATCGTGCAGTCGGCCCGGGCCGCCGGACCGGTGGAGACCTCGGCGACGCCGTCGCGGAAGGTCACCGTGAAGCGGGCGCCGCCGCGCACCCGCAGGTCGTAGCAGGCGGTGTGGCCGGCGGCGGTGCGGCCGTCGACCACCCGGGGCATGGCCGTCATCAGGAACGGCAGGGTCAGCGCCACCCGGTGGCGGTCCACCATGTGCGGCCGCCGCAGCGCGACGGCCAGGTCGTACCCGTGGCCGAGCATGTGGGTGAGCAGGTACGAGGCCAGCGTGGCGAGGTCCATCGGCCCGAGCGGGGTGAGCACCGGGGTCGACGCCGGCCGGTCGGCACAGGCCTCGGCGAAGGCGCGGGCGTGCCGGACGATCTGCTCGGCGAGGACGGCCGCGTCCCGCTCGGGGTAGGCGGCCAGGGACGCCGCGTTGGCCGCGGCCAGACCGTCCGGCGTCCCGTCCCCGTAGGAACGCCGCTCCCCCTCGGCCAGCGCGGCCATCAGCTCGTTGGCCAGGGCGAGATGGGCCGCCGCCTCGCCCACGGTCCACTGCGCGCCGGGGATCGGCCGACCGGTGTCGGGGCGGTCGCGGAGCAGCGCCGCGGTGTCCTCGGCCACGCCGATGACGGCGTCGAGGAGGGCGGTGTGCACGGTGTCCGGGGGGACGGGGGCAGGGGTCATGGAGGTGAATCGTGGACCAGGCCCGCCCGGCTGTCCAGAGCCCCGGCGCAGGAGATTACCGCCGAGTACGTCCGGGGGCGCCGGTCATGGCCGCGCCGCCCCGACCGGTCATGGCCGCGCCGCTCCGGCCGGTTACGGCAGCCCGGTCGTCCGGCGGACGGTCTCCAGCCCGACCACCTCGATGCGGGGCGTGTCGTCCACGTCGCGGGTCAGCCGGACGGTGTTCCCCACCAGCAGGCCGCCGGTCATCACGTAGTCGCCGTCCGGCAGGACGCCGAGCGGCATGGTCCGGGGGCCGAGGCGGAGGGTGAGGTCGGGGCCGTCCTGGGTGAGCCGGTAACCGCCCTCGTAGTGGCCCAGGTACGGCGCGGCGGCCGCCGGGTCGGCCGGACGGGTCCGCTCGCCCAGGTCGCGGAGCGCCTGCAGGGCTGTCAGGTAGTCGGCGTGGACCTTGGCCGGGACGCCCCGGTTGAGCCCGAACCGTTCGTCGAGCAGCAGGTTGAGGACGTACAGGTAGAAGTACAGCCCGGTCGGCGACGGGTTCATCGCGTTGAGCACGACCAGGCCGAGGTCGCGCTCCGGCAGGAACCCGATGAACGAGGCGAAGCCGTCGATGCCGCCGTTGTGCCAGACGAGCGACGTCCCGTCGCAGAACCGGTTGTGGATCCAGCCCATCGCGTACCCGGACTCGGTGACGTCGGGGTCGAGTTCGGGCGAGACCGGGACGGCGATGTGCGGCTTCCAGCACTCGGCGAGGTTCTCGGCCGACACCACCCGGCGGCCGCTGACGGAGACGCCGCGCCGCAGCTCCATGCGGACGTAGGCGGCCATGTCGTCGAGCGAGGCCAGCGTGCCGCCGGCCGGGGCGTAGCTGCCGACCGGGCCGTAGGGGAGCGGGGTGTTCGCGCCACCGAGGTCGGGCCCGTACCCGCGCATGAAGTCGCCGACCAGCCCGCGGGGGTCGTCCGCGATCCGGGCGCCGTTCATGCCGGCCGGCTCGTAGACCCGGGCCCGCATCTCGTCGGCGAACAGGCCGGTCAGCGCGTCGCCGGTCACCCCGGAGCGGAGCAGCGGCAGGTAGCCGCCCGCGCTGTACACGGTGTTGTTGTAGCGGAAGGCGGTGTTCGGCGGGCCCGCCACCGGGAGGTTGACGAGGGACCGGAGCAGCTGGGGCGCCGTCGGGTCCCCTTCGTGGAGCCCGGAGAGCGCCGGCGGCTCGTCGATCCCGGTGGCCATGCCCAGCAGGTCCCGGACGGTGAGGGTCCGCGTCAGCTCGTCGCTCGGTGCACGGAAACCCGGCCAGGCGTCGATGACCCGCTGGTCCCACGCCAGCCGTCCCCGGTCGACGTCGGTGGCGACGAGCAACGACGTCATCGACTTGGTCGTCGAGGCGACCAGGAACCGTGTCGAGGGCGCGACCGGCACCCCCGTGGCGAGGTCGCGGACACCCAGCGGCAGGGTGAGCAGCACCCGTTCGCCGCTGACCACGGCCACCGCCGCGCCGACCAGGCCCATGGCGGTGAACTCCGCACGGACCTCGGCCGCGAACGCCTCCCACTCGCCGGCCTCGCCCGCCGCCCGCGCCGCCGACGCGGACCGGGCGCCGAGCCCGACCGCCAGGCCGCCCGCCGCCAGCCCGCGCAGGACGGCCCTGCGCGTCGCACCGTTCGAGGTGGCGGCTTCGGCGCCGAGCTCCATGAGTGCCCCTGTCTGCGAAAGGGTGGGAGGCGCCGGGGCCGGGGCACCGTCACCGGACCGCCGGCCGTGCCCCGAACCGGAGGGGGCCTTCGCGGTCCGCTCCACAAGCTACTCACGCCCCCGCGAGGACACCGGCGGACACCGCTCCGGGGCACGAAGGTCACCCGATCAGGGGCGCCGGTCCGCGTGGTGCACCCGGTGCGGCTCCGTCATGAGACCGCTGCGAAGGGCCGGTTCCGATGCGGGGGAGGGGTGGCGGCCGGGGCCCTGTGAGCAGGCGGCCTGCCCGGCCGGGCTCCCGGGGCCGGCACGGCGACCGAATGACGACGGCCCCGGCGCATTGAGCGCCGGGGCCGTGGCAGTAGCGGGGACAGGATTTGAACCTGCGACCTCTGGGTTATGAGCCCAGCGAGCTACCGAGCTGCTCCACCCCGCGTCGGTGAACACGACTCTACGGCATCGGCGGCGGCACGCCGACCAGTTTTCCGCCGGACCGGGGTTCCGGACCGTCCCGGCGTCCTCGGCGGCACCTCCCCGGCCGCCCGTCGAGCGTCCCCGGCCGCCCTGGCGGGCACCGGAACCGCTCGTTCGGGCCTCCCCACGAGCCGCAGGAGCCCCCCACTATCGCCATATACCGGACAAATAGGATGAATTGGAATGTTCGGGTGAGAAGGGTCACCCGTTCCTCCCGGTGGCCCCCGGCGGAGCGGACGAGCCCCGGCACAGCAGGCCGAGGCGCTCGTCGCACGGGTCGCACGGCCCGTCCGCTTCAGGACCAAGGACCCGAACCCGGTGGACCTTCGTCCTCGTCGGGACCGGCCCGGAGCGGGCAACCGTGGACGGTCGCCCGGTAAGCCCCGGGTGACGGGACCGCCCGCCCGGGCGGCCCCGACTTCTGCCGTCTACCAGGCGCACGGTGTGCGGGAGCACCCCGTCCGCCCCGGAGGACCCGAATTCCATGTCCCGAACCATCGACAACGCCCCGTATACCGGCTTCCACCGGAGACTGGCCCTGGCCTGTTCCGGTGGGCCCCTGCTGGACGGTTACATCCTGAGCATCGTCGGCGTGGCCCTGATCGGGATGCGTCCCGACCTCGGCCTCTCGACCGCCGAGGTCAGCCTGATCGGCGCCGCCGCCCTGGTCGGCATGTTCGTCGGTGGCGCGCTCTTCGGCGTGCTGACCGACAAGATCGGCCGGGAGGTGATGTACACCGCGGACCTGTTGGTGATGGTCGTCTGCTCCGTGCTGTCCTTCTGGGTCGACACGGTGTGGGCGATCGCGGTGCTGCGCTTCGTGCTCGGCCTGGCGGTGGCCGCCGACTACCCGATCGCGACCTCGCTGCTCGCCGAGTGGCTGCCGGCCCGCCAGCGCGGCCGGCTGCTCGGTCAGCAGATCATCGCCTGGTACGCCGGTTCCGTCCTCGCCTACCTGACGGGCTATCTGTTCCTGCGGTTCGGCGGGCAGGGCAGCTGGCGCTGGATGCTGGCCAGCTCCACCGTCCTGTGCGTGGTGTTCCTGGTGATCCGGCGCGGCTCGCCCGAGTCGCCGCGCTGGCTCGCCGCCCACGGGCGGGTCGGTGACGCGGTGCGCGTGGTCGAGAAGCACCTCGGTGTCCGGGTGGACGGCCGGGAGCTGATGCCCGATCCGGCCGAGGCCGGCCGCCCCGGCGGGCTGCGCCTGCTGATGACCCAGCCCTACCGGCGACGCACGCTGTTCTGCGGCCTGTTCTTCCTCTGCCAGGTCGGCCCGCTCTTCGCGATGCTGACCTTCGGCCCGCAGATCCTCGCCTCCTTCGGCATGCCGGGCGGCACCGTGCTGGACACGCTCGGCACCGCGCTGGTGAGCCTGGTCTTCCTCCTGGGCTGCTTCCCGGCCCTGCGGCTGATCGACTCCTGGGGCCGTCGCCCGGTGATCATCTGGTCGTTCGCCCTGATGATCGTTCCGCTCGCGCTGCTGGGCGTCTGGCCCGCCGCCCCCGCCGCCGTCGCCGTCATCGCGCTGTGCGCCTACGCGTTCCTGTGCGGTGGGCCCAACGTGCTCGACTGGACCTACCCGAACGAGCTCTTCCCGACCGAGATCCGCGCGACGGCGGTCGGTGTCGCGACCTCGGTGAGCCGGATCGGCGCGGCGGTCGGCACCTACCTGCTGCCCCTGTCGCTCAGCGGGCTCGGGACCGGGCCGACCATGCTGATCGCGGCCGGCACCACGGCCGTCGGCCTGCTGGTGTGCGTGCTGTGGGCCGAGGAGACGCGCGGAACCGCGCTGGGCGCGGCGAAGTCCTCCGGCTCCCCGTCGGCCGCGGCGAACCACCGCTCGCCGGCGCCGGTCGGCTGACGCCGGGCGCTCCCCGAAGTCCGTGCGGCCGCGGGCCTCGGGGGAGCGCGAGGTGACGGCGGAGTGGGAAGTCGACCCGGTCGACCTCCCACTCCGCCGTCACGCCGGACGGACCGTCTGCCGCGTCCCCCGAAGGGCCGCCAGGTAGCCGAGGACGTCCTCGCGGCCGACCGCCGGGGCGGTGAGGGCGATGTGCTGGTCCGGCCGGACGAGGACGAGGGCGTCGCCGGTGATCCCGTAGGCCCGGCGGGTCTCGCCGTCGGGGTCGTCGAGCACGACCGGCCGGACGTGGTCGGGCAGTTCGGTGAGTCCGGTGAGTCCGGTGAGCGCGGGCCGGGCGCCCGGCCCGAGACCGAGTAGCGTGAAGTGGTCGCCCGCGAAGCGGTCGGAGAGCCGGCCCGGCTCGCCGCCGGGGCCGGGGCACACGCCGTCCGGTGCCCGGTCGCCGGCCCGAAGCGGGCCGTCGAGGCGGTCGGTCGCCAGCCGGCTCCACCGGTAGCCGAGCGAGAGGCCGGTGAGGTCGCCCACCCGGCCGGCCTCGACGCCGATGCCGGGGGTGGCGATGCCCTCGGTGACGGCGGTCATGCCGGCGCTGGTGACGTCCAGCGTCCAGGCGGCGATCGGCAGGCGTTCCTCCTGGTAGGTGTCCAGCAGGGCCGGCGCGGCGAGACCGCGCAGCACGTACCCGAGCTTCCAGGCGAGGTTCCAGGCGTCCTGGATGCCGGTGTTCATGCCGAGCCCGCCCGCGGTGGGGTGGACGTGCGCGCAGTCGCCGGCCAGGAAGACCCGCCCCTTGCGGTACTGCTCGGCCATCCGGACGTTGACCCGCCAGGTGGAGAGCCAGGTGGCACGGGTGAGCCGGAGTTCCGGGCGGCCGGTGTGCAGTGCGGCCAGCCGCTGGAAGCTCTCCAGGGACGGGGCGACCGCCCGGCCGTCGGCGTCCGTCTCCGGGCTCGCCTGCAGCTGCCAGCGGCGGCTGCCCTCGAACGGGCAGAGCATGAACACGCCCCGCGGCCCGAACCACTGGTGCCAGGCGCCCGGTTCCAGCCCTTCGACCTCGACGTCGCCGCAGACCATCACCGGCTCCGGGTCGCCGTCCCCGACGAACGGTATGTCCAGCAGCTTGCGCACCGTGGAGCGGCCGCCGTCACAGGCGACCAGGTACTCGGCCGAGATCCGCCCGCCTCCGGCGAGGCGCACCTCCACGCCGGCGTCGCTCTGCGTGAAGTCCACGAGCTCGGTGGCGAGTTCGACCGTCACGCCGAACTCGGCGAGCCGCTCGCGCAACAGCCGCTCCACCCGTGTCTGCGGCAGCCACAGGCTCGCCGGGTAGGGGACGGCGGCGCTGGCCCGGGCGCCGGCGAACGGTTCGGTCTCGTTGACGAACTCGCCGGCGAAGTACTTGCGGAACGGCAGGTGGGTGCGGCCCGCGGCCGCCAGCCGTTCGCCGAGGCCCAGGTCGGAAAGCACCTCCAGGCTGCGCGGGTTGAGCGTCTTGCCACGCGAGCCGCGGTGGAACGCGCTCGCCTTCTCGATGACACGGACCGCGACGCCCTGCCGCGCCAGCCCGCACGCCAGGGTCAGTCCGGTCGGCCCCGCCCCCACGATCACCACGGTCGTCATGTGTGTCCGCCCTTCCGGCTTGTCGGTACGCACCATGGAACGGCAACCGAGTAAGAAATGCAACCCGGTAACAAATAAACCTGAGGCACAAATGTCTCCGGGTTATGATCAAGGCATGAGCCCGAGCGAGCCAGACACGGGTCTGCGGACCCTCAAGAAGCAGCGCACCCGGCAGGCCATCGCGGACGCGGCCATCGCCCTGTTCCTCGACCGGGGGTTCGACCAGGTCTCGGTGGCCGAGATCGCCGCCGCCGCCGAGGTGTCCAAGCCCACCCTCTTCCGGTACTTCGGGAGCAAGGAGGAGCTGGTCCTGCACCGCTTCGCCGACCACCTCGGCGAGGCCGGGCGGGTCGTCCGCGACCGCGCGGCCGGGGTCACCGCGCTGGACGCCCTGGAACGCCACCACCTGGACCGGCTGGCGGCCCGCGACCCCAACACCGGGCTGACCGACGACCCCGAGGTGCTGGCCTTCCTCCGGCTGATCTACGACACCCCCAGCCTCTCGGCCCACCTCCTCGACTACGTCGACGCCGACACCCGCGCGCTCGCCGATGCGCTGGATCCGGCGGGGAGCGTGGCCGCCCGGCTGGTCGCCGCCCAGTACGCGGCGGTGCGCCAGGTCCTCGCCCACGCCACCTGGAGCCGGCTCGCCGACGGGCTGGACATCGGCGACGTCGCGCGGCAGGCCGCCGCCGAGGCGGCCGAGGCGTTCGCCCTGCTGCGCCACGGCGCCGCCGCGCGCGGATTCTGAGCCCGGGGCGCGGGTGCTCCGCCGCCCGGCGGCGGTCACGCGATCGCACACAAGGCAACAGGTGTCGACGCGGGCCTGAGGGCCTGGCCCTGCCAGCGGCCGCCCGAGTGCCCGAAATCCTGACGCAGGGCAAGGAGAGTGGCACTCACCGTGCGGAACCGGGCCCCCGGCGAGGTCCGGTTCCGGTGGATCTGTCGGAACCCTTGACACGATCGAACAGCGCTCCGAGACTCTGCATCACCCCGATTGTTTGCGCGAACACCGGCAATGGACGTGCCGGCGACGCCGACGATCGGGCAGCCCCCCCCGGCCGACGGTCCCCAGCAGCGGACCGCGGTCGGGGGCGGACCGGGGCGTGCCCCGGCGGTGCGAGCCGGGCCGACCGCCCGGTGCGCCGCCCGCGCGCCCGCGCCACCACCCACCCCCACCCACGATGCGTGCCGGCCCGCCCGGCCTCCGCCCCGCCGTGCACCCCGGCGGCGGCCGACCCGCGGCCGTCCCGTGCCCGCCCCGCCCCCGGCGGTCGGCCGGGCGCCGCCCGGAAGCGGGCTCCGGCCGCATCGCCGAACGAAGGTACGAGCCGAATGCCGCGTTTCAGAACAGCCGCCGCAGGAGCCGTCGTCGCCCTGTGCGTGTCCCTGCTCCAAGGTGTCGGGCAGGCCGAGGCCGCGACCGTGACGATCACCAACGGCACCCAGTTCGCGGACACCGCGGGCAATCCGCTGCACGCCCACGGCGGCGGTGTCATCAAGGTCGGCCAGTACTACTACTGGTTCGGCGAGAACCGCAACGCCGACAACAGCTTCCGCTACGTCTCCGCCTACCGCTCCCGGGACCTCAAGACCTGGGAGTTCCGGAACAACGTGCTGACCCAGGCGACCGACCCGGAGCTGGCCGGCGCGAACATCGAGCGGCCCAAGGTCATGTACAACGCCACCACCCGTCAGTTCGTCATGTGGATGCACAAGGAGGGCAGCGCCACCGACTACAGCCAGGCCCGCGCGGCCGTCGCCGTCTCCAGCACGGTCGACGGCGACTACTCCTGGCGCGGCAGCTTCCGCCCGCTGGGCGAGATGTCCCGGGACATCACCACCTTCGTCGACGACGACGGCACCGGGTACATGATCTCCGCCGCCAACGAGAACCGCGATCTGCACGTCTACCGGCTGACGCCCGACTACACCGGGATCGACGCGCAGGTGCAGAGCCTGTGGAACGGCTGGTCCCGTGAGGCCCCGGCGATGTTCAAGCGCAACGGCGTGTACTTCCTGCTGACCTCCGGCGCCACCGGATGGACCCCCAACCAGCAGATGTACGGCACGGCCACCAGCATCACCGGCGCCTGGAGCGACGTCCGGAACGTCGGCGACGGGTCCACCTACGCCAGCCAGACCAGCTTCGTGCTGCCGGTCCAGGGCACCGGAGGGACCGACTACCTCTACCTGGGCGACCGCTGGGGCAACGCCACGGGCGGCACGGTCAACGACTCGCAGTACGTGTGGCTCCCGCTGGAGTTCCCCACCGACACCACGATGACCATGGGTTACTCACCGCAGGTCAAGGTGAACGCGGCCGCGGGTTCGGTGGCGCCCATGAACGCCACCTGGCAGCAACTGGTCGGCCGGCAGAGCGGGAAGTGCGCCGACGTCGCCGACTACTCGTTCGCGTCGCCCGCCCAGCTGATCCAGTGGTCGTGCGGCAATGGCGCCAACCAGAACTTCTGGTTCAAGGGACTCGGTGACGGCTACGTCCAGATCATGGCCCGGCACAGCGGCAAGTGCCTCGACGTCGACGGCTCCTCGACGGCCGACGGTGCGCTCGTGGTGCAGAACACCTGCAACGGCGGCGCCTCCCAGCAGTGGCAGGTCCAGAAGGTCAAGGACGGCAGCGGCTACGTCCGTCTGACGGCCCGCCACAGTGGCAAGTGCCTCGACGTCATCAACCAGTCCACCTGGGACGGCACGGCGCTGGAGCAGTGGACCTGCGGCACCGGGGCCAACCAGCAGTTCGGCCGCCGGACCGTCACGGTCTGACCCGCACGACCGGTACCGGCCCACCCTTCGGTGCGCCCCTCGAACGGTACGAGGGGCGCACCGCCCGGCCCGGTGGCGCTCAGCCCCGGGCCGTCGCCGGCGGTGCGGCCGTACTGGCCCGGACCACCAGCTGCGGCAGGACCGAGACGGCCGTGACGGCGGACTCCCCGCTCCGCGGCGGATCGATCTGGTCGAGGAGCAGGGCCACGCACTGGCGGCCGACCTGCTCGAAGTCCTGCCGCACGGTGGTCAGCGGGGGGAGGAAGTAGGCCGCTTCGGGGATGTCGTCGAAACCGACCACGCTCACGTCCTCCGGCACCCGGCGGCCGGCCTCGTGCAGCGCGCGGACGAGGCCGAGGGCGAGCTGGTCGTTGGCGGCGAACACGGCGGTGACGTCCGGAGTCGAGGCGATCCGCTTCCCGAGCTCGTAGCCGGAGGCGGCCGTCCAGTCACCGAACCGGACCGGCGGGACGGGCGCCCCGGCGGCCTTGAGGGCGTCGTGCCAGGCGGCGGCGCGGCGGCGCGCCGCGTGGGAGTTCTGCGGTCCGCCGAGGTGCCAGACCGTGCGGTGCCCGAGGTCGAGGAGGTGCCGGACGGCCGCCGTGACCCCCGCGGCCTGGTCGGTGTCGATCGAGGAGTGCCGCCGCGCCGGGTCCCCGTCCACCACGACCACCGGCACTCCGGACGACGCGTCGAAGCCCGGCCGGTCGAGGATCTGGGCCTCGATGACGGCGAGTCCGTCGACGGCCTGGTCGGTGAGCTGGCGGACCGCCTGCTGGACGGCGTCCTCCGTCTCGTTCTCGACGCAGACCACGCTGATCGAGTAGCCGGACGACTGGGCGGCGCGCGAGATGGCGGCCAGGGTGCGGGCGTTGCCCTGGGCGGTGATGTCGAAGGTCACCACGCCGAGGGCGTGGAAGCGGCCGAGGGTGAGGGCCCGGGCGGCGCTGTTGCGCTGGTAGCCGAGCATGCGCATCGCGGAGAGCACGCGTTCGCGCGTCTCCGGCTCCACGTTGGAGCGGTTGTTGGCGACCCGGGAGACGGTCTGCGCGGAGACTCCCGCCAGGGCCGCCACGTCCGCCTGCGAGGCCGGTCGCCGTGCGACGCGCGTGGTCGCCGTGGGATTGTCCGCGGAGTCCATACCGCCACCCCTTTCCTATGTCTGCGTGAACATCGTAACGGTCGTGACGAGCGGCCCGGGCACGTCGTCCCGGTGCTCGGCCGGCGGTCCGCACCGTCGGCGGGAGCGGTACGGCCGCCGGGGACCGGGCCGCCGCCGGCCGCCCCGGCGTACGGAGGTGGCTGCCCGAGCCTGTCGATCTCTGTTGTTTCACGTCCGGTTCGAGCGGCTCATCTGTTCGACTTCGGGCGGAAACTTTCGGAGGCGACCGCCGTGCGGGCCGGCCCGACGGTGCGCGGCTCGACGGTGCCGAAGTCGATGAACGGGCTGTGACCTGCGGATTTCCAGGGATCGGCGGCTCTGCGTGCCCCGCCGGACGGGGTGCCGGCAGGCACTTTCGGATGCGATTGATGCCGGTCACGAAGTCGCATCGCAATGTTTCGGTGTCTTGACGCCCGTGAGCCGGCGGTCAACACTCAACATCATCGTCATGTTGGCGCAAACATTCGCCACGAAGGGCCCTACCCGTGACCACGTCACCCCTCTCCACCACCACCCTGCCGAACCCGGCACGCCCACCCGAGCCGACGCCCCGGCCACGACGGGCTCGCCGCACCGGGCGGCCCGGGCACGGGGCCTTCGGCTACGTGTTCCTCGCACCCTTCCTCGTCGTGTTCCTGATCGGCATCGTCGCTCCGCTGGGATACGCCGCCTACCTCAGCTTCTTCCAGGACCGCCTGGTCGGCGGCACGGTCTTCGTCGGTCTGGACAACTACCGGCGGGCCCTCACCGACGACCTGTTCAGGGCGGGCCTGGGCCGGGTCGCCCTGTTCCTGGTCGTCCAGGTCCCGGTGATGCTGCTCCTCGCGCTCGCGGCGGCGCTGGCCCTGGACAGCGGCCGGCTGCGCTGGCCCGGCCTGTTCCGGATCGGGATCTTCGTCCCCTACGCCGTCCCCGCCGTCGTCGCGTCACTGATGTGGGGATACCTGTACGGCGACCGCTTCGGGCTGATCGGCCAGGTGGGGGAGGTGCTCCGCACCGACGTGCCCGACCTGCTCGGCTCGTCCTGGATGCTCGCCTCCATCGGCAACGTCGTGACCTGGGAGTACGTGGGCTACAACATGCTGATCCTCTACGCGGCGCTGCGGACCGTGCCGCACGAGCTCTACGAGGCGGCGGAGGTGGACGGCGCCGGGGAGTTCCGCAAGGCGTGGAGCATCAAGCTCCCGGCGCTGCGGCCGGCACTCCTCCTGGCCACCGTGTTCTCCGTCATCGGCACGTTCCAGCTGTTCAACGAGCCGAACGTCATGCAGTCGCTCGCACCGGGCGTCATCTCCACCAGCTACACGCCCAACATGTACGCCTACAACCTGGCCTTCAACGGCCAGCAGTTCAACTACTCGGCCGCTGTCGCCGTGGTCCTGGGCGCCGTCACCGCGGTGGCCGCCTACGCCGTGCAGTTCCGGTCGACGCGAAAGGGGCAGGGCAAGTGAGTGTCAGGACCTCCTCCCGCCGGCGCCGGACCGGCCGCCGCCCCAGCACCGCGCTCACCCTGGCCATGGCCGGACTGCTCGCGTACGCCCTGGTCCCGCTGCTCTGGCTGCTGATGGCCAGTACCAAGGACGCCGGATCGCTGCTGGACAGCTTCGGCCTCTGGTTCGGCCGCAGCTTCCAGCTGTTCGACAACGTCGGCGACGTCCTCACCCACGACGACGGCATCTACCTGCGCTGGTTGGCCAACACGCTGCTCTACGCCGTCGTGGGCGCGGGCGGCGCGGCCTTCATCTCCACCGCCGCCGGGTACGGCCTCGCGAAGTACCGGTTCCGCGGCAGGGGCGCCGTCGCCGCCCTGATCCTCGGCGCCGTCGCCATCCCCGGGACGGCCCTGGCCGTCCCGACCTACCTCCTGTTCAGCGAGGCCGGCCTGGTCGACACCCCCTGGGCCGTTCTCCTGCCCTCCCTGGTCAGCCCGTTCGGGGTCTACCTGATGCGGGTCTACGCCGCCGAGGCGGTGCCCGACTCCCTGCTGGAGGCGGCCCGGATCGACGGCTCGGGAGAGCTGCGGACCTTCTTCACCGTCTCCCTGCGCATGCTCGGTCCCGGCTTCGTCACCGTCCTCCTCTTCGCCCTGGTGGCGACCTGGAACAACTACTTCCTGCCGCTGATCGTGCTCAGCGACCCGCAGTGGTTCCCGCTCACGGTCGGCCTCAACCAGTGGAACGCGATGGCGACCGGCGCCGCCGGCAGCGGCGCCACCACCGACAACTTCTACCCCCTCGTGGTCACCGGGAGCGTGCTCGCCATCGTGCCGCTCGTCGTCGCCTTCCTCTTCCTCCAGCGCTTCTGGCAGTCCGGACTGGCCGCCGGCAGCGTCAAGGAATGACCACGCCGCACCGCCTCCTCCCGCACCCCTCCCACAGCAAGGAACCCCGATGACGCCCCCTCGCACCCCGGCCCGCCGCAGACTCCTGGCGCTGGCGCCCGCCGCCGCGCTCGTCCTCGCCCTGGCCGCCTGCGGCTCGGACGGCGGCGCCTCGTCCGAGGACGCCACCGACCCGGCCCGGGCCCTCGACACGCCCACCACGCTCACCTTCTGGACCTGGGCCCCGAACATCGACAAGACCGTCGCCCTGTTCCAGCAGAAGTACCCCAAGATCAAGGTCGACATCGTCAACGCGGGACAGTCGGCGGCCGAGTACACGAAGCTCCAGACCGCGATCAAGGCCGGCAGCGGTGGACCGGACGTGGCGCAGATCGAGTACTTCGCACTGCCCGAACTGGCCCTGTCCAAGCGGCTCGTGGACCTCAAGGAGTACGGCGCCGCCGGGCTGGAGGCCAAGTTCACCCCCTCGGCGTGGTCACAGGTCGCCCTCAACGGCGGCGTCTACGCCGTCCCCCAGGACACCGGGCCGATGGCGATGTTCTACAACAAGAAGCTCCTCGACGAGCTGCACATCGAACCGCCCAGGACCTGGGCCGAGTTCGAGGCCGCCGCAGTGAAGATCAAGGAGTCCGGCCAGGACCGGTTCATCACCTCGATCGACCCCGGTGACGCCGGCGGCCTCGACAGCCTGATGTGGCAGGCCGGCAGCCGGCCCTTCCAGCAGAAGGGCGACACCGCGGTCGGCGTCGACCTCCAGGACCCCGGCGCCAAGAAGGTGGCGGACCTCTGGACGTCCCTGGTCGACCGCAAGCTCGTCGACACGAGCCCCGGCTGGACCAACGAGTGGTGGCAGTCGATGAACAGCGGCCGGTACGCCATGTGGATCATCGGCGCCTGGGCGCCGGGCAACCTCGCCGCCACCATGCCCGACACCTCGAAGAACTGGCGGGCCGCGCCGGTGCCGCAGTGGAACGCGGGCGACAACGTCACCTCCGAGAACGGCGGTTCGGCCGTCGCGGTCCCCGCCACCAGCAAGCACAAGGCCGCCGCCGCCGCCTTCGCGACGTGGCTCAACTCCGACCCGCAGGCCGTCCGCTCGCTCAACGAGAACGGCCTCTTCCCCGCCACGACCGAACTCCTCAAGGACCAGGCGTTCCTGGACCGGCCGCTCGACTCCCTCGGCGGCCAGCAGGCCAACCAGGTGTTCGCCGCCTCCTCCGCCGCGGTGGGCAAGGGCTGGCAGTACCTCCCCTTCCAGGTGTACGCCAACTCGGTGTTCAAGGACACCGTCGGCCCGAGCTTCGGCAGCGGCATCAACCAGGGCCTGACGGCGTGGCAGAAGCGCATCACCGACTACGGCAACCAGCAGGGTTTCAAGATCACGACACCGTGACCGCCCCGGCGCCCGCCCCCGCCGCCGGCCGAGCGCGGCGGGGGCCGGCGCCGGTTCCCGGCCACCGCCCGACCCCACCAGGAGTTAGCAGCACCATGCCAGTCCTCCAGATCGATGGAAACGACTTCACCCTCGACGGCGCACCCTTCCGCATCATCTCCGGCGGACTGCACTACTTCCGGATCCACCCGGACCAGTGGGCCGACCGGCTGCGCAAGGCCAGGCTCATGGGCCTCAACACCGTCGAGACCTACGTCGCCTGGAACCTCCACCAGCCGACCGCCGACACCTTCCGGATGGACGGCGGTCTCGACCTCCCGGCCTTCCTCGACCTGGCGGCCGCCGAAGGGCTCCACGTCCTGCTCCGCCCCGGCCCCTACATCTGCGCCGAATGGGAGGGCGGCGGCCTGCCGTCCTGGCTGCTCGACCGCCCCGGCATCAAGCTGCGCAGCCAGCACCCCGACTACCTCGCGGCGGTGGAGGACTTCTTCGACCGCCTGCTCCCCCCGGTCGTGGAACGCCTGGCGACCAGGGGCGGCCCGGTGGTGGCCGTGCAGGTCGAGAACGAGTTCGGGGCCTACGACGACGACACCTCCCACCTCGAACACCTCGCGGCCCTGCTGCGCCGGCACGGTGTCGACGTCCCGCTGTTCACCTGCGACCAGCCGGTCGACCTGGCCCGCGGCTCCCTGCCCGGCACCCTCGCCACGGCCAACTTCGGCAGCCGCTCCCGCGAGGGGCTCGCCGCCCTGCGCGCCCACCGGCCCACCGGACCGCTGATGTGCACGGAGTTCTGGATCGGCTGGTTCGACCGCTGGGGCGGGCACCACGTCGTCCGCCCGGCCGAACAGGCCGCACAGGAGCTGGACGACCTGCTGTCCACCGGCGCCTCGGTCAACCTCTACATGTTCCACGGCGGCACCAGCTTCGGATTCACCAACGGCGCCAACGACAAGCACACCTACCGTCCCACCGTCACCTCCTACGACTACGACGCCCCGCTGGACGAGGCCGGTGACCCCACGGAGAAGTACCGCGCCTTCCGTGACGTCATCGCGAAGTACGCCCCGGTCCCCGACGCCCCCGTACCCGCGCCGGGGCCGAAGCTCGCCGCCCGCACCGTGCCGCTGCCCGACACCGCCCCGCTGTTCGAGAACCGCCCGGCGCTCGGCAGCCCCGTGCACTCGGACCGGCCGCTCACGATGGAGCAGTTGGGGCAGGACTTCGGGTTCGTCCTCTACGAGACCGTGCTGCCGCGGTCCGGCCCGGCGGTGCTGGAGCTGGCCGACGTCCGCGACCGCGCACAGGTCTTCGTCGACGGCCAGCCGGTCGGCGTCCTGGAGCGTGAGCGCCACGAGCACGCCATCGCCTTCACGGTGCCCTGGTCCGACAGCGTGCTGACCCTGCTGGTGGAGAACCAGGGCAGGGTCAACTACGGCCAGGGGCTGCACGATCCGAAGGGCCTGGCCGGCCCGGTCCGGCTCGACGGCGAGGACCTGGGCGGGTGGACCAACCTGCCGCTGCCGCTGACCTCCCTCGACGGACTCGCCTTCACCACCGGCACGCCGGTCGTCGGCCCCGCCTTCCACCGCGGGACCGTCCACGTGGACGAGCCCGCCGACACCTTCCTGCACCTGCCCGGCTGGACCAAGGGCAACGTCTGGGTCAACGGCTTCCACCTCGGCCGGTACTGGTCCCGGGGCCCGCAGCGCTCGCTCTACGTGCCCGGTCCCGTCCTGCGCCCGGGAGCGAACGAGATCACCGTGCTGGAGCTGCACGCGGCGCCCGCCGGCCGTGCCGTCCGGTTCGAGGAGGCTCCCGACCTCGGGCCCACCGAGGAGTGAGGACGGCGCCGACACGGCAGCAGGGCGCCTGCGGGGTGATCACCCCCCCCGCCCCCTACACCTTGTCGGCACGTTTGTGGCGGGGGGGCGCGCGGCCCGG